>ALYD01000004.1 GCA_000513555.1 Lachnospiraceae bacterium JC7
GGATCCGGGAATCGAACCCGGGATTCAGCCGTGAGAGGGCTGCGTCTTAACCGCTTGACCAATCCGCCATTTGTGTGTCGCGTTGTGGCGACTCACATAATTTATCAGAGACATGGTTATATGTCAACAACTTTTTGATATTACATTTGGTTATTTAAAAGCGGGTTGTTTATAACCCGCTTTAGAGACTTGCAAGATCCTCATAGAATCCCGGATAGGAAATACTGATGCAGTCTGCATCGAGAAGCTTCACTTCGGTACTCTCCGATCCCGCAAGAGCAAGAACCGCGAAGGTCATGGCTATACGGTGATCCTTACGGGTGTCGATCTCTCCTGACTGAATCCTGAGACTTCGGCCCTGTCCCTTTATGATCATGCCATCTTCTGTTTCTGAAGCTTCTATGCCGAGAGCTTTCAGCCCCTCAACCATAACAGCTATGCGGTTGGATTCCTTTACCTTAAGCTCTGACGCATCCTTTATAACAGTGTCACCCTCAGCGCCTGCTGCAACAGCGGCGATCACCGGAAGCTCATCTATAAGCTGAGGTATAAGTGCCCCGCCTATCTCTGTGCTGTGAAGACCTTCTGTGTATCTCACATGTATATCCGCAACATCCTCGGAGCCGGACATCCTCTCATTAAGAAGAGTGATGTCTGCACCCATGTTTTTGTAGGCGGTAAGTATGCCGGCACGTGTCTCGTTAATGCCTACATTTTTCACCACGATATCCGATCCCGGTACCAGAAGTGCTGCTGAAATGAAGTAAGCCGCGGATGAAATATCTCCGGGGATCTCCAGAGTCTCCGCAGGAGCCGTAAGCTTATCACAGTGGGAAACGGTGATCTCCGCTCTTCCGTCCGGAAGTATGCGGGTGGAAACATCGGCACCGAGAGCCTTCAGCATACGTTCACTATGGTCTCGTGATAATGCCGGCTCCACAACAGTTGTGTCCCCCTCAGCATAGAGCCCCGCAAAGAGAATGGAGGACTTTACCTGTGCGCTCGCAACAGGTGATTCGTAACAGATTCCGTGAAGCTTTTTTCCGTGTATAGCCAAAGGTGCACAGTCATTGCCCTTTACAGAGCTTATTTCAGCTCCCATCTCTGATAACGGCTTCATGATCCGCTTCATGGGACGCTTCTGTATACTCTCGTCACCGGTCACTTCGGAATCGAAGTCCTGAGCGGCGAGGATTCCGGAAAGCAGTCTGGTGGTGGTTCCGGAATTACCGCAGTCAAGGATCCCATCAGGCTTCTTTAGTCCTCTTATGCCCTTTCCGTGAATGGTTACTTCTGTTTCATCCTCACTAAGTTCGATCTCGATGCCCATCCTTCTGAAACAGGAAATGGTAGAGAGGCAGTCGGCACCGTTCAGGAAACCTGTCACATGTGTGGTTCCCTCGCTGAGTGCTCCCAGCATAACGGAACGGTGGGAAATACTTTTGTCCCCGGGAACCTTTACAGTGCCTCTCAAAGGACGTAATACACCTTTTACAGTTTTATCCATCAGTCAATGAATCCCTTCATACGAATATAGTCTTTCATAAGAACTTCCATATCATCGTAGGTGATACGGCTTGAGTTGATCATAAGATCGTAGCGGTCCGGTGACATCCAGTCCTCACCTGTATAATACTTGTGGTAATCTTTACGTTCCTTGTTTATCTTCTGAATGCGCTTTATGGCCTCATCTCTTGAGATCTTGTCATAGTCCATCGCACGCTTGATCTTTGTCTCGGTATCGGCATAAACAAAGAAGTCAACATGATCCTCCATTCCGGCCTGGGAAAGAACGTAATTTCCGCAGCGACCTGCTATGATGCAGGATTCGTTCTTCGCGATCTCACGGATGACTTCAGCCTGAAATCTGAAAAGATTGTCAGGAGAAACGATATTCTCGTCAAGCTTTGGACTGCTGATATCCGGTTTCAGATTATCAATGATCTTATATAAAATGTTGTTGCCGGCTTTTTCATCTGCCAAACGGAAATACTGCTCTCCTATGGCTGCACGTTCTGAAGTGAGCTTCAGAATGTCATTGTCATAAAAATGAATGCCTAAATCCTCTGCAAGACGTTTGCCTACCACACGTCCTCCGGAGCCATACTGCCTGTCAATGGTGATGACAAAATGCTTTTTAATCATATCCGCCTCCCGATTTTGCGTCTTGATTGAACTTATAAGTTCTACGCATTGTCACGCTGTCGTTTTCACAATGCATTTATACATTAAGTATACAAAAACAGGAGCCCCATTACAACAAAACAGGGCTCCTGCAGCAAGGCATATTATTTATTGTTTTTATAACCGGAAGCCTGTCATCCTCTTAATGTTGCTCTTATGCGATCCGTATGGGTCAGAAGATCAAGGGCGTCTGTAATGCTCAGGGTCACTATATCCGCATGAGATAAAAGACCGGCAAAGGTGCCCTCCTTTCCCAGGACACAGACTGAAAGATTCGCTTCATCAAGCATAGGTGCATCGTTATAACCGTTACCAACACACATGGTATTCCCGTTTAGAGAACGTACTATTTCTGCCTTACATCCCGCGGCATCTCCTACTTCGAAGGTGTCAATGCTTACACCAAGGTGTTTACATTGTTCACGCACTGTACCGTAAGTGTCGGCAGTCAGAATGTGTACGGACACCAGCTCCTTCAGCTTCATGAGGCGTTCCTCAACGCCGTCTATAAGACTGCCGTCCTCCGCAACAGTTCCGTTATAATCAAGCACAAGATGCTCTATACAGAGAGTGAATCTTCCCGGGATATCAATCTGTATCATCCGTATACTCCTCCTAAAAAATCATTTGTATCAGGGTGTTCCGGTGAGTTGAAAAATGTTCCGGCATCCCCTTCTTCTATGAGCCTTCCGTCTTTTAAAAAGACAACTTTATCAGACAGTCTTCTTGCCTGGGCAATGTTATGTGTAACGATGATTATGGTATATTTCTCCTTCAGCTTTTTCAGTGTCTCCTCTATGATGGAAGTGCTTTTGATATCAAGGGCGGAGCAGGGCTCATCCAGAAGAAGCACATCGGGATCCGCAGTCAGTGCTCTTGCTATACATATCCTCTGCTGCTGTCCTCCCGAAAATTTGAGAGCACTTTTCCAGAGATCATCTTTTATCTCATCATAGAGCCCTACCATCTCAAGCTTTTCCCGTACTATCCTGTCAAGATTTTTTCTGTCGCGGTTACCATAGTATTTAGGTGCATAGGTAAGATTGTCATAGACAGAAAAGGGAAAAGGTACCGGTGTCTGGAACACAAGTCCAACCCGTCTTCTCAGTTCCGACTGAGGCATGGAGGATGTCTTTTCCTTCCCGATATAGACATCACCGGACACCATTGCGTCGGGGACCTCCCGGATCATATCATCCAGAGATAAAAGAAGGGTGGTCTTGCCACAGCCTGAAGGGCCTATGATGGATGTGATACTGTTCTTCGGAAAATCAACTGTTATTCCCTGCAGCACGGTTTTTTTACCATATACTATGCACAAATCTTCTGTTCTTATTGCTGATTCCATGTATAATGTCTCCTTCGTGCATATATCGTCACCAGAATATTACTGAAAAGTATGACCGCCATCATGACAAATGCCGTTCCGTAGGCCATATCAAGGGAGGTGTGTCCCTGAGCCACCAGAAGGTAAAGATGGAGAGGCAGCGCCATGGCGGGCTTGAAAAGACTTGTAGGGTTTCCGGCATAGGCCACGGCTCCCGTAAATATCATGGGTGCGGTTGCCCCCATGGCATAGCACCCTCCCAGAATGATACCGGAAAAAAGCTCGCCCCTGCATGCCGGTAGAACAATGGTCCATATGGTATGAGTCTTTGTGCATCCCAGGGCATAGGCGGATCGTACCATGGCCGGATCAAGCTCTCTGAATGTCTTTTCGGCCCGTACCTCAATAAATGGAAGTATCATGATGCCGAGGGCGATACCGCCGGAAAGTATACATCTACCGAAGTTTAGGTCTCTTACGAAGAGACTGTATGAGAACAGTCCGAGTACTATGGAAGGTATCCCGGAGAAGCATTGTACCACTGTATGTATGAGCTCTGTCATACGGCTTTTCTTACAGAAATATACTACATAAAGAGCGGTGGATACAGCCGGTACGGAACCGATGATGACGGCTGTCAATGTAAATGCAAGGCTGCCTGTTATAGCCGGAAATATTCCGCCCTCTGAACCAAGTACCATACCGGATGGGGCTTCGAAAATGAATTCCCTGCTGATAACGGAATGTCCTTCTAGGAAAATGTAGGCAAAGAAAAAAACAGTCACCATGAAAATGATGACTATTCCCATGTATGCCCATAGCTTTATCAGTAATCCTTTTATCTTCAATTCTTACTCCTGAAACTCCCCGTCATAGCTTTTTTATAAGATTTTTCACGCCGAAATTTATGGCTAACATTATAACAATAAGCACTAAGCCTGCTGCGTAAAGAGCATGAAAATGAGTGCTTCCGTTTACAGCTGTTCCCATTTCAAGGGCTATGACAGCGGCTATGGATTCGCTTTTTCCGAGAAGTGTCGGAAAAAGGTTGGCATTGCCGATCACCATCATGACAGCCATGGTCTCTCCCATTGCTCTTCCTATAGCGAGTATCATACACCTCAGCAGGCTTTTTCCCGATGCAGGTATGATAACGGAAGCTATGGTGTACCATTTATCCACGCCCAGAGCAGTACCGGCCTTAAGATACAGTTCCCTGCTCTTTAAAAGAGACTCACTTGAGGATGATACCAGATAGGGAAGCAGCATTACAGACAGTATGATCGCAGCAGCCAGAACACAGGATCCCGTGTGAACTCCTGTTTTGAGAAAGAATCTCACCAGAACATTAAGACCTATAAATCCGTAAACCACCGAAGGTATTCCGGCAAGAAGATCTATGAAGGGATAGATGAAGGTCCTTGCTCTGGAGGAGGCTACGCATGAAAGATAGACTGCTGCCCCAAGTCCTACGGATACTGCGATCAGCATGGCCAGGAATGAAACATATACCGTGGCGGCTATGAAATTGAATATACCGAAATGCGTTCCTTTTCCTATCCCTTCCACCGGCATCCATTCATTTCCGAAAATAAATTCAATTAAGGAAACCTCCCTGAAAACAGGGAGAGCTTCCTTAAGGATAAAGATGATCACAAATGCAAGCACAGCCATGGTGAAAAATGTCATGAAGCAAAGAAATATATAAAAAATCCTGTTAAGTAAAGTTTTCATTGGTATCAAATGTGGACCGGTGTCTTACTTTACCTGAAATGCAGGTATATAGCCGTTCTTTTCAACAACCTCATATCCTTTCTCAGAGAATATGTAATCTATGAACTTCTGCTGTATAGGGGTAATGTCATTGCCCGTGCAGAAAAGCACCGGTCTCTGAACCTTGTACTCTCCGCTGAGTATGGTGGCTTCTTCTGCAGCAACACCGTCAACCTTCATGGCTGTAAGACTTGGGCTTTCGGCATTGGCCTTATTGTATGCTCCGAAGCCGACATAGCCTATTCCGTTGGGGTCACCGGCTACATTTGTGGCAAGCTCGGTCATGGAAGCTGACTGTGTTGCAGATGGGGTTATCTCGCTGTCGCCCATAATGGCCTTCTGGAATACTTCATATGCACCTCCTGAGAGGTCACGGATGTAAACATTGATAGTTTCATCGGGAAGGGATGGATCCAGTTCGCTCCACTTGCTTATCTCACCGGAAAAGATCTTTCTGATGGTATCGGTATCCATACCGTCCATTTTTTCGACTACAGGATTTTCGGCATTTACAGAAACTGTGAGAGCATCCTTTGCAATCACATACTCCTTGTATCCGGAGCCCAATGCTTCCTTCTCCTTGTCCTTCACTTCACGGGCAACCATTCCGAAATCGGCTGTTCCGTCTTCCACTGCACTTATTCCCACGCCTGATCCGCCGGGAGCTACGTAAATGGATATATTGGAAGCCGGAAGGGATGGATCTGCCTTATCCCAGGTTACATATTCTTCAGTGAAGGATGAAGCAAGGGATGAAATGATGGGATAAAGAGATGTTGAACCGCAGAACATGATGGTACCGTCGTTTTTCCCGGATGACTCGGGAACTGTTCCGGCTCCGCAGCCGTATATCATACTTACACATGTTGCAAATGCAGCAAATGCTGCCAGAATTCTTTTTTTCACTTTGTACCTCCCTATAATGTCTAAAGACATTAAAAATATTTATGAATATATTGTATTTAAGAAAAATGCATATCTCAAATACGAATAATACATATGTGGTGTAGCCATATAGTTGCGGCTTATACTGGGGACTATAAGTGAATTAATTAATAGATAAATCTAATAAAAAAGAAACGAAGACAGCTTCGTTTCTTTTTTGATACCTGTACCGATGATGCTATATACCGCCTGAACTGCTATCTATAATCAGTTTTCTCATCAATGATCAACGGTTTCGGCAATGAATTCAGTTATATATCAGACACCTTCCTTTGTGGAAAGCAGGATCCTGTCGTTGTTCAGTGCCTTTCCTGCGTTCTCCTCAAATTTATCCAGAAGATCCTTGATGGTCATGTGGGAGCGTTCCTCACCCTTTACATCGAAAACGATATTTCCGTTGTTCATCATGAGGGTACGGTTTCCCAGTTCCAGAGCCTGATTCATGTTGTGTGTTACCATGAGGCAGCTTATGTGGTTCTCTTCGATGATCTTTTTTGTAAGATCCAGCACCTTTGCGGCTGTAGAAGGATCGAGAGCTGCCGTGTGCTCATCGAGAAGCAGAAGCTTAGGTGTGACCATAGTGGCCATAAGAAGTGTAAGTGCCTGACGCTGTCCACCGGAAAGAAGTCCTACAGGATGATTCATTCTGTTCTCAAGTCCCATATCTAGAAGGGAAAGCTGCTCTCTGAATTTATCTCTTTCACTTTTCGAAACATGGCTGAACAGACCCCTCTTGTGTTCACTGGCACGAAGATATGCAACAGACAGGTTTTCCTCGATGGTCATGTGAGGAGCTGTTCCCATGAGCGGGTCCTGAAAGAGACGTCCGATATAGCGGCTGCGGGTGTGCTCGGGAGTAAAGGTTATATCCTCACCGTCCAGCTCTATGAAGCCGGAATCAGTGTAGAAGGAACCGGCGATAGCATTGAACATGGTGGACTTACCGGCGCCGTTGGAACCGATGATGGTGGCGAAATCTCCGTCCTGAAGCTCGAGGTTGAGATCGGTAAGAGCCTTCTTCTCGTTGACTGTTCCTGTATTGAAGGTTTTGAAAACGTGTTCTATCTTAAGCATTTGCCTTATCTCCTCTCATGCTTTTTCTTTCCTGCATGGCTGTCATCTGCTTGTGCTTGAAGGCAATGAGCTGCTTCGCTCTCGGTGCCGCGATGGCGATGGCGACGATAACTGCGGAAACCAGTTTAAAGGCCTCTGTCGGAACATTGAGACGGAGGGCGATGGAAATGATGAAACGGTAGAAGCATGAGCCTACCACCATGCCGAGGATCCTGAAGATCATCTTGCCTCTTCCGAGGAGTGTCTCACCGATCACCAGAGAAGCAAGTGCGATGGTGACCATACCGGTTCCGAGGTTGATATCACAGGTCTTGTTGTACTGTCCGATGAGGCAGCCTGCGAGACCGGTGAGAGCATTGGAGAAGCAGAGACCTACTGTGATGGTGAAGATCGGGTTTATGGATGAAGCGCGTACCATGGCAGGGCTGTCTCCTGTTGCACGGATGGAGAGACCGAGAGTTGTTCCCAGAAACCATTTAATGAGGAGACATACTGCAGCTACTATAACCGCAAGCAGTATGAGGTTGCACCAGTCCTTCCAGAAGCCTGATGAATTCAGATTCTTGAAGAGAGAAAAAATGGTATCTGTGCCGAAGATGGAGACATTGGAACTGAAACCCATGACTGCGAGATTCACAGTATAAAGTCCTGTGTTCACTATGATTCCTGCGAGAATGCTTTGTACGCCGAACTTCGTCTGAAGAAGTGCTGTTACGTAGCCGGAACATATTCCTGCCAGCATAGCTGCCGGGATGGCAAGGAACGGGTGACCTGCTATGGTGACGATGGCGCCTACCGCACAGCCGAGTGTGTAGCAGCCGTCTGTGGAAAGATCACAGATGTTCAGGATCGAGTAGCTGATGAAAAGAGAAAGAGCTACAAGTGAATAGATGAGTCCCACCTCAAGTGCGGTGCGGACTATGCCTGCTGTTAAAAAGCCAGTCAATGGTGTTTCCTCCTAAAACTTACTGATACCAACAAAAGGCTTCCCGATGTGTTATCCGGGAAGCTGATTGGCATTTATTATACTACTTTAAATTTACTTTGAGAACTCCTGCTCTGTCTTTGTCTCAACGATCTGAGTGCAGAGAGAACCGATGGACTTCTTTACATCCTCGATATTGAGTCCGAGGGCCTCACAGGTCTCTGTGTTAACTGTTGCGATACCGTTGTCAAAAGTCTGAACCGGGAATGTTGCTGTCGGTCTTCCGTCAACAAGGATCTCAGCTACCATGTCAGCAGTTGCTGTTCCGAGATTTGCGTAATCAACGCCGTAACCCATGAATGCACCGTTGAGAGCGAAGCTGTCTGCGCCTGCGTAGTGAGGGATCTTCGCATCCAGGAACTTCTCATAGATTCCGAGCTCTGCCTGCTGGATGGTGTTGTCGGTCGGTGTGAATACGGCGTCAACGCCTTCAGCCACAAGTGCGTCTGCGGCAGCCTGAACTTCATCGGTCTTTGTTCCTGTCTTCTCGATATACTTGATGCCCTTCTCGTCGAGGTATTTCTTTGCATCTGCTATAGGCTGCTTTGAAGAATCCTCTGAGTTTGAGTAAAGAAGACCCACATAGTCTGTGTCAGGATTTACTGCAAGCATGAGATCCATGATAGCGTTTGTGTTAAGTGCATCAGATGTTCCTGTGATGTTAGCGCCCGGCTCTTCCATGGAAGAAACGAGGTTGGCTGTTACAGGATCAGATACTGCTGAAAATACTACAGGAATTCCCTTATCTTCCACAGCGGCCTGAACTACCTGTGCGGCAGGTGTTGCGATAGGGATGATCACGTCAACTTCGTCTGAAATGAGCTCACTTGAGATCTGATTCAGTACACTGGCATCGCCCTGACCGTTGAAGGTGTAATCTGCATAATTAAAGGTAACTCCCATGCTGCCGGAAAGTCTGTCAAGCTCGGATGCGACATTGTCCTTTATCTGATTGAGTGATGGATGATCCATGAAAAGAACGATTCCGACTTTGTACTCTTTGCTGTCTGCTGCCGGTGCTGCTTCTGTTCCTGCTGCTGTGCTCTCTGCGGCTGCCTTTGTTGTTGCTTCAGGTGCTGATGATCCGCATGCTGCAAGAGATGCTGCCATAAGAGTTGCCATTGATGCTGCGATTAACTGTTTCTTCATTTTGTTTTCCTCCAATTTTGTTACGTCAATTTGTGATGATTCGTTTTACTGGAGCCATTGTGATACTGGTTGAAGTAAGATGTATAAGTCCGACGGATTGCTTCGTTGCTGCACAACTCTCGCAATCCTAACAGCGCCTGACACTGGACTTATACACTAAAAAACCTCATACAGAGATTACTCTCCGTATGAGGCGAATGTTTAAATCCGTGGTACCACTCATATTACCTTTAAAAATAAAGGTCACTTTTCACATACCAGCATATGTGCTTCCTGATAACGGTGAAGAACCCGTTGCTGCATACTTGATTAATAAATCTTTCTGAGCACCCTCCAGAGTCCATTCGTCTATCCTTCCATACCGCTATTCCACCATCAGCGGCTCTCTATAATGTTACAGATAAAGTACTTCTCTCTGTCATCGGTTTGTTTTATTTGTTTATCGGTACTTTAGCACGTTGAACCGTGAGTGTCAACAACTTTGAATCATTTATGATAAACTTTCAAGTTCCTTTTCGAAAAATCTGTTCATAGTGCTGTGGACCACTTCTTTAGGACGTTTTATCTCGAGATATCCGCTTTTCTGGTATATATGAATAGCTGCCTGAAGATTTTCGTGAGTTTCAAGATAAGATTTTCTGAACCCGGACTCTCTCATCTTTTCTTCAATGAAAGCAATAAGCTTATACCCTATACCGTTTCCTTTTGCACTGTCTGTAAGATACAGTTT
Organism: Lachnospiraceae bacterium JC7; assembly: GCA_000513555.1. GTDB lineage: Bacteria > Bacillota > Clostridia > Lachnospirales > Lachnospiraceae > Oribacterium. The sequence goes on from ALYD01000004.1 coordinate 10,168, forward strand.
CTGAAGCTCGGCAGTATTTTCCATATGTTCAAAAGGTGCAAATCCTATTCCGCCGATTACAATTCCTTCCGATTCAACCACGTAATACTGACATACATCACTGTTATAAAAACTGCTTAGATGATCAAGTACCTCATCGAAATATACAGTTCCGGGAATATCTAATCCGAACTGTTTTAAATTATCGCGGACAAGTACGGCTACAGCAGCATCGTCTTCCGCAGTTATTTTTCGTAATTTGTAATTCATGTCATTCCTCCGATAAGAGATACTGCCGTTGCTACCGGACAGAGTAGTAATCTTCTTTTGTTTTCATTCTTCAATACCTTTATCCTAAATCTCTATTACAACTCGTGATAGTACGGACAAATATTTTCATAATGTCCATCCTTCATCCTGAATCCACCGGGTATCGTACCAAGTTGTATGAAGCCAAGTCTTTCATAGAGATGTCTTGCATGAACATTGCTCTCTACAACAGCATTAAATTGGAGTATTTTGAAACCTGATTCCTTACCCTTCATCAGGCAATCCATTACAAGCTGCTCTCCAATATGTCTGCCCCTTGCATCTGATGATACGGCATAGCTGGCGTTACAAATATGTCCGCACCTCCCAACATTATTGGGATGAAGAATGTATAGACCATATATCGTTCCATCTTCTTCTGCAACCCCGGTATAACTCTGAGATGCAAAGAACTCAGTACCCTTTTCCATATCAAGAATTTCTTCCTGGGGGAAAGCTATACCATCTTCGACAACTTCATTCCAAATCCTGATAATCTCCGGCAGATCCGGTTCTGAATATTCTCGGATAATCATTTATTCTCTGCATCCTTTCCTTGTAATCCACAAACTTCGATCTTATCTGTTCATCTCGCTGTGGAAACCTGTTGAATAATGGTCCTCAATTACAGCATTGATCTCTGCGAGGTTTGACTGAGGGAGATCTCCCTGTATGGTATTTTTCATGGCGGATGTAGCATTACCATATTTCACAGCCTCTCTCACATCTCCGCCTGAACTTATGAGACCATAAAGAGCTCCTGAAATATATGAATCACCTGAACCGATGCGGTCAACCACATCGATGTTCTTGTATGGCGGCTCCTCAAAGAACTCATCAAGCTCCGCATCATATGCGAGGGAACCGAAATCATGGCACTTAGGACTGTGAACTGTACGCTGTGTAGCAAAAACAGTCTTTATAGGATAGTCCTTTGTGAAGCTCTTTATCATATCACGGCATGAACCTTCCTTAAGGAAAGTGAGCTGTGCTGTTGACTCCGAGCAGAAGAAAATGTCTACATAAGGAAGGATCTCTAGGATGGTCTCTCTTGCCTCATCTCCTGTCCAGAGATTTCCTCTGAAGTTTACATCGAAGGAAATGAGAGTTCCGTTCTCCTTGAATTTTTTTATGGCTTCGACAGTTGTTTTTCTGATATTTGGTGAAAGAGCAAGGGTGATGCCTGATGTGTGGAAACACTTGGTGTTCTTATAAACTTCAGGATTGATTTCCGCAGGATCTATAGAATAAAAACTTGAGTTTCTTCGGTCATAGATGACCTGTGGCTTACGTGGATAAGCACCGTACTCGTAGAAATATACGGCTACTCTCGCATCCGGAGAATTATCGTAAATAAAAAAGTCGTCGGATACGCCATAGCTTCGGATGGTACCCTTCATGAAACGTCCAAGGTCATGGGATGGGAGCTTCGAGATGATACCTGTATGAAGTCCCAGAAGAGATGCTCCGACAGAAACATTGAGCTCCGCTCCTCCGACATTTTTCTCAAAAATATCGCTGGTTGCTATACGATCATTTCCCGGAGGAGATAATCTCAACATAAGCTGTCCCATGGTTACGAGATCAAAAGAACGATTTGGAAAATTCATGATATAAGCTCCTTTGTGTGATGAAAACACTTTTCTCAAAATTTCGATATTGCATTGATTTTATAACATTAGTCGGCTATAATCAACAATAAATGTAAGCGGTTACAGAGAAGAAAACCGCATATCGCTCCGGCCATCAGAATCGGAGTGAGATTGGTATGGCCAAGTATACCATTTTATTTTGATAAAGGAAAAAATAATGAACATTTACGACATTTCAAAAGCAGCGGGTGTCTCTATTGCTTCTGTATCACGAGTAATCAATGGAGCCGACAATGTTTCGGAGAAAACAAGAAAAAAGGTCATGGACATCATCGATGAGTACGGATATACGCCCAATGCTTATGCCAGGGGCTTAGGCCGTGGTTCCATGAAGACCATCGGAATCATGTGTTCCGATTCATCGGATATCTACCTTGCCAATGCCATCTACTATCTCGAGACGGATCTTCGAAAGAACGGCTACAACTCCATCCTGTGCTGCACAGGCTATGATCTGGAGACAAAGAAGGCAAGCTTCGATCTTCTGAAATCAAGACAGGTGGATGCCTTCATCCTTGCGGGATCAAAGTATGTGGAGAAGGATCCGGCGGATAATCAGTACATCATAGACGGTGCCAGGGAGCATCCTGTAATGATGGTGAACGGCTGTATAGAGGCTGACGGTATCTATTCCGTAAGAAGTGATGATAAGGGCGGCATGAAGGAGGCATTTACACAGCTTCATGAGTCAGGCGCGAAGAAAATCATATACGTTTATTCCAGCGACAGTTTTTCCGGAGAACAGAAAATCGAAGGAATCAGGGCCGGCGCGAAAAAGTGCGGTATCCCGGAGGAGAATCTCCGCATAGTTAAGGGTAAAAAGTCCTACGGTGATATAGCAGAGCTTCTCGAGGCTGAGTACGAGAAGGAGGCATTTGACTCTATCATCGCATCCTCCGATACCTCAGGTATCGGCGCGGTCAAATTCGCTGTCAATCATAAATTAAGGATTCCCGAGGATATTCAGATAGTAAGCTACAACAACTCAAAGCTTGCTGAGGCTTCGACACCGGAGCTTACCAGTGTTGACGCAAAGCTTGAGGAGGTCTGCCAGAAGACCTGTGATGCACTTATGAAGCTTTTAAATCCGCCTCTTGATGAGAACGGCAATGCTTTGGCAGTTTCGATTCCGGCCAGGACGGTAGTTAAGACTAAGCTTGTAAAGAGAGCTACGACCAGATTTTGATATCGGGTGACCGATTTCAATTATATATGATGCTTATGGAGGTAATTACAATGAAACCATTTATGGACAAGGACTTTCTGCTTTCTACAGATGTAGCCAAGCAGCTTTATCATGACTATGCTGAGAATACTCCTATTCTCGATTATCACTGTCACATCAATCCTCAGGAGATCGCCGAGGATCGTCAGTTTGATAATATCTTCCAGGTTTGGCTGGGCGGCGACCACTATAAGTGGAGACAGATGAGAACAAACGGTGTTCCTGAGGAGTATATCACAGGTGACAAGTCTGATCGTGAGAAGTTCCAGAAGTGGGCAGAGACCATGCCTAAGCTCATCGGAAACCCGCTCTACCACTGGTCTCACCTTGAGCTTCGTAAGTATTTCGGATATGAGGGCTATCTCACAGGTGATACAGCTGAAGAGGTTTGGAATCTCTGCAACGAGAAGCTTCGTCAGAAGTCCATGTCCGTAAGAAATATCATTAAGGCTTCCAATGTCACTCTTATCTGCACAACAGATGACCCTATCGATACTCTCGAGTGGCACAAGAAGATAAAGGATGATCCTACATTTGATGTTCAGGTACTTCCTGCATGGAGACCTGACAAGGTGACAAATATCGAGAAGCCTGAGTTCCCTTCATACATGAAGAAGCTTTCAGAGAGATCAGGCATCGAGGTAAAGGATTTTGCATCTCTTAAGGAGGCTCTCAAGAATCGTCTTGACTTCTTCCAGTCAATGGGATGCCTTGTAACTGACCATGCATTACGTTATGTAATGTACGCTCCTGCTACAGATGCAGAGATCGATGAGATCCTTAAGAAGGGTCTCAAGGGTGAGAAGCTCACAGATCTTGAGTGCGCAAAGTACAGAACAGCCGAGATGCAGTTCCTTGCCAAGGAGTACAACAAGAGAGATCTCGTATTCCAGATCCATTTCGGATGTATCCGTGATAACAATGCTGACATGTACGGCAAGCTCGGTGCGGATACCGGCTTCGATGCAGTTGATAACTACGCTCCTGCTGACCAGCTTGCAGCATTTTTCAATGCTCTCTCCGCTACTGATGAGATTCCAAAGACCATCCTTTACTCACTGAATCCATGTGATAACACAACCATCAATACCATCACAGGATGCTTCTGCAAGGCTCCGGTACAGAACCGTATCACCCAGGGTGCTGCATGGTGGTTCAATGATCACAAGCAGGGTATGACAGAGCAGCTTGTAAATTACGCTAATCTCTCAACTCTCGGAAACTTCAACGGAATGCTCACAGACTCACGTTCATTCCTCTCCTACACACGTCACGACTATTTCCGTCGTATTCTGTGCGAGCTTGTAGGAAACTGGGTAGAGAACGGCGAGTATCCATATGACAAGAAGGCACTTGAGGAGATCATCAAGGGTATCTCTTATAACAATGCTGTAAAGTATTTTGGATTTGATCTTAAGCAGTGCTGATAAGAAATTTTGATTATGTTAATACTAAAACGGCAGGATCTTGCTCCTGCCGTTTTGATTTTTAGTATTCCTTTTTCCATTCACGATTATCATTTAAGATGAAAGTATCTCCACCATCTGTTTTGAAAGATGCCGGGTTAAAAGCGTGAGTGATGGTCAATTTTGAACCATCTGCTAATGAAATATTTACGGAGTTATTTTTAACTGATGCTAAATTAATTTCACCTTTTGAAAAATCTAATAATGAAGCTTTGTCATCACCTTTGTTGAAAGTAATAATATCTTTGTCATCACCTTTGTCGAAAATATTAATATCTTTTCCATCACCTTGGCTAAAATAAAACGCACTGTCTGCAGAATTATGTCCAGCTAGAGTATCACCTGCAGCTCCTGATCCGCCCCAAAGGGAATTAGCACCTCGACCTCCTACAATGGACTCTGTATGCGATGAACCAGCTAAAATTGGTTCATCAGAAGAAACTTTAGATGCATTCAAGCTGTTGTATGTAACGCCCGCTGATCCGTCAAGCCATACTACTTTATCATCTAGATTTATTGAATCTTTACCACGGTTGAAATATCTGCCTGAATCATCTAATTCAAGTGTCAAGTCTCCGGTTTTTTCGATTTTAGTTTTATCACTACCCAAAAAGAAAAGTTCGTCGTTACTTTCTACTGATGATGTGAATCCTAAAATAGTATCATTTCCATCAGATAGTCCTAAATAGAAGGCATCATTACCCGCTCCAGCCATTAATGTGTCGTTACCTCCGGATGCACCCAATAGTGTATCATCACCATAACCACCCAATAGTGTATCAGCACCATAATCACCTGTTATTGTCTCGGTATCTTTATTTAAACGACTTCTGTCCTCTCCAGCCTGAACATTTGATGGTAACTGGCTTATCGCTTTTGTATACTGTTGAGATTCATTTCTTAAAGCAGTTCCTTCGACAGAAAAGTCTGAAGTATACTGTACTTTATTTGTTTCCGTTTGTTCATTTCCTGTTGATGGAGTCGAAGCTGTACCATAGATCAGGAAAGTAATGGCTGCAGTTCCTTTTGTGAACGGAATGAGGATCTGCCCATTCTGAAGGCATTTGACATCTTTACTTGTGTTATCACTATAATAGATAGTGTATGTCTGCCCGGCTGAGACATTGGCAGAAACTGGAACAAAAATACTCTCTTCAGTTGAATTTTCAAAAAGAGCGGATAAAAGTATCTCACCGAAACCCTGAATATTATTTAGATCAATTCCTGCAGGAGCATTTTTAAAACTGTTTACAGCGGCGTATTTATCTTTAAGGCTTTTGAAGACCTTTGACATATCAACATTGATTTGATTATTGTTGCTGCCTATGGGCTGACCTACAATATTCTGTATGTTTATGAGCACATTTCCGTTATTTCCAGGTCCACTGTTATTATTGTCGCCGCCGTCATTATCATCATCGCCGGAATCATTTCCGGAATTTCTGTAAAGTGCATCAGGGATGCTTAGCATAATGTTGGTGCCTGAAGTAACAGTAATGGTCCATGTTCCGTCAGGATTTTCTTTTACAGAAACATTTTTGGACATATCTTCAGGAACACTTATGCCGGTAATGTAATAGCCGGAGGAAGGTGTGATGGTTATCTCGGTGGATGTCTTCTTTTCGCCCTGCTGACCCAGCCACAGGTCATCTTCGTGTTTTTTAAGATTATCTTCGCCGCTCTTTTTTGTGTTCTTTCCGATGCTGACGTTTATTGAGAAGTATTCTGTTCCGGTGCTTTTGTCTTTTACAGTACCGCCGTAATTAAAAACAGTACCGTTATTCTTTTCAACGACACCACTTTCGTAGTTGGAAACTATACCGCTTTTCTCGTTGGTTTTTACGGTGCCGGAGTTTGCTTCAACGGTACCGTTATTTACTATGATGAGTCCTTCATTTACTTCGACTATACCGCCTTTAAATTCATCGATTATTTCCGGCTGAACGTCTGATTCTAAAAGCTTTTCCTTATCGTTTATTCCTGCATTATAGGTGATGGTGCCTGTATTTTCTGTGATTATTCCGTAATTTCCGGTATACTCATCCACGACTTGCCGGCTTTCAGATCCGGGACCGGAAGATTCATCAGGTGCAATATCTTCAACATAGCCGACATCACCATCATTTTCATGAATATAACCTGTATTTAGCCCTACTTTACCCCCTTCCTGATTTTCACCTATTTCTCCATAATTTGTACCAATATATGCATCTTCACCATTAACTTCGATGTAGCCGGACTGAGTATTTTCCGTTACTGAACCGCCATTGTAATTTATTGTATTCTCATTTGTGGAGACGATACTGTTATTGGTATCGATTAGTCCGTTGTTTGTATTGACCTGGCCGTTGTTTTCTAAAACTTCGCCATTCTCTTCGTTTGTATTTATGGTACCGTTATTAACAGAGATTACAGCACTGTTACTGTCGATGGTGGCACCGCTATAATCAGATATGTCTAAGTCTTCGCCATCCTTAGTACCTGCATTAAGATAGATATCTGCCTGATTGTCCTCTATGATTCCATAGTTCACTGTGTTTCCGGGACCCTCATTACCTACGATTCCTTCGTTTGTTTTGATAGTTCCGGTATTCTCCTTGACCTGGGCATCCTGCTTGTTGTTATTTACAGTTCCGGTATTCTTTTTGATGACACCGCCTTTATTGTTGTTTTCGACTAAGTTGTTGTTTGATTCAATAATCCCATCTTTATTGTTGTTTTTGACTGTACCGTTATTCTTTTCTATTACGGAACTGTTGTCTTCTACGGTCTGATTTGCCTCAATTGTTTTTTTCTCAGGTGTTTCTCCTGCCATAGCCGGAGTCTGAATCTGAGCTACGCTGATGGTCAAGGATGCCAGCATAGTGACTGTCTTTTTGAATTTTCTTCTCATAAATTTTCCCTTCCGTTTTTGGGTAAGATTTAAAATATCACGTTCCTTTGCTGTGACCGGAAATATGATATAGCTATGTTTCATACACCGGGGCACAACTTCCCACTTGCTTAAATCGGCATATTTTTACAAAAATATAATAAAGCGCGGTTAAAAAACCGCGCTAATCAGAAGAATTTATTATGTGATTGTCAAATATCGATATCGAATTGTTCAGAACTCTCAGTTCGTAAAATCTGTCCTTATGTGGTTTCTGAGAATTTAGCCTGTCTCCTGCCTAAGGGTACCTCCACCCATTTGTGCGAATGATGAAACACCGTCAGCGCCTACATTTGATGCCAGAGCAAGTCCCTCGGTAGCTGCGCCTACAAAATCGTTTCCGGCTGATAAAGCTGCCATACTGACTTCGGCGCCCATGATAGTATTATGTGTCTGTTCCGAAACAGGTGGCAGAACAGGAGCTGATTGTTGTTCATTGCATATTATGAATGTCAACTGGCCGATTCCCTTTGTAAACGGGATATTCAGTTGTCCGTTCTCTGTACAGGTTACGGTAAGTTTTTCACCGTTACTAAGGAGCACGGTGTAGGTGGTTCCGGCAGAGACAGCGGCACCCACAGGAACCGTAATGCTTTCTGCCGAGGTGGTTGCAAAAAGAGCTGATATATCCACCGTACCGAAACTCTTAATATCATTTGCAGCAACAGAAAACATGGATGACATAGAATTAATGGCCACTGTCATATCGCTTATGGGCTTAAGTACAGTGGAAAGATCAATACTTACCGGATTACCCATGGCGTCAGTTACAGTGAGAGTTGATTGGGTCAATAAATTATTACCGTTTTGATTATTTCCGTTGTTTCCTGAAGCACCGTTGCCGGATCCTGAATCGCTGTCTCCCGAATCATCGTCTGAATCATCTCCGCCCTGATATAATAGTTTTGCATCAGGGAGGGTGATGCTGATGTTGGTTCCTGATGTAAAGGTGAGAATCCAGCTTCCGTCAGACTGTCTTTCAGCATTGACGTTTGCAGGAACTTTCATTTCAGGAATGTAGAATCCGTTAGCAGGGGTGATGATAACGCTTGTACTTGTCTTGGTGTTACCTTCCTGGCCTAGCCACTCCTGCTGGTTGTAGATCGTGAAATCTCCGTCTGAACGTTTGAGGTTTTTTCCCTCCACTATGGTTATATGGAAGTATTCTATACCTTTAGTGTTATCTTTTACGGTACCGCCGTAATTATAGACAGCTGCATAATTCTTATCAACCGTGCCGTAGTTTTCTACCGTGCCGGAGGCGTTGGTTTCCACGGTACCTTTATTTCCTGCTACAAGGCCCTTGTTTGTTTCGACATTTCCGGTATTCTCATAAACAATTCCTTCATTAATCTGGATGATGCCGTCATTTGTTGTGACATTGCCGCTTTCAGAATTGGTTTCCAGATATCCGTTGTTAATGACTATGGTTCCGTTGTTGGTATATATTATGGCACCTTCGTAATCTTCGAAGAACTCTGTCAGTTCTTTGTCCATAGGACCACTCAGACGATCATCGGAACCAGCATTGAGATGTACAGTTCCGTTGTTTTCGTTGATACTGTTGAAGTTACCGGTGCCATTTTCGGTGGTACCAACGGTTCCATTGTTTGTTTCAATATGTCCTACATTTTTTTCAACGGTTCCATTAGATTCATTTTTTGTGATATCGCCGAAACTTATTTCGATGGCACCATTATTTTTTTCAATCAGTCCACGGTTTGTGTTTACGCTTCCATTATTCACTTCTATGGAAGCCTCGGAATTGTCATTTCCGTTTGTGGTTATCTCTCCGTTGTTTGTTTTTACGGACTCCTCATTGGTGACTATCAGACCATCGGAGTCGTTGAGAGTAACATCATCTGAATTCTCTATTATTTCACCTTTATTGGTATTTACGTCCCCATAATTTTCAGAAATCAAGCCTTTGTTGGTGCCTACTTTTCCGTAGTTTTCGTCTATTGTACCTTTGGTTTCATTTGTGGTCACTGATCCGTAATTATATGTTATGTTTCCGTTATTCTCTTCTACAGTGCCCGTTATTTCGTTTTCAGAGTCGTTTGTTTCTATCTTGCCGTTATTTGTTTCAACGGAACCATAGTTAGCGACTATTTCACCTTTGTTTGTTCCAACGGAACCGTCTTTAGAGTTTTCACTTATTTCACCACCATCTTCATTTGTTGTGACAGTGTCATGGTTTTCATTAATGTCACCTTCGTTACTGGATACTTTACCCTCGTTACTATAGATGTAACCTTTATTAGTTACATTATTTGCAACATTGACGTCATAGTCATCATTTTCTCCAATGGTGCCGTTGTCTTGTGTATACTTTGTTGGTTCTTCGTCCGCCATAGCCGGGAACTGAATCTGGCTTATGCTGATGGCGGCTACGGCTAAATACGCAAGGATCTCTTTTGTTTTTCGTCTCATAATTACTAACTTTCTCGCTCCTTTCTTTCAATATTTGATTGTTATCACGTTCACAATTTGCAGGTTTATTTTATATGAGGAGCAGAAATATTAGCAATAAATAATGGGAAATTTTAAAAAATTTTAATGATATAAGTGCCATGATTCCGGCTTACTATGTCGAAGGACTTTAATTAATAAAAAAGACATAAAAAAACTGCCTCTCAGGAGGACGAGCCTCCCTTGAGACAGCTTGAGATCTAAAGATCGAGTATCGTAATAAGCCGGGTTATGTATCAAGTGGTCATCTATCTAGGGCGTATGTTGCCATACGTCTCAATCAACCTACCCGGAAACTGACGAGCAGCCATATGTTTCCTATTTGGTCTTTCTTCGAATGGGGTTTATAATGCCGCTTCTGTCACCAGACGCGCGGTAGTCTCTTACACTGCCGTTTCACCCTTACCGGCAAAAGCCGGCGGTCTGTTCTCTGTTACACTTTCCTGTGCGTCACCGCAACCTGCCGTTAGCAGGCATCCTGCTCTGTGAAGCCCGGACTTTCCTCTCCCAGCCGGTTTCCCTTATACTGGCAGCGACCACATCCGATACTCGAGTCTAGAGTGTACTACATTTTTTTCTTTTTGTAAATGACATACCAGCTTACTGCGATCAATGCAGAGATCAGGCTGCAGATTCCATAGAAGAGCATCCCGGATCCATCACCGGTCTTAGGTGACCGGGATCTTCCGGCACCGGTGGCATCCGTATTTACATTTTCCGCCATGGCTCTCTTTGCCTCGAGGACTGCTCTGTCATCGTCTGATATCATATCTGTTGAATCACTTACATCATCCAAAAACATCCTGAGACCGGGATCCTCCTGAGATTGTGTATCTGTTATATCAACAGCTGCCGTTGTTTCTGTAAGCTTTACATCATCGTTATCATCACCGGAATCATTGAATGAATACGATACTGTATTCTTTCCTCCGGAGGTATTACTTCCGCCTCCTGTTGAGGAACCGGAACCTGTTCCAGAACCTTTCTTCGGCTCTTCTACATTTGCCTTTGTTTCCGGTATTTCAGTCGCAGGCTTTGTTTCAGTCGCAGGTTTGATATCGGTGCCTGGTTTAATTTCAGGCTCAGGCTTACTCTCTGATTTATTTGGTGCGTCAGCCTGAGGTTTATCACCGGATTTCGCCGGTTCTTCCGTTACAGTCCGGTTTCCTGAATCTGCAGGATCTTCTGCAACAGTTTTAGGCTCATCAGAAGAGTGCTTCTGTGCAGTAGTACCTTTACCGGGTCCTGCAGCAGGGCTCTTAGACGGGATATCGGGAGTCTTGGGAACGCCGGTGTAAACATTGACGAGCGCAGCTGTACCGAGTCCTTTTCCGCTGTAATCATCGGAAACATTTATCTCATAGCTTCCGGTAACGAGAGTATCGTAACCTGTCCAGCTGTCGTTATGCTTGACCCTACCGCCTGTTTTTGATGAAAAGATCTTTGATATCACAGTATCTGTGCCATAAAGGTTCTTTTCGGATCTCATCAGGCTGATCTTTCCGGTCTTCTCCTTTATATCAGCGTCATATATCTCTCCGTAACCCTTTGTCTCTTCACCGGTTTTCTCGGAAACTACATAAACGTATGGATTAAGATTCGGTGCATAGTAAGGAACCTTCCAGGTATATGAAGAGTATTCAGGATTTGAAGGATCGAAACTCAGTACTATATCTGTTTTTGAACTTCCGGCTTCACTGACTGTTACCGGTTCATCACTTCCGGCTATTATACCGGATGCGTTCTGAAGATAACGGTACAGACGAACAGTTATGGATGGCTTTACAGTATCAGTGTTCAGTTCCTTTGCTAAAAGATCCAGACCTTCCCACTTCTTGTAGAAAGTGATCTCATATCCTGTGTCGTTTTTATATCCGTTTGTGGCAACTATTCCGTTAGTCAGTGAATCATTTGTTGTCAGTTTAAAAATATGATGCAGCAGCTTTGATTCTTCGGAATCTTCCGTATCACCTACTTCCTTGATCGTATAAATATAGAGCTGACCCTTGTCGTCATACTTAGGTACTTCTGCACGGGTGCCGTCAGTGTTGTTGAAATAGAATTTTGTCTCGCCCTTGGCATTGGCAGAACCAAGTACAGTTGTAAGTATATTGCCGTTTGGTTTAAGTATCAGAGTATCCTTCCCGAGAGCATCCTTTCCCTGAATGTACTCATACACAGGCTCCGCAGTATCGTTTCCGTAGGCTCTTCTCCAAAGTTCAAGCCTGATCTTCGGAAGATTTTCCGCCTTGAAGCCGGAAGGCAGGTTATTATATACCTTTACTCCGCTGACAGTTCGTTTATTTCTCTGTCTGTTCACTATGGTCTGTGCCTGTTCAGGATCAATGCTTACCTTAGCTGCAGGAACCTCTGTTTTATCGTCAAGCTTAAGCATCTGAGGGTGCTCCGGATCATAGCTGTATACAGCGATATTATCAGTCGTTTTCGGAGAACCCGGAAAGGCTCCGATCTCAACATAATCATTGGTTCCTTCGGAAGGTATGGATTCTCTGATGTAATATGTATATTCATAGTAATCCACCGGACTGAATCGTGGCTGAGGGGCATAGCTCAGCTGCCACCAGTTGTGATACTGGTCCTTATTGGTATGCCACTCGTGACTGATATATTTGTTTTTATCAACCTGTTCTACATGATAGCCGCCATCCTTGTCAGTAAATGTACGGTAAAGGTTCATGACGATATCAGGACGTTTGTTGGAGCTTCCGTCTGTAGGATCATTGTCCTCCCAATATTTATTGACAGTAGGAGTGATGTTTTGCTTCAGCTCATGCTTTAAGCTGAATGAATAAACATCTCCTGTATGGTAGGGCTTGAGCTTCAGGTCTTCGTTGATTTCGAGAACGTAGGCTCCTTTGAATGCCTCTCCATCTGACTTCCTCTTTTCACTGTAGATATAGTTTACAGAATTTCCGTCAACGACTTTGATATGAGGAGCGTAATCGATGAGTTCGCCCTGATCGTCATATTTTCTGAAAGGACCGAAGGATGCTTTCCATTCGTTCTCCTCGTTCAGAGTGACGATTTTTTCCTCTTCTCCCATCATTACTGAGAGAGAAATCGAATCAGGACGGGCCTTATCCTTGAGTGTTCCGTCTATCCAGTTTCCGGCGTTTATCTCGAGGTATACAACACCGACTCTTCTGTTGGTCATGGTGAAATCAAAAGACTGAGGTATATCCTTCTTTTTGGTTCCATCATTTTCTGTCAGGAGCACGTCATAAACGTAGCTGTCACCTTTTACGAGACCATATTCATCGGATTCTTCATGAGCAGATTTATTTTTTGCAAATGCTTCTGAACTGCCTTTATACTTATCCCACTCATGCGCGAGATAAACATCAGGATCTGAAGCAAAATCATCTGCTGCCGTCGAACCCTTTCCGGTGTAATAATGCACCTTGTTGTCATCAGAGCTCACCTTGCCCACATGGGTCTCGGTCACTCTGAAGTCAATGTCGGAGTTTTTATTACCGGATTTTTTATTTTCTCTCCAGGTCTTGTAGGCGTCTTCATATTCTTCAGGAATCTCTATGTAGAGGTAGCTGTCTACAGCCGGATCGATGGGGTGATTCTCTGAGATGGTTTTCCAGGAACCGTCCTTCTTTATTTCAAGAGTAAAACGTACAGTATCTCTTCCTGCAGAGTCACCTCCATCCAGCCATTCCTTGTAAACTGAGATATGGTGCTTCTCCTTTGTACTGTTGTTTATATTTGTGTATGAGCGGAGATATTTCTCGATATGCTTTTCTACGGATTCCGGCAGGGTCTTATCACGGGACAGTTCTTTGATCTTATTATGAACTGTCGGATAGTATCCCCGGGCTGTTATGCCGGAGTCTTCGTAAGCAGTATATCTGTACTCTACTCCTCTCTCATCATATCTGGGAAGAAGGCCTTTCTTTCTGTCAGCTTCATTTATTTCATTCTGATCAAGTTGATCATAGGATGTGATGAGGATCTGATCAGTGAATTTCTGATAAAGCCGTGTAATATCTTTTATCTGTGAACTTGAAGCAATTCCCTTTGAGTCATACTCTGTAAGGAATTTATCAACTCCATATGTTCGTGTTATCTTACCTATCTTTCTGTTGTTCTGATAGATGGTAAAGCTTACTTCCGCATAGCCTCTTTCCTTATCCTGCTCTGAAAGTCCCTCTGAAAAGGTCTTTGTTATCAGGAGTTCGGCATCACCTACCAGAGTATTTGTAATGTTTATTTCCTGATCATCGGATGAGGATACAACAGTACTATTGTTTTCTGCTGAGGAGGATGTGCCGGTATTTCCTGAAGCCTTGTCTCCACCATATATTATTTTCTGAAGATAACAGTAGCCGTCAGAAGTCAGAATGTAGTCATTACCGTTTTCCTTATATAAAACAGCATCCTGATAAGCAGAGGTACCTGTATTGGTGTCTTTTACCTTTGTAGCTACCTTTTCTTCTCTTGCAAAGTAGTAAAGCTTCTTTCCGTCTTCATCATACTTAGGAAGCACGGAGCTTGTACTTTTACTCTGAATTTCCGATGTAAATCCGGAAAGCTTCAGGGTATCCGGAAGCTTAGTGGAGATGTCATAAGCCGAAGGATCAGTACCCGGATCCTTTGTGGTCTGATAAAGGGACAGAGTGACTTCGGATTCCACATCCTGTCTAGCAGCCGCATTCCATGTCTTTGAGGCTTTAACGGTGATACTGCCATCTATAAGGTTTTCGATGGTATCATCGTTCAGTACAAAATTCCCCTGATAAAGTTCCCCGGTCTTACCGGATCTTGTCAAAAGGCTGGTTTTATATTTGGCTGTTTTAGACTGTTTTTTTACCTTTCCTGTATAAATGAGCTCTGCACCGTCAGCATTGTAAGCGCTGAGAGCACCGATCTTCGGTAAGGAAAGTCTGTAGAATTTATTCTTCTTTGCTTCATCGGTTCCGAAAGACTCAGTGATGGCTTCATAATCCGAACCCTGTATAGGTGACAGATTTGACCACCTGCTTTCGTTTGTGATCTTTCCATCCTTTGCATATCTGTAGAGCTTGATGGAAATGGCCGGACGACCCTCTATGGCTTTCGCATCAGCATCATCCTTCCACTCGCAGTTTACGACGAAATCTGTATCACCTGCGAGTACGTTTACGAGAGTACCTCCGTCATAGAGAGCATCTGTCTTATCGGAAGCATTGTCCACGTTTTTATACTCTGCTTCATAATGGCGGTTCCTGATGATATTTCCTTCAGAACCATTGTCATCGTTAAGTGTTATGGCATCTTCAGTTATGTAATAGTGAATAGGGTAATTATTTTCATCATATCCATAGCCACGGATGCTGATGAGCCATTCGTCGCTGTTCTTCTCGGTGATGCTGAGGGCGCCCTCGGAATTTTTTGAATCTGGAAGGATATTTACGTCCTTTGCATTTTCGACTTTACCATTTATTACCTTATGAAGATGGATATGCTTTTTCCACGCTTCCATGGATGGTCTTTCCGAATTTATTCCGTTTACCTTCTTTGCAAGATCTCTCCATTTAACTGTGGCGGTAAAGGTCTTTATCTCATAGTTACGAAGGATAGCTCCGCTAGCATCCTTATGGTCGTTTTCATCCTCAAAGACACTGTAGTAATGAGAACTTAGAGCTTCTTCCGGTGCCAAACGGTATTTCACAGGATGAGTGATCAGTTCGCCCGTGTCTGAGTCTCGAGTTGTCAGACTGTCGTACAGAGAGTTCTTAAAGTTATAGATGCAGGTTGTAGGATTGAAAACTATGGACAATGCTTCTGCATCGGAATCTGATGGTGAAGGCACATGGCTGACACCATCAGAATGTCCGAGCTTAGTATTCATGTCACTTAAAGTGAGTTTTTTCCATTCGGTACTTACACCTTCTATGAAATACTCAAGGTAGAGAAGGCTGTGAATGTCCTGTCCCGTCAGAGTGCTTTTTGATTCCTCGTCTCTTCCGCCGTCTTCCCATTTGACCGTAAGCGGTATGTTCATACTTTTTCCGAGTACCATAAAGCTGTTTTCCTTAAGGTCAGAATCAGCAGACTGTTGTTTCAGTAATACAGCTTCTTTTCCGGTTCCTGCAGAATTCTGATAATCTGTTCCTTCAGTATCTATATGAAGATTTATCTCATCATCATTTGTTTCGATAGAAAAATAGTATTCTGATCTATCGCTTGTTGCGGGAATGGAGAAGGTATTTCCGGTGAATTTTATTTCCTCACGGTTTGAAGCATCAGCATCGTAGCTGTAGACCTTTGCCTTTTCTCCGAAATTCAGATCACCGATCTCGAAATGAAGCTCGTCTTCCGCATTTACATTTTCAGTTTTTACATATACAGGATATATGAAGCTCGGGGTGGCATTTTCAGGAAGTACTTCCACAGTAAGGGAAGACATTTCCGTATCGTTGAAAAAATCATAAGCTGAATCATTTTTAAATGATGCTTCAAAGATATATTCTCCCGGTTCCTGTGGATTATATTCTCCAAAAGTCAGATTATTTTTCCATGAATCATAGGAAAGCTTTATGACTTTATATCCTTTGAGATCGAGACCTGTTTTCTTTTCTATCTCGGATATCTCCGGCATGGAGCTTCTGCTGAGAAGTGATTCAATATCCTTCTTCTGCTTATCGGTCATGGTATCGATCTTTTTGTTAAGTGTCGATTTACTGGAAACTGAATCCAGCTCACTTTTGGAAGCTTTTGCACGGGAGTTTCCGTTTTGAGAGGATGTCACTTCAGATGTTTCACTACCTGAAGCTTTTGACTTTTTTGCATCCTTAATAGAACTTGCGGATGCGGTATCCTCTTTTTCATCATTCGAATCAGATGTTTTTCTTGCCAGTGCAAATGTTGCCTTCGGGAACCTGATCTTTGTCGAATCAGTTCCGTACTTTACGGTGATTTTTTCCGGAGAACCTATAGCCAGGATATCATACATGGCACTTGATGATTCCTCACTGTGCTCTGTAGCGTATCCTGTCATTCCCGGAGTTATCCCGGTTTCCACTACCATTAATATGCTTAACAGCAGCGAAAATAAACGTTTTGACAAACTACCCCTTTTCATTTTGTTACCCCTGTTTTAGATATATAGTAATATTTTGAAATAAGTGTTATGGAATAGATCCCTTAGGCTCACACAAAAAGGGATATGGACTATTGACACCAATAACTTATTTTTTATACATATGTGATGAAATTTAATGATTTATTATGATAAACTCGTAAATTTCTTACTACCAAATGTAGGATTATACTAAAATACAATAATATATGTAAGTAAAAATACAAAAAATATTGTGAAAATACTGAAATATTTGCGAAAAATGTGAGAAATTAAGAACAATTCATAGAAATGCAGAAAAACTATGAATTGTGAGATAAAAAATCAGTGATAAAAAGCCGTGAAAAAGGTATTGTGTTATCAGACAGGATATAAAAATCCCCCAAAGTAGATTATGGATATTTCCATTTTCTACTTTGGGGGAATCATATCATCCTACATCCAGGCAGCTTCCGCCGATGAACTCTCGTACTATAGAGTTCTGAGGGATGAGCTCAGGGCTTATAGGAAGGATGTAATCCAGGAACTTGAGGAGTCTCTTTGCTTCTGCGTGTTCGGGATCTCCGCGCTTTATCTGGAAAAGAAGCGGAGCTGCAAAGATCTTCAGAACCGGAAGCTCGTAGATCATGCTGGAGTTGACCATTACATCCGCACTCTCCTGATACGGGAAGATGTTCTTGTCTTCTCCTCTTCTGACATTTTCCCACATTGCAATGGTGTTCTTTGCACTGTAGCCTCTGGTCCGGTTATCACGAACTATGCGGCGGAGAAGTCGTCCGTCGGTGGTGGCGATACGGTTGTGGGCGTCAACATTGATCTGAGTCAGTGATGAGATATAGATCCTGTACTTGTCATCATCGGAAAGTGAAGAAGACATCTCATCGTTGAGGCAGTGTATACCTTCGATAACCAGAACATCGTTGGCTCCAAGCTTACAGAAATCACCCTTGTACTCTCTGGTTCCCGTGAAGAAGTTGTACCGTGGAAGCTGAATGGTTTCGCCCTGAAGGAGCTTCAGCATATCGGCGTTGAACTGCTCAACGTCAACGCACTTTATGGATTCAAAATCCTTGTTGCCGTTCTCATCAAGAGGTGCCAGATCTCTGTCTCTGAAATAGTTGTCAACAGAGATTGGGTGAGGATTAAATCCCAGTGCCTTCAGCTGGATACTGAGTCTTCTGGAGAATGTGGTCTTTCCGGAGCTGGAGGGTCCCGCTATCATGACGATCTTTTTATTCTTCTGTGCGATGTCCATGGCGATATTTCCGATGGTCTTCTCGAAAAGAGCTTCCTGCATAAGTATCAGGTCATCGGAATAGCCGTTCATGACCATTTCATTGAGGGCACCGATACTGGAACAGCCGATCTTTGCTGCCCACTTTGATGATGTGTGTTCTACTTCATACAGCTTGTTGAGAGGTACGAATGGAGCAACCTTCTCCGGATTGCTTCTGGTTGGAAGCATAAGTACAAATCCGTCTCCGTAAGGGATCAGATCGTAGTATTTGATATAGCTTGTGTTCAGCACCATGTAGCCATAGAAGTAATCAACGAAATTGCCCATATAGTAGACATTGACACTTCCTGTCATACGGAAATGGAAAAGACGTTCCTTGCTGACCATTCCGTTTTCACGGAAGATCTTGATAGCTTCTCTGGTACTGATGGATTTCTTGAGAATAGGAATGCTCTTTTTGTGATACTCGTCCATCTGATCCTTTACTTTCTGAAGAAGCTCAGGTGTCGCCTTTACTCCGCCCTTGAGATAGCAGTAGTAACCGCCTCCCAGTGTATAATCAACCACTACCCCGAAGCCCTTCACATCTTCACAGACATTGTAGAAGGCCTTGAGCATCATGAAGATGGCAGAACGCTCATAGGTTGACTGACCTATCTTTTCAGTGCCTGTGATGAAATGAATCTCACCGTCTCCCGGAACTGTATGATAAAGCTCGAAAAGCATGTCGTTGTAACTGGCAAGCAGTATCTCATGCTCGTATTGAGGCTGAAAATGTTTTGCAACTTCAAGAAAAGTTGTGCCATCTGGAAATTCCTGTGTTTGTCCCTTTGCTGTGATTGTCATGATGATCTCCATTCCGCCGCGAAATACGCGGCACAAACAGTGATATAAGTAACTTGTGTTTGCAGACAGATAGCGATTTTATACAGCTGCAGTGATCAAACTTCTTTATACGTATTTAACCGGGAACCTGGTCTCATCCTTTATGATCTCCACCTCGGGGAAGTTCTCTGAAAGGAAGTTTCCCATGTGGTCTACAAATATGTGCTCTAGACCATAGTGTCCTGCGTCTATAAGGCTGATGCCCTCTTCTGTGAGATCAAGGCCTTCATGGTGACCCATATCCCCGCTTATAAATGCGTCTACATGAAGCTTCATGACTTCCTTAAGCTCGCCTCTTCCTGAACCCGGACAGCAGGCTATGGTTCTTACAGGTGCGCCTGCATCATAGAAGCTTACAAATGGAAGTTTGAACTTATTCTTCACAAGCTCTGCCAGTTCATCGCAGGTCATAGTGTGAGGAAGTTTAGCTACAAAACCGATACCATATTCACATATATCGGCGCAATTTCCGTCAGTATCAGTGTCAGGCTCAGGGGTCGGAAGCATTGAACCCAGGGCTCCTCCGTTCTCACTGTCTTTCGGGGCATAGCCTGTTGGTTCCATGGTGGAAAGCTTCTTAAGGCCAAGTGTCTCGCAGACTATGTCTGCCATGCCTCCGGGACAACTGTCGTAATTTGTGTGCATGGAGTAGACCGAAACATCATTTTGTATGAGGTCCAGGAGCTTAAGTCCCAGTGAGGACTCATCGTTTATGGCCTTTATCCCCCTGAATATGACAGGATGATGTGTGACTATCAGGTCGCAGCCTGATTCTATGGCTTCCGTGACAGCTTCTGCAGTCGCATCAAGTGCCACATAAATTTTACTTACTTCCTTATCATTTCTTCCTACCAGAAGTCCCGGATTGTCCCAGTCGCAGGCTGAAGCTCTGGGCGCCAGCTTATCAAGCTTTTCTACTATGTCTCTGACTGTGATCATTTGTATGCCTCCAATGCCTTTAAGCAAAGCTCATATGACTTTCTGACAGCCTCGTTCTGAGTTTTTTCCAGTATGCCCTCATATCTCAGCTTTTCCTTCTTTAAAAAGCTGTATAAGGTCTCATTTTTATGGTGTAAAAGGAGTCCTCCGTAGATGAAATCCTCTTCATTCTTGTAGTGAACCGAGGTTTCCATCGAAGCTGAATGGTTGTCACAGGAAGAAGCCGTGTTCTTCCCATCAGAACCTGCATCAGATCGCTGAGGCTTAACCGTATCAGCCGGAACCGCTGTCATGATGGTATAATATTTCTTTTCATCGATCAGCATATCCTCTGATACGATGTTCATGCCGTTGTCTATAAGAAAATGTCTGAAGTGTTCGATGTCCGACTGAGGCGAAAGAACGAATCGGTCGAAATCTCTGAGCCTTCCTGTCAGGATACGCTCCATCAGAAGACCTCCCATACCGGCTATTATCACAGTGTCCGCTTCATGAGGCTTCACTTCCTTAAGACCGTCACTGAGTCTGGTTTCTATCTTTTGGGAAAGGCCCTCTCCCGCTATGTTTTGTGCTGCACTCTGAAGCGGTCCTTTGTTAATGTCACAGGCAAGGGCTCGTTTGGCCTTGCCTGATCGTACCAGCTCTATGGACACATAGGCGTGGTCGCAGCCTATATCTGCAATGGTGTCTGATGGAGGAACCAGCTCCACTATTCTTTTTAATCTGTAAGGTAAATTCATAGTTATAGTTTCAAATTCTGAAGATCCGACTGCTGCTTGAAAAGTTCAGTCAGCCTGTGGGGATCTATCTCGTTTTCTATTTTTGTATTTAAGGATGTGAGCTTGATATTTCGGATAACATCCTCAAGCCCGCGTTTGAACTCATATTCGTCGGTGTCATCAGAAAGAAGGTTTCCGTTGAACATGGCGGCAACCTTTTCATACTCTTCCTCGGAGTCTCTGAAACTGTCCAGTATCTCATTTGCAGGAGTCTCGCTATAGACCATGGAGATGACTTTCTGCATGGAAGGGTCACTGAGGTCCTCTGGGTAGATATACTCTCTCACCTTGGGAATAAGCTCAGGCTTTTCCTGAAGCCATGTTATGAGCTGCTTTTCCGACTTCTGAAGAGCAGTCTCCTTTTTCTTTGCGTTGTTCTTCGGTGTAAAGCTGGTATGGTTGTATATCTTCTCGTTAAGAGGGGAATTCTTTCTCTCCGCCATATCTCCGATATGATTGACCAGCTTACGAAGGCTGTCGTAGTCTATCATCTGCTCTCTTGCAACAGCCTTTATATAATTCTCACGTTCTATAGGCTCCTTTATCTCACTAAGCTTAGTTGCGATCTCGTTTGTGTACTGGGTCATACCCGCGGGATCTGACAGATCATAATCCTGTTTAAGTACATCTATGAGCCAGAGAAAACTGTTCTTTGCATTGTCTATGCGCTCCTGGAATTTATCAACACCCATGGCCTTTATGAACTCGTCCGGATCCTTGTAAGGCCGCATATTGATGACCTTTGTGTTGATGCCAACGGCTCTCAGCATGGGCATGGCTCTTTTTGCGGCGTTAATGCCGGCTCCGTCAGAGTCATATGTCAGGAGAATATCATTGACATAACGCTTCAGTACACGGCACTGCTGCTCTGTAAGTGCTGTTCCCAGAGAGGCAACGGCGTTTGTGAAGCCCGCCTGATGGAGCTGTATGACATCCATATAACCCTCGCAGAGAATGAAGTACTTTTTGCGGGATCTTTTGGCATAGCATAGACCGAAAAGGTTTCTTGATTTATCAAAGAGCCTGGTTTCCGGGCTGTTAAGGTACTTGGGCTCTCCATCTCCGAGAACACGTCCGCCGAATCCGATGACTCTGTTGTTGGCATCCATGATCGGGAACATGACGCGATTGAAAAACTTGTCATAAACTCCCTTTTCCGAAAAGGTTATGAGACCGGAATCGTGAAGAATGTTGTCATCGAAGCCTGCGTTTTTCAGATACTGATACAGGCCGTCTCTTGTCTGGTCTGCATAGCCGAGGCCCCACATGCGAAGTGTTTCGTCACTGAGCTCACGTTTCTTGAAGTAGTTCATGCCGTTCTGCCCCACAGGACTTCTCAGAGCATTGAAAAAATAAACCGCCGCCTTCTTGTTTATATCCAGAAGCTTAAGGCGGAGATCCGTATCCTTTTTCTGCTCGGCGCTCTGTTCTATTTCGGGAAGCTTGTAGCCCACATCATCTGCTATTTTTTTTACAGCTTCAGGGAAGGTCAGGTTCTCATATTCCATGGTGAACTTGATGACATCTCCGCCTTTTCCGCAGCCGAAGCAATGGAATATCTGCATACGGGGATTTACGGAAAAGGATGCAGTCTTTTCACCGTGAAACGGGCACAGGCCGAAATAGTTGGCACCCTTCTTTTTCAGATTTACGTACTGCCCGATGACATCTACTATGTCAGCCCGGGATCTTAATTCTTGAACTATCTCTTCAGGATAAAACAATGTGGTACTCTCCAGTTTAGTTACAAATATGATGATATAAGTGTCATAAGTCTTCCTCCACTTGTGCTTGCACAAAAGTGGAGGATAGACTTCATGACACGCCCCACATGACTGGTGGCAGATTCCGCAGGAATCTGGCATGTAGCGTCAGCCCTCGCGAAGCGAATCCAAATGGGCTGACGTTCCCAGAGAGCACGTAAGGACGATTTATCGGCCTGAGAGTGCGGAATGTGGGAGGAACGCGAGTCTCGTGGCAGATTCCGCAGGAATCTGGCATATAGCGTCAGCCCTTCGCGAAGCGAACTAAATGGGCTGACGTTCCCAACAGCGCATAGCGCGAAGCGGTCCGATATCGACTTATAACACTCACATCATATGATATGACATAAATGTCATAAGCCTATCTTCCATTTGTGCTCGCACAAATGCGGATATATCAGTATTTCTGCCATCCGATAGGGACGAAATACTCTTTGAATTTATATATACAGTAGTCATCGGTCATGCCTGCGATGTAATCGCACACACTTCTTTCGTGAGCCAGCATGATCTTCTGTTCTTTCATGGGGTCATCTGATCTTATAGTGGAAAGAGTATTCTCCAGCATGGTGGTATACTCAGATGTCATGGATTCAGGATGCTCCATGTAGTAGTTAAATAAAAGGCGGATCATACGGTTCACCTTGACTTCTTCTGCCTTTGCCGCGCCGCCGATGTAAATGTGGTCGAACATCCACTGTCTGAGGGTCTGCATGGCCTTCTCTACTTCACGGGACATACATAACTCCCGTTGATCCTGAGAGTTATATATAACATCATGAATAAGAGTGTTGAGACGCTCCTTTACAGAGTGACCGAGAACGTCGGTTATTTCCTTTGGTATGTCACTTTCCTTTATAAGTCCAGCCCGGATCGAATCATCTGTGTCATGATTTATATAGGCGATCTTATCGGCGAAACGTACCGCCTGTCCCTCCAGAGTATGAGGGCGTCCTGATGTGCGGTGATTAAGGATACCGTCTCTTACTTCCTTTGTGAGATTGAGTCCCCGTCCGCCCTTTTCCAGAACCTCAACTACTCTTACGCTCTGTTCGACATGAGAAAATTTTTCGTGGCAAAGAGCATCCAGAACCCTCTCTCCGCTGTGTCCGAAGGGGGTGTGTCCGAGGTCATGTCCGAGAGCTATGGCTTCGATCAGATCTTCATTGAGACGAAGTGCCTTTCCGAAGGTTCTCGCTATCTGGCTTACCTCCAGAGTGTGTGTGAGTCTCGTACGATAGTGATCTCCTTCAGGTGCTATAAAGACCTGAGTCTTATGCTTCAGTCTTCGGAAGGCCTTGCAGTGGATGATGCGGTCACGGTCTCTCTCATAGCATGGTCTGATATCATCCGGCTCTTCAAAGCGGTCACGGCCTTCTGAGTTTTTGGATAATGCTGCATAAGGAGATAATGTCTTCTCTTCAAGTTCTTCAAGTTGTTCACGAATACAGCTCATGTTTCCTCCATATCCCGCAGTGATTCTACGTACCATCCTGACATTAAATTTCTGTACTGTACAGTATCTTATGTACAGATGCTTAATAGATATAGCATACCATTTTAGGGTGGCCTTCGCAATAATTCAAGAACATTTGTACCACTAATGAAAAACTCTTCAAAAGAGGTCTTGACCATCTTTTGAAGAGTCTGTTGAATTTATATGATTATCAAAGCTCTGCGATTGCTTCGATCTCACACTTCACACCCTTTGGGATGTCCTTTACTGCAACGCATGATCTTGCAGGATTTGATACGAAGTACTTTGCGTATACTTCGTTAAATGCTGCGAAATCGTTGATATCGCTGAGGAAACAGGTGGTCTTGACTACCTTTTCCATAGAGCTTCCGGCTGCCTCTACGAGAGCCTTTACATTTTTGCAGCTCTGCTCAGCCTGCTCAGCTACTGTAGCGGCAACTGCTCCTGTTGCAGGATCAACAGGAATCTGACCTGAACAGAAAACAAGGTTACCGACCTTGATAGCCTGTGAGTAAGGACCGATAGCTGCAGGTGCGTTATTTGTTGATACAATTTCCATTGTTTTTCTCCTTTTTGATTTTTTTTAATTTTACAACATTCAGGATAAATAGCATTAAGCTATTACTAATGGTATCCATAAATAATATTGTCAGATATTTTATATTATTTCTCGTCACCCTGCTCTTTGATCTTCGTGATGGCAAGGGTTCCGGTTCGTGCAAGCTCAACTATCCTGATGGATTTAAGGGTATCCAGAAACATCTGAACTCTTTCGGGAGTATCGCACATCTTTATGGTCATCATTGACTTGGAAAGATCCACGATACGGGCTCCCATGATCTGGCAGTTCTCCATGATGTCTTTTCTGTTGTCACGATTGTATCTTATCTTTACCAGTACAAGCTCCTGAGTGATACCCTCGCTTTCATCAAAGGTCTTTACCTTTATGATATCCAGCTTTTTGTTGAGCTGTTTCTCGATCTGTTCGAGAGTACGTTCGTCACCGCTTGAAACGATGACCATATTGGAAACAGTCTTATCCTCGGTTTCCCCAACAGTCAGAGAATCGATATTGAAGCAGCGTCTCCAGAAAAGACCGGCTACCTTGGCAAGAACACCTGACCGGTTCTCAACAAGGCAAGAATATATTCGTTTCATGTGATCCTCCTTAAGCTATCTCTGATGGGTCGACGGTGACTTCCATAAGTATGGATTCATCCTTCTCGAGGAAGTTATCCAGTTTTTCAGCCATCTCGCTGTTGTTTGAAAGTCTGATGTATTTCATGCCGTAAGCTTCGGCGATTTTGTCAAGCTCAGGACTTCCGGAGAGATCTGTAACCGAGAACCTGTCTTTATATGTGAAATGCTGATACTGTCTTACGAGTCCCAGCCATCCGTTTTTGATGACTGCTATCTTCACGGGAACACCGTACTGACGCATGGTGGCAAGCTCCATAAAGCACATCTGGAAGGCACCGTCACCTATTACCGCAACCACCTGCTTCCCGGGATCTGCAAGCTTCGCACCGAGAGCTGCCGGAATGGAATATCCCATGGTTCCCATACCGCCTGATGTGAAGAACCGGCCGTTTCTCATAATGTAATTTCCGCAGCTCCACATCTGATTCTGTCCTACATCCGCAACGTAAACAGCATCATCATTGAGCTTTTGACAGAGCTCGATGATAAACTCCTCAGGTGTAACGGTTGAAGATTTTCTCACCCTTTCAAGGAGCTTCTGCAGCTTTTTATCTTCAGTCTCTTTCTTATAGGCCTTCAGTCTGTCGACCCACTCGTTGTACTCGGAATCGCACTCCTGCTGATTGAATACCTCAAAAACGCTTGCTATATCTCCAACGAGAGGTATCTCAGGGCCTGCATTCTTACCTATCTCGGCAGGGTCTACATCTATGTGAACGAGGGTCTTGTTCTCAGTGATGAGATCCGGCTGACTGATGGATCTGTCAGCAACTCTCGCACCTACCATGATGATCATGTCGGCTTCATTCATGGCGCGGTTTCCGTAGGAATTACCGTTATTACCCACCATGCCGAAGAACATGGGATCGTTAGACTTCATGACACCTATGCCCATCATGGTACAGACTACGGGGATCCTGTTGTTGTCGGCGAAGGTCCTTACAGCTTCTACAGCTCTTGCGAGGTGAACGCCGCCTCCTACGCATATGATAGGTCTCTTTGCTTCCTTGAGCCTTGCAAATACCTTTTTGATCTGTACAGTGTTTCCCTGTACCGTTGGTTTATAGGTTCTGAGCTTCGCCTCTTCAGGATACTTAAAGTCCTTTATCTCCGCCTGCTGTACATCTATAGGAATATCGATAAGTACAGGACCTCTTCTTCCGGAGTTGGCTATGTAGAAGGCTTCCTTCATGATGCGGGGAATGTCTCTCGCGTCACGCACTATGTATGAATACTTAACGAAGGACTCACAGGCTCCGCAGATATCTGCCTCCTGAAACACATCGGAACCCACCAGATTACTCTTCACCTGTCCGGTTATGACCACTATAGGAATGCTGTCTGCAAAGGCAGTTGCGATACCTGTGATGATGTTGGTGGCGCCGGGACCTGAGGTTACTGCAGCAACTCCCACCTTTCCGGTGGCTCTTGCATATCCGTTTGCGGAATGGGCTGCATTCTGCTCCTGACGTACCAGTACGGTTTTAATGTCTGTGTCCAGAATGCTGTTGAAAAAGGGTGCGATTGCAACTCCCGGATATCCGAAAACATATTCAACATGTTCATTCTGGAGACATTTAGCTAAAGCGTCTGCACCTGTCATATATCCATATCTCCTTTTTTCTGATCTGATGTGATGACATTTCCCGTAAAAGGGATCTATGTGAGTGAAAGCCGGAAACTAAATCTCAGACAAGCTTGAAGCCCTCTTCCACGAATTTTGCTCTGATAGCTTCGATATGTTCGAAGTTTCTTGTTTCCATCTGAAGAGTCAGATAGCAGCCGTTGATGTCTGTGTCCATGGAGATGGTATTGTGATCCACCTTGGTGACATTGGCTCCCATGGAAGCAACGATATGTGAAACCTCTTCAAGCTGACCCGGCTTATCCAGAAGTTCGATGGTAAGAGTAGCCTTTCTTCCTGTCTTGATGAGACCTCTGTTGATGACACGTGAAAGGATGTTCACGTCGATATTACCGCCTGAAACCACGCAGACTACCTTCTTGCCCTTAACAGGGATCTTGTTGAAGAGAACTGCTGCTACAGAAACCGCACCTGCACCCTCTGAAACCACCTTCTGCTTCTCCATAAGTGTAAGGATGGCTGCGGCTGTTTCATCGTCTGTGACTGTGACGACCTCATCAACGTATTTGCTTACCATATCGAAGGTAACATCTCCCGGACACTTAACGGAGATACCGTCTGCAAAGGTGTGGACCTCACTGAGAGCCTCCACTTTTTTGCTCTTCAGAGCTTCTACCATGCTCGGAGCACCTGCTGCCTGAACACCGTATACCTTGCAGTTTGGATTTAGCTTCTTTACTACGAAGCTGACTCCTGAAATGAGTCCGCCGCCTCCTACGGGAACAACAACGGCGTCTGCATCTGCAAGCTGGTCACAGATCTCCATACCGATGGTTCCCTGACCTGCGATTACATCAACATCATTGAAAGGATGGATGAACACAGCACCTGACTCTTTCTGATATTCAACAGAAGCAGCATAGGCGTCATCATAAACACCGTCTATAAGACGTATCTCCGCACCGTAGCTCTTTGTTGCTTCAACCTTTGAAATAGGTGCTATGGCAGGCAGGAAGATGGTTGACTTGATTCCTGCGCGCTGTGCTGCAAGAGCAACGCCCTGAGCATGATTTCCTGCTGAGCAGGCAACAACGCCCTTTGCCTTCTCTTCGTCTGTAAGAGTCGAGATCTTGTAGTAGGCACCTCTTATCTTGAAAGAACCTGTATTCTGAAGGTTCTCTGCCTTGAGATAAAGGTCACAGCCTGCATCTATTCTTGTGGCGTGAACAAGCTCGGTCTTGTTGATCACAGGTTTAAGTACATGTGCTGCCTGATAGACCCTGTCCAGTGTTAATTCGTTCATAATTCCTCCCCAATAGCTGCTATATAGATTTTGTGTTCAACCCAAAGTTGATAATGTCAGTCTCCCATCATTTCTGTTCAACCAAAAGTTGAAATGTCAGTCTTCCATCATTTCTGTTCTGAGGTCCACCTTACGGATATCATAAAGCTTTTCAAGCTGAGATATCACCTGAGTCCTCATATAGTCGTCTCCTGTTGAGACGATCTCTATCTTTGTCACTCCGGGAATATCCGTAGGACCCGCATGAATTGTCTCGATATTGTAGCCTCTCTTTGAATAAAGACCTGTGATCCTGTTAAGTACGCCGAAACGGTTATTGACCCAAAGATCGATGATAAATCTCTCTTCCATAAGTACCTCCTCTTTATTTTGAAGTCAGCCTTTATGAATCTGAATCAGTCAGGCTGACTGTGAATTATTCAGTTACTCAGTCTTTCAGTATGATGTTCTTAATCGATTTTCCGGGCGGGATCATCGGAAGAACCTTTTCATCCTGATCTATGTGACAATCTATTACGTAGGAACCGGTATCTCCTGTATCTGTCTCTGTAAGTATCTTTTCCAGTTCATCAAGAGTTGATGCCGTGAAACCCTTTGCGCCGAAGGCGTCTGCAAGAGCTGCATAGTTTGTTTTTCTGTTCAGGGTAGTCTGGGAATATCTTCCTTCGTAGAAGATTCCCTGCCACTGTCTCACCATACCGAGAACGTTGTTGTTAAGGATAACAACTGTGATGGGGAGATCCTGACTGACTACGGTACAGAGCTCGTTTAAATTCATTCCGAAGGAACCTTCTGATGTGAAAAGAACGGTTCTCTTTCTTCCGGATCCGATACAGCCTCCGATGGCAGCACCGAGACCGTATCCCATGGTTCCCAAACCTCCTGATGTAAGAAGTGTTCTCGGAGCTTCGAAGTCATAGAACTGAACTGTCCACATCTGATGCTGACCTACATCTGTTGCAATAACAGTTGTGTCGTTTGTATGCTTTCTCACTGCGGTAATGATATTCTTCGGACAGAACTCACCGGGACGGTCAGGGATAACGACCTTTTTAAATTCCTCTACCTCGTTTCTCCACTCCTGATGGCGAACACCCTTAAGCTCTGAAAGAAGGTCCTGAAGTATGGCCTTTACATCACCCTGCAGGCAGAAGTCTGAATTGACATTTTTTCCAAACTCGGCCTTGTCGATATCGATATGGATGACTGTACACTTTCTGGTGTATTCATTGATATCACCTGTAGCTCTGTCTGAGAAACGTACACCTACAGCCAGCATGAGATCACATTCGGCCTGAGCCTTTGTAGCTGCGTACTGACCATGCATACCGCACATTCCGAGGTTGTATTCGTAGGAATCCGGCAATGCTGTTCTACCCATCATACTGAGTCCTACAGGGGCATCCAGACGATGTGAGAGCTCCAGAACTTCCTTTTCGGCATTGGCTGAGATAACTCCGCCTCCGCAGTAGATGAAAGGTTTCTGGCAGTTTCTGATGGCCTCCAGAACCTTTTCCTTCATGTATGAGACTTTCGGCTTATCAGGCATGCGGGGAACTACTGCTATACCGTATTCACAGAGGTCTGTCTGAACGCTCTTTGGGATGTCTATAAGAACCGGACCCTTACGTCCTGAGTTTGCTATGAGAAATGCTTCCTTGATGGTCTGCTCCAGCTCCTGAACGTGACGTACCATGAAATTGTGCTTAACAACAGGCTGGGTGATACCTACGATATCTACCTCCTGGAAACTGTCACGGCCTAAAGCGTTTATGGAGACATTGCCGGTGATGGCAACCAGAGGAACGGAATCAAGATATGCATTGGCGATTCCTGTTACGAGATTTGTGGCACCGGGACCTGATGTGGCGATAACTACGCCTGTTCTTCCGGTGGCTCTTGCATAACCGTCAGCCGCGTGACATGCTCCCTGCTCATGGGCAGTGATGACATGATTTATCTTGTCAGAAGCCTTGTAAAGCTCGTCATAGATGTCCAGTACTTGGCCTCCGGGATAACCGAAAACCGTATCGACGCCTTGCTTTACCAGTTCTTCTATCAGGATCTGTGCTCCTTTTAATCTCATAACTTAAAACTCCTTTCTTAAGACATCAGCCTGAAGGATTCAGAATCCGGAAAAGACTGACGCTTCATGCCATTTATGAAAAAAGAGACATGTTGATGATGATTTTTTTATGTGAAGTTGTTACTAAAACGTGATGAAATGATAAAAACATTTGTCATAAATTAATAGTATAACTATACTACAAATTTTATGAATCGAGTAAAAAAAAACCTTGCAGTGGTAAAGCTGCAAGGTTTTAAAAACGTAATCTGTCTTTATCTCTCTTGAAAAGCTTTACACAAAAAAGGCACTATTGCGAATCACAATAATGTTCACGAGAATAATAATGACAGATAGAATCACACTGTAATTATTCATGCTTCTTTGCGTCGCCTTTCTAAGGAATTGTTATCGGAGTGGAGTACTATATCGCATAGTACACCCGCTTTGTTCGAAAACTTGTACATCAATTATGCGATTATGGAGTCTCCATGTCAATAAATAATAAGTTATACGAGATATGCTCCGCTTCGTTTTTTAAGGCACACAGTGTGTCATAGACTGTCATTGAAATTTACTGAAGCTCATGATGATATACATGCATTTCAATATGTATATCATCATGCATTTGTCAGTTGTTCAGTGAATTTATGAACTGCTGTGCAACACGTCCCGTGTGGCCACCCTTCCTTACGGACCAGACATTGGCCTTTGCAAGAAGCTCCTTTTCCGGCATATCTATACCGTGCTTTTTCGCAAGGCTTATAACTATCTGCTGGAACTCCTGATATGTAGGTTTCGTATAGAGGATATTCAATCCGAAGCGGTCCACAAGTGACAGCTTTTCCTCCAGTGTATCCGAGTGATGTACATCTCCTCCCACACCCATGTCATCTCGGTCAGAAGTGCTCTCCTTTATGAGATGGCGGCGGTTGGAGGTTGCATATATAAGGATGTTGTCAGGCTTCGTTTCCATACCGCCCTCGATGACCGCCTTCAGGTACTTGTACTCTATCTCGAAGTCCTCGAAGGAAAGATCGTCCATGTAAATGATGAACTTGTAATTACGGCTCTTCACCTTGGAGATCACATAGGAAAGATCCTTGAACTGATGCTTGTAGATCTCGATGAGTCGGAGTCCCTCAGGATAGAATTCATTGAGGGTCGCCTTTATGGTGGTGGACTTTCCGGTTCCCGCATCACCATAGAGAAGCACGTTGTTGGCACGTTTTCCTTCGATGAAATTCCGGGTGTTTTCGAAGATCTGCTTTTTCTGAAGCTCGTATCCCACGAGATCGTCATAGTTCACCGCATCCAGGTTATTTATGGGAATAAGCTCAGGAGTTTCGTCATGATCATTTCTGATCCGGAAAGCCTTGTTTAGACCGAACATGCCTACACCGTGATCATGATAATATTTCCCCATGGACTCATAGAACTCATCCGCATTGTCCGCATCCATAAGTTCGTCCTTCAGCTCATTTACAGTTTTGGAAATGAAGCTGTAGTACATGCGCTCGTGTTTCTTCACAGCGCTATAGTTCTGGAGAGTTGAAAAGCAGTCAGTGCAGAGCATTTCCTCAAGCTTTGAAAAATCATAATGCATGAGGCGGATGATGTATTCGAAATCATGCTTTGCAAAATGAGAGGCAGAACCTTCCGGTATCACTGAATTTTCGGACACCATGGCAAGCGGATTCTCATCCGTCATAAGAAGAAAGGTAATGTATCCGGCCCAGAGATCGTCAGTGAAGCCATAGTTGGTGGCTGTTTCCATTATCTTATGTACCTGATCGAAGCAGCCTGAAAGCATGCTGAAGACCTTCGATTCCTCTCCCGCTTCCGCAGCATCCGCGATTGCGGCTATGTTTTCCAGAGTTTCGTCGTGTTTCAGATTTCCGTAAACTATAAGATTTGATAAAAGGTTTCTCATGAGGACTCCCTTGTATGATGTTTAATCGCGTAGAGAAAAGTATCTCCTATGCGATTTTGAGTTGACCGTCAAATGTGTGCACGTGCAGGCACGGCGCACTTTACGGCCTTATCACAAATACTAAACAGACCGGCGTTATGCAGTACATAACAGCCGGTCTGAATGGAACTTTATTTGATTAGTAAAGACCGAATGATCTTTTATCAGTTGTTTACAAGCTTGTCGGACTCGTTATTCCAGCTGTAGAGCTTTCTGATCTCGGCACCGATCTTCTCTGATGGATGCTCGGCAGCCTTTGTTCTCATAGCCTGGAAGTGAACCTTACCGTTATTCATATCCTGAAGGAACTGAGATGCGAAGGTACCATCCTGAATATCTGCAAGGATCTTCTTCATAGCCTTCTTTGTATCCTCTGTAACGATCTTCGGACCTGTTACATAGTCACCGAACTCAGCTGTGTTGGAGATAGAATATCTCATGCCGGCAAAGCCTGACTGATAGATGAGATCAACGATAAGCTTCATCTCGTGTACGCACTCGAAGTAAGCATTACGTGGATCATATCCGGCGTCAACGAGAGTCTCGAAACCGGCCTGCATAAGTGCGCATACACCACCGCAAAGAACAGCCTGCTCACCGAAAAGGTCTGTCTCTGTCTCTGTCTTGAAGGTAGTCTCAAGAAGACCTGCACGGGCACCGCCGATTCCTGCACCGTATGCAAGAGCGTAGTCAAGAGCGTGGCCTGTAGCATCCTGATGGATGGCAACGAGACAAGGTGTTCCCTTACCTGCCTGATACTCTGAACGAACTGTATGTCCCGGAGCCTTGGGAGCTATCATGGCAACATCTACATCTGCAGGAGGAACGATAAGCTTGTAGTTAATGTTGAAACCATGAGCAAACATGAGCATATCGCCTGCCTTTAAGTTAGGCTCAACATCCTTCTTGTACATGCCTGCCTGAAGCTCATCATTGATGAGGATCATAATGATATCAGACTGCTTTACAGCTTCTGCTGTAGGAAGGACTGTAAGTCCCTGAGACTCAGCCTTTGCCTTTGATCTGGAACCTTCGTAAAGTCCTACAACTACGTCACAGCCTGATTCCTTAAGGTTAAGTGCATGTGCATGTCCCTGAGAGCCATATCCGATAATGCAGATCTTCTTGCCGTTAAGGAAAGATATATCACAGTCTTTTTCATAAAATAATCTGGGTTCTGACATTGTTATTCCTCCAAAATATAATAATTTGATAATCGCTCCATGATGTGCAGCAATCATTTTGTATATGTATCGATCAAAAATTATTAATCACGTTGATTCATAATGATAAATATTATTTGACCCCCACATTAAAAAATTATAAATAGCGAAAAATGAAATTGCAATAAAAATTATGAAAACGTTATATGATATAACTTCATAGAATGTATAACCAGAAACAAAAAAAGAGGCATAATCCGAAGATATGCCTCTTTTGGTGTAAACTGTATAACTTATAATTTGTGTGCCGATAGATGATTGTATCAGCCAAGTCTCTTTGCGATCTCTCTCGCAACATGGACTCCGCTTGCACTTGCATGTGAAAGTGAGTGAGTAACTCCGCTTCCGTCACCGATACAGAAGAGCTCAGGATAGATGGTCTCGAGCTTGTCATCAACAGCTACTTCCATGTTGTAGAACTTGACTTCGACACCATAGAGCAGGGTGTCGTCATTGGCAGTACCTGGAGCGATCTTGTCAAGAGCGTAGATCATTTCGATGATGCCATCGAGTATACGCTTCGGAAGGACGAGACTGAGATCACCGGGAGTAGCCTTCAGAGTAGGTCTTACTGTACCCTCTTCGATACGCTTCACAGTACTGCGGCGTCCTCTTTCCAGATCTCCGAAACGCTGAACGATAACTCCGCCTCCGAGCATATTGGAGAGTCTGGCAATGCTTTCGCCGTAACCGTTGCTGTCCTTAAACGGTTCTGAGAAATGCTTGCTTACGAGAAGTGCAAAGTTTGTATTCTCTGTCTGAAGTGAAGGATCCTCATAGCTGTGACCGTTTACTGTGATGATGCCGTTAGTGTTTTCATTAACTACGGCTCCGTGAGGATTCATACAGAAGGTGCGGACATTATCCTCGAATTTCTGAGTCTGATAAACGATCTTTCCTTCATAGAGAGCATCTGTGATATCCTCAAATACGACTGCAGGAAGCTCGACTCTTACACCGAGATCTACTCTGTTTGACTTTGTCGGTATCTGAAGATCATCGCATACAGTCTTCATCCACTTACTGCCGCTGCGGCCTACAGAGATCACACAGTACTTACAGGATGCTGTTCCGTCCTTGTGATCCACTTCATATCCGTCATCAAGTTTTCTGACCTTTTCGATCGGTGTTCTGAAGAAGAACTGAACCTTGTCCTTCATTTCTTTGTATATATTCTCAAGAACGATGTAGTTCTTGTCGGTTCCCAGGTGACGTACGGATGCATCGAGAAGAGTAAGTCTGCTCTGGATGCACTTCTTCTTGAACTCTGAGCCGGAAGTGGAGTAAAGCTTCGTGCCCTCTCCGCCATGAGTCATGTTGATGGTATCAACATACTTCATGAGATCTGTAGCGGTCTCTCTTCCTACATGCTCATAGAGTGTGCCGCCGAAGGCATTGGTGATGTTGTACTTACCGTCTGAAAATGCTCCCGCACCACCGAAGCCGCTCATGATAGAACAGGTCGGACAGTTGATGCATGACTTGATTTTGTCACCATCGATAGGACATTTTCTCTTCTCCAGAGGATTACCTGCCTCGAATACTGCGATTGAAAGCTCCGGCTTCAGTTTCATGAGCTCGTAGGCTGCAAATATTCCGCCGGGACCGGCACCGATTATGATTACATCAAATTTAGTGTTCATTCATTTCCCCTCAATATATTACAAAAGCTGCCGATAACAGAAGCTTATGACAAACAAAGTCATAAGGTGCTGTTATCGGCAGCTTGTGGTAACGCCCAACCATATAATGGGCATATTATGACGATGAGATTTTAAGGTTTTTGTTTCACATAGTCAAGTCAGACTTTCACTTCAAATCTAACAAAAAGTGTAAACAGAATATGTGTAAATTGACATATTCCTACCTTGCTATGATTTTAATTATTCATCAGTCCTTCTGTGAAGCCTCAAGTGCCTGCTTGAGATCCTCGATGATATCATCAACATTCTCGATACCTACAGAAAGACGAACCATATCCGGCTTAACGCCTCCTGCAAGAAGCTCCTCGTCTGTCATCTGGCGATGTGTGGATGATGCAGGGTGAAGAACGCAGGTATGTGCATCTGCAACATGTGTTGCGATGATGGCGAGCTTCAGATGCTTCATGAACTCTTCCGCTGTCTTGCGTCCGCCCTTAACGCCGAAGGAAATGACACCGCAGGTTCCTTCCGGCATATACTTCTGTGCTCTCTCGTAGTACTTGTCTCCAGGGAGGCCGGGATATGTAACGTAGGAAACATTGGAATTCTCCTGAAGGAATTCTGCCACCTTTTGGGCATTGGAACAATGTCTCTGCATTCTTACAGCAAGCGACTCGAGACCGAGATTCAGCATGTAGCAGTTCATAGGTGAAGGGATCGCTCCGAAATCACGCATGAGCTGTGCTGTTGCCTTGGTGATAAAAGCCTTTTCCTTTCCGAACTTCTCTGCATATGTTATGCCGTGATAAGACTCGTCAGGTGTGCAGAGACCCGGGAACTTGTCAGCATGAGCCATCCAGTCGAACTTTCCTGAATCAACGATAACTCCACCTACTGTTGCATCGTGACCGTCCATGTACTTTGTGGTGGAATGAGTTACGATATCAGCGCCCCATTCGAAAGGTCTGCAGTTGATGGGTGTTGCGAAGGTGTTGTCAACGATAAGAGGTACTCCGTGCCTGTGAGCTGCTGCTGCAAAACGTTCGATATCAAATACGATAAGTGCAGGGTTTGCGATGGTCTCACCGAACACTACCTTTGTGTTAGGCTTGAAGGCTGCCTCAAGCTCTTCGTCACTGCAGTCGGGATCAACAAAGGTGAAGTCGATACCCATCTTTCTCATGGTGACATTGAAAAGATTGAAGCTTCCGCCGTAGATGCTGGAAGAAGCGATAACATGGTCTCCTGCATTTGCAAGATTGAAAACGGAAAGAAATGTTGCGGCCTGACCTGATGATGTGAGCATGGCTGCGGTACCGCCTTCAAGTGCTGCTATCTTTGCAGCTACATAATCGTTGGTAGGATTTTGAAGTCTTGTATAGAAATATCCTTCGGCCTCAAGATCAAAAAGCTTTCCCATGTCAGCACTTGTGTCATACTTGAATGTTGTGCTCTGGATGATAGGGATCATACGAGGCTCGCCGTTCTTCGGAGTGTAGCCTGCTTCTATACATTTTGTTTCTTTTCTCATTTTACTTCAAAGCTCCTTCGTTTATTCTGTGTGTTTTTACTGCACATGACAGTAGCGATGGACATCACCGTTTCGCTCTTTTTATCCAATTCATGATAGCTCATACATACCTCTACACAAATTAGGTAATATCTATAACTGGCCATAGTATCAGTCTAGCATACCTCCGTAGTGCGAAGTAGATCATGTAATACCCTATATATTAACTGCTTTGAGATAAAAGAAAAAGACCCAACACGTTTCCGTGCTGAGTCAGTCCCAAGGGTTAGTCGATGCGACAAGATTCGAACTTGCGACCTCTGCGTCCCGAACGCAGCGCTCTACCAAGCTGAGCCACGCATCGCTTTTTTTTTTGCAAGTGAAATATTAGCAAACTGAACAAAACATGTCAAGCTCAAGATACATCACTTTATAAAAAAGCTTAAGACAGAGCACTTCATAAAATCATGAAGTACTCTGAATAAGTGAATTAAATAATATGTCCGGTATAAAAATATACCGTATGTGAAACCGGACGACTTAAACAGTCATCCTGAAATTATATCACTGCTGATATTCATCCTGCTGGTCAGTATAATCCGCATAAGGATCCTGTACAGGCGCATGCATGGCGTTATTGAGCTCTCTTCTGTTGCTGGTTACAACATTATAGGTGGTCTGCATGCTGTCAAGCCATGACTGATACTTTGACTGCTGCTCTGAAATAGAGTTTCCAACGAGAGTTTCGATGGATGCAAGAATTGAATCAGTATATGAAATAGCACTTGCCTTTACGCTGTTTGCCTCGGCAGTCGCATCTGCAAGGATCTTGTCGGCCTGAGCCTGAGCCTGCTGAACGAGAGCATTGGCCTCGTTATATGCTTGCTGCATGATCTCGTTCTCGGAAACCATTTCCTCTGTCTGCTGCTTCGCATCCTCGATCATGCTGTTGGCCTGATTTCTGGCATCTGCAAGAATAGCATCCTGCTGTGAAATGATCTTCTGATACTTTTTGATCTCCTCAGGTACTCTGAGACGGAGCTCCACCAGAAGCTCTTCCATCTCTTCCTTGTTCACAAGGATCTTTGAGTTTGAAAGAGGCTGGTACTTGCAACTATCTATATATTCTTCGATCTCACCGATTAACTGTTCAATTCTGCTCATTTATCTAATCCACCTTATGCTAACTAAAATTTACTTTTTATATTTTTCTTTCATCTGTTTCTCTACCTCGGCAGGTACGAACTCATGGATGTCTCCGCCATAGCTGGCGATTTCCTTGACTGTACTGGAGCTAAGATAAGAATACTTGAGATTTGTCGTAAGAAAGACTGTATCGATATCGGGGGCAATGACTTTGTTTGTCTGGGCAAGCTGCAGCTCGTACTCGAAATCCGTAACTGCGCGTAATCCTCTGACAATAACTGTTGCTCCGCACTCTCGTGCAAAGTTCACAGTTAGACCGCCGAAGGATCTGACCTCAACGTTTCCGTATTTTTGGGTCAAATCTTCAATCATTCTAACACGTTCTGACATGGAAAACAACGGGGTCTTCGCACTGTTCTGCAAAACTCCGACGATCAGTTTGTCTACCATCTTAGAAGCTCTTTCGATTATGTCGAGGTGACCGAATGTGACTGGATCAAAGGATCCCGGATAGATACCTATTATCATTGTAATTCTTCTTTCTCGGTTTATATTTATAGCACGTTAAACAAGGGTATGTAAATATATTGAAGCGTTATTATATATTACTTTTTTTGAAAAAAACATGCTTGTTGGTTTTATAGGTTTTTTCGCGCTGGAGAGTGTAGCCCATAGCTGCTATCTCGTCTGATATGTCATCGTTGATATCCGCTTCGATGACGAAAAGAGTGTTTTCATCAACATAATCCATATCGTGGATAAGCTGCATAGCCTTGCGCTCGAACCCGCGGTTGTATGGAGGATCCATAAATACGATTCCGAATCTGTAGCCCTTTCCGCTGAGTCTGTTGAGAGCTGACATATAGTCTGTTGCCATAACGAGAGATCTGTCTTCAAATCTGCAGTGCTCGATATTTTCATTGATGCAGGCTGCGGCCTTCGGATTGTTCTCTACAAATACCGCTCTTTTTGAACCTCTTGAAAGTGCTTCTATACCAATGGCGCCTGATCCTGAAAAAAGATCGAGGAAATCTATGCCAGGTACTTCGAACTGAAGCATATTGAAAAGGGTTTCCTTTATTCTGTCTGTAGTGGGACGTGTGTCCACGGAATCGATGGTTTTAAGTAAAAGTCTTCTTGCACTTCCTGCAATTACTCTCATTTTGATCTCCTTTAATATTTGTTATATGGTATACGAATCTTTTGATATTTATTACATGGTATACGGATCTTTACATATTTACAGTACATAACTCTCTTCCAGATATCTGCTGAGTCTTTCTTTCAGATCCCTGTTTTCCTCGTCCGTAAGCTCGGGATCGGAACGAAGTATGTACATGGCATCCTCTGATGCCTTTCTGAGAAGCTCCCTGTCCTGATATATGTCTGCAATGGTGAAATCCAGAGCTCCCGACTGTCTTATTCCGAATATATCTCCAGGACCTCTCAGCTTCAGATCCTCTTCTGCTATATGGAAGCCGTCGTTGGAGCCTGCAAGTATCTGAAGCCTCTCCTTTGACTTATCTGAATTTGAGCTGTCCACAAAGATGCAGAAGCTCTGATGCTCTGATCTTCCTACTCTTCCTCTCAGCTGATGCAGCTGTGCGAGACCGAAGCGCTCTGCGTTTTCCACCATCATGACGGTGGAGTTCGGAACATCCACGCCTACTTCCACGACTGTGGTGGAAACCAGAATGTCGATTTCTTTATGAAGAAATCTGTCCATGATGTCATCCTTTTCCTTTGGCTTCATTTTTCCGTGAAGCTTTTCGATCTTTACTTCGGAAGGAAAGAGCTTACGGATCTTCGATGTATAATCCGTTACATTCTCCAGATCAAGCATATCATTATCTTCGACCATAGGACAGATAATATAGGCCTGTCGACCCTTTTTTATTTCATCATATATGAATTTATATGCCTTATTCCGGTAGCTTTCGTTTACCACTGCATTTTTTATGGGCAAACGGTTTGCGGGAAGTCCCTTGATGAGGCTCACCTTCATATCCGCATATAAAAGCATGGCCAGGGTTCTCGGGATGGGTGTCGCCGACATAACGAGAGTATGGGGATTTTTCCCCTTCTCTCCCAGTGTCTTTCTCTGATTCACTCCGAAACGGTGCTGTTCGTCAGTTACCACCAGCGCAAGATCATCATAGATCACATTGTCCTGAAACAGTGCGTGGGTTCCGATTATGATATCTGCTTCGTGGTTCTCTATTTCCTTGTATATGGCTTTTTTCTCTGAGGCTTTTAGTGAGCCTGTGACGAGTGCTATTTTCAGGTCGTAGGCATTGTCCGAAACGATCTTTTTAAGCTTTTCATAGTGCTGTGATGCCAATATTTCTGTCGGGGCCATTATGGCTGCCTGATGGCCGTTGAAGGCGGTCTCAAGTGCTGCTATGAAGGAAACTATGGTCTTTCCGGAACCCACATCTCCCTGAAGGAGTCGGTTCATGATGAAGCCGTCGTTAAGGTCAGTTCTTATATCTTCCACCGCTGCAGCCTGCCCTTCTGTCAAAGTAAAGGGCAGATTCGAAATAAAGGAATCTATACGCGCATCTCTTTTTATAATGAAGCCGGATCTTTGCTCATCTGTGTTCTGCTTCTTTTTGACCAGTGCCATGGAGAAAAGAAAGAGCTCGTTATACGCAAGACGTTCCCTGGCCTTTTTGTAATCCTCCATGTTTTCAGGAAAATGAATATGACCGATAGCCTCATTCATACTCATCAGTTTCCTGTTATAGAGTATGGCCCGGGGTATGAAATCAGCCTGTGCCTCAGAAACCTCCATTGCCTGTTTTATGGCTTTGATGATGGCAGCGTTGGACAGACCCTTTGACTGACCGTATACGGGTTCCAGAGTGTCTATCTTTTTTGCGTATTCCTCAACAGAGAAGATCTTCGGCTGGTTCATGGACTTCTGACCCTTGTAATCGCCTGCTTTTCCGAAGAAAACGAAGGATGAGCCGGCTCTCAGTGTGTTTCTGAGAAAGGGAGCATTGAACCAGGTGAGACGCAGTTTTCCTGATATGTCACGGATGTATGCTGTGGTCATCCTGAGACCATGGAGGTTCACCACGGCAGCATCTTTTTCCAGCATACCTGTTACAGCCTCGTTTTCACCTTCTGTGAGATTACTTATGGCTGATGGCTTTTTGTAGCACAGGTATGTGTGGGGGAAATAATACAGCAGATCTTTTACTGTATATATCCCCAGCCTATTGAACAGTTTTTCTGTTTTCGGTCCTATTCCCTTTAAATCTGTCAGAGTCATATTTTTTTAGTTAAAAATGCTCCTGAGATATTGTTCTCAGGAGCTTTCTATTCGTGATAGCTGTCTTTGTGCATGTACCGGACAGGCAACATGACGCAGTGACAAAGTGAAATCAGGCAGGACTACTGCCTGAATGAATGTTTATTCCACAGAAATGAAATAATAGTAAATAGGCTGTCCGCCGTACTGAAGCTCTGTCTCAACAGCTGGATACTTCTTTCTTATCTCTGAAGAAAGCTTTTCAGCGTCCTCTTCCTTGACATCCTTACCATAGTAGATGGTAACGATCTCGGATTCGCCGTTGATCATTTTGGCAACAGCTTCGTTTACGGCACGATCGATATCCTTCTGAACTGAAAGGAGTCCGTCATCACCGATAGCCATGATATCATTTTCTTCGATAGCATGTCCGTCAATGGTGGTGTTTCGTACAGCATAGGTTACTTCTGCAGAGTTTACGCACTCGGATGCGTCCTTCATGGCCTCGTAGTTCTCTTCTGCTGACATATCAGGACTGAAGCTGATCATAGCTGAAATACCCTGAGGGATGGTCTTTGTAGGTACTACGATGATGGTCTTGTCCTCGATGATATCCTTTGCCTGATTTGCAGCAAGGATGATGTTCTTGTTGTTTGGAAGAACAAATATAGTCTTGGCATTGACCTCGGCACAGGCATTTAAGATGTCTTCAGTTGAAGGGTTCATGGTCTGACCGCCTTCGATGACATAATCAACACCTACGCCCTTGAAGATCTCTGTGAGTCCTTCTCCGGCAGATACTGAAATGAAACCGAAATCCTTGGCAGGACCGAGATCCTTCTTAGGCTCTTCAGAAGCCGCTGAAGCATTTTCTGACTTTTCGTTCTCGGCGATCTTTGAAGCATCCTTTATAAGAACTTCATTGTGCTCGAGACGCATGTTATCTACCTTCATTTTTGAAAGGTATCCCATAGAGAGACCCTTCTCAAATGCGTTACCCGGATGGTTTGTGTGAACGTGTACCTTGATGATGTTCTCGTCTGAGAAACATACGATGGAATCACCAACGCCGTTAAGCCAGTTTCTCAGTTCATCAACTTCCTCATCACTGAACTCGTGGTCACCGTTTACCATGAACTCTGTGCAATAGCCGAACTTGATATCAGCTGTAGAGATATCTCCGCGGGACTTGCGCTCTGCCGCTGGAGCAGCTGCAGGTGACATCTCAACGTCTTCGATCTCGACATTGACATCCTCTCCCTTAAGGGAAGCAAGGGCACCCTTTACTACAGTCATAAGTCCCTGTCCGCCGGAATCCACTACACCGGCTTCTTTAAGTACAGGAAGCATGTCAGGTGTCCTGGCGAGAACATCATCACCGTAAGCGATGACCTTCTCAAGCATGGTAATAGTATCCTCGTCGAGTACAGACAATTCTGTGATTCGATCAGCCATTCCCTTGGCAACTGTAAGGATAGTACCCTCTTTCGGCTTCATAACAGCCTTGTAGGCTGTCTCGATGGCACGATTAAAAGCACGTGCAAGGATCACGTCATCGATCACGCCTGCCCCGGCATTCTCGCGGATCTCCTTTGTGAAACCACGGATAAGCTGGCTTAAGATAACGCCGGAGTTTCCTCTTGCGCCGCGGAGTGAACCGCTGGCCATAGCCTTTGCCACATTGTCTATGGTAGGCTCGGAAATCGCAGCTACTTCTCTTGCAGCTGACATGATAGTCATGGTCATATTTGTTCCTGTATCACCATCAGGTACAGGGAATACATTGAGCTCGTTGATGTACTCTTTCTTAGCGTTAAGACTGTTAGCGCCTGCAAGAAAAGCGTTTTTCAACGCCATTGCATCAATTTGATTACCCACAGGTAATTCCTCCTTTATAAATGTCATCAGTCAATGACTCTTACACCTTCGACGAAGATATTTACATCTTTAACCTTCATGCCGGTATACTCTGTAACTTTATATCTGACGTTTTCGATAAGATTGTCAGCTACGGCCTGAATGCTTACACCGTAGGCTACGATAACGTGGAAATCAAGAGAGATCTCGTTGTTTTCGATCTTTACCATGATGCCCTTGGTAAGGCTCTCTCGCTTAAGAAGCTTTACGAGCCCGCCGGACTGGTAAGAGACCTTAGCCATACCAACGATACCAAAACACTCTATAGCGGTAGTTCCTGCATAGGTAGCAATAACATCAGGATTGATCTGAATTTCACCCAGTTTGGATGCGATTGTTCCTTTCATATATTACCTCCGGAAAGATACTTTAAAATCAATTTATACCATGAAAGCCGGATTTCTGCAGACCTAAAAGGCAAACAAAAATCATTTCACAGTAAAACAAACTTGATTATAGCATATTATACCGATGTGTGCACTCTGACTTTGATTTATGGTTTTGCATGAAAAAAGGGTATTACGAGTGATCGTAATACCCTATCATGCATCAATTAGACGATCCAGAATTAAGCGTTTGCCTCTACAGTCTTAGATGTACCGATTGCACGCTGAACC
Source organism: Lachnospiraceae bacterium JC7 (assembly GCA_000513555.1). Lineage (GTDB taxonomy): Bacteria > Bacillota > Clostridia > Lachnospirales > Lachnospiraceae > Oribacterium. The sequence goes on from ALYD01000004.1 coordinate 53,810, forward strand.
TTGCCAGATCTTAAGCAGGAAGTACATACATACATCTTCTTTGTACCGCCATTTACCATAACTCTAACTGACTTAATGTTAGCCTTCCAGATCTTGTTTGATCTTCTATGTGAATGGCTTACCTTATTTCCGAAGTGAACTGCCTTCTCACAAACTGCGCATTTTGCCATGGTTGCACCTCCCTTTTCAAAATATATCGAATCAGATACGCTCTGAATTCGCGACTCAACTATACTAGCAAAGTTAATGAAAATTTGCAAGCTTTATTTTGAGAAAAAATCATAACTTTTTGCCCTGATAAGTGTTGAACACAGATGTGTATGGATAAGGGCATTTATTGTATAGCATATTGTACGGAGATTCTTTATCAGTTATCTGATTTTTTTGACATTTCTATCGCTGCGGTCTCCGCATCCCTGGAGACTCTGCTTCCACCGGTTATCTTATCGATGGCATCAGGAAGCATATCGAGGAGCTTTGTCATCATATCCTGATTCTTTACATTGATGAGTTTGCTGTTTCCGTTCTGTATGATGAGAATGGCTGTTGGAGTGATCTTTGAACTAAGAGCTCCTGCTCCGCCGTCATTATTTGTGTTGTCCTTTGGCTTCGCGAAACCTCCGGCGCCCATTCCACAGCTTACTTCTATAAGAGGAATAAGTGTGGCGTCTCCGACCTTTACGGGTTCACCTACCACTGTTTTTGAATTTACGAAACCCTCCATCCCCTGAAAAAGAGTATCCAGAATTTCTGTTACATTATTTTTGTCAGCCATGGGTGCCTCCTTATAAACGATTTATGACAAAATGTCGTATTTTTTTATTGAGCATAAGTTCTATCATCGCTATCAAAAGATGGATAAGTCTGATCCTGCCCTTCAAATTCATATCCCCGCTTATTACGGACCTGTCAAAAACAGGCTCTATGGTGAAATTTTCTCCATATACCGGATAAATGAGACTCAGGTACATCATGACGCTTCCGACTGATGACGGGTCTTCGGAGCCATATGTCAGATTGCCCTTTAATCTTCTGAAACGATAATGTCTGAGCAGGTACTTTAGGTTTTTTATGATAAGCTTTAATGCTGCTCTGTTTTCTTCGTCATTGATTGTATCTTTGATTTCAGATATCTTCTCAGACACATTTTCTATTTTACCAAGAATAGTCCGGAATTTCTCCCCTGTTTTTTCGCTGAAGGATCTGTCTTTGGTTTCTTCTTGTGAAGGTTCCTCAGATTCTTCTGATCTATCCGTATCACCGGTATGGTCTGAAACGATTTCATCGACGATGCTGTCCTGGTCAGGATCCATTCCAGCTTCGGAAACAGTTATCGAATCATCGGTCGTTGCTTCGGAAGCTTTTATGATGACTTCGGATTCTGCATCAGGATGTTCTTCTATATGAATATCATTTACTGAACTTTCAGCTTCTATAGTTTCGGATTTATCTGATACATCTGTTTTTACGGGCTCTACCGAAGATGTATTTTCAACAGGAATTATGCTGTCAGTTTCATCAGGAGATGCATCGTCTTCTGTTGATCGTGGTTTGCTCTCTTCAGAAACTGTACTCTCTTCTGACTCGTCTTCATCCTTTTCGGGAGAGTCCATCAGAGTGAGCCAGAGGAATCTGAGATTCATCCTCAGACCTTCGGGATCAAATACAGCCTTGAATCTAAGAGCCTTCAGAAACCAGCTGGCGTTAAGATCGATATAATAATCATCCTTTGCCTCTCTTTTATATCCCATGGACCTGTACCTTACAGGGACAAACAGCAGGATACCCAGTAGAAGCAAAATAAGCAATAAAATAACGAGGAGCACAATGCCTATGACCTTTAATATTGTCAGGACAATCATGTAAGCCTCCTCGTTTTTCTTGACGCCGGATAAAGTTTTCCTTTATCGACGTCCATGTATTTTAATATAAATCTCAAATGCTATCAGGCGATTATATCTTTTCTTTGCATCAGCATGTTCGTGACACACTCCAGAGCATCTTTATAACCATAGCCTATGCCGAGGATCTCAACATTTTCAGTATCCATCTTCGGATTCAAAAACATGGCCTGATTATAAATTTCATAAAGATTAGGAGCTTTTGCCGCCACGATAACATATGCCCCCGGCTGAAAATGTCTTTTCCGAAGGTTATCAAGTATATAACTCTTTCGCTTTTCGGCATGTCTGCCGTAGAACATATTCTTTGAAAAGATCATGTATAGGAATCCTTTACATACCGCCTTCGGTGATGACACGAATATTTTTTATCATGTAATCCACCAGAGAAATGATAGTAAGTATCAGCGCGATCACAGCAATAATGTTTGTGATCATCCGTAAAGCCGGAATGTCTATGATAAGTAAAATGACAGTAAACATCTGGAAAGTGGTCTTGAATTTACCCCACCAGGATGCGGCTATAACTATGCCCTTATCAGCTGCCACAAGACGGAACCCGGAAATGATAAACTCTCTTGCGATGATAACGATAACGTACCATGCAGGAAGCTGATTCAACTCTATAAGACAAATTAGAGCCGAACAAACCAGAAGCTTATCAGCCAAAGGATCCATAAATTTCCCAAAATCTGTAACCAAATTCCGCTTTCTTGCTATCTGCCCATCCAGAAAATCCGTAAATGAAGCAAGACAAAACACGATCAAAGCGGCAATACGTAAATTCTGATCCTGTCCACCCTTTAATAACAGCAGTACAACAAAAAGTGGAATCAGGAGTATACGAAGTATCGTCAGTTTGTTTGGTAAATTCATTAGATGCGCTCTCCAATCAAGTCATATCCATCTGCATCGATGATACGACAATAGATCATATCACCGGAAATTTTGTTGTTATATTCACCTGCATCTACAAAAACCATACTATCGATGTCAGGATTATCCATATAAGAACGTGTAAGATACATGTTGTTTTCAGGGTCATAGCCTATTACCATAACTCTGAGCTCTCTTCCGATCTGCTCTCTGGCCTTCTCAAAAGCGATTCCCTGCTGAAGTCTCATGATCTCATCCTGGCGCTTGAGCTTTATTTTTTCAGGGATTTGAGGAGTCATTTCTGCTGCTGCAGTGTCTTCTTCCTGTGAATAAGGGAAAACACCCAGACGCTCGAAACGCATCTCGGAGACAAAATTCTTCAGGATCTCGAAATCCTCTTCAGTCTCTCCCGGGAATCCAGTGATAAGTGTAGTACGCAATGCTATATCCGGAATCGCCTTACGAAGAGCAGCGATACGTTCCTTAAGCTCTGCCTGTCTGGTCTTTCTGTGCATGTTCTGAAGAACTGCATCCGAAGCATGCTGTATAGGTATATCAAGATAGTGAACTACCTTTTTGTTGTCACGTATGGTCTCTATGAGTTCGTCGGTTATCTCCTCAGGGTAGCAGTAAAGTATACGTATCCACTCTATTCCATCAATATCGGAAAGTCTGTTCAGAAGTTCAGGAAGTGATTTCTTCTTATAAAGATCAACACCGTAAAGAGTTGTTTCCTGAGCCACAAGGATCAGTTCCTTAGTGCCGCGGGATGCGAGCATCCTGGCTTCTTCAATGAGATGTTCCATGGGGACAGAACGATAATGACCTCTGAGACTTGGGATAATGCAGTAAGTACAGTACTTATCACACCCCTCTGCTATCTTAAGATAAGAAGAGTAATTCTCGGAGTTCTCGACACGCGCCATCTGGACATCCAGCTTGTCAACGTAGTCCTTTACACCCATGACCTCATCCACCTCAGGCAGCTCTTTTCTGATCTGGTCTTTATAGCGTTCAACTAAACAGCCGGCAACTATGATCTTTTTGAGCTTTGCCGACTGCTTGTATTCACCCATCTCGATGATGGTATTAATGCTTTCTTCCTTGGCATCACCGATAAAAGAACAGGTATTGATGACAGCGATGTCTGCCTCTGCAGGATCATCGGTTATCTCAGAACCCGGATATTTCTCCAGAAGATTGCTGAGCATCTTTTCACTGTCCACTCTGTTCTTATCACAGCCAAGTGATATCATATGAATTTTCATTTTTATGCTTCGCTGTCAGAATTGTAATCGTCTTCTGAAGATGCTGAAGGGCTGTTATCGATAAGCTCAGCAGTTCCGTCATCGTCCTCATCAAACTCTTCTGTTGCAAAATCAAAGTGCTTATCAACAGCGTTTGTTCTGAACTCGTCCTCGATCTCAGATCCGCGCTTGATAGTGATGGCGTTCTTTGCAAGCTCCTCTACTGCGATAGAAAGAGGTTTTCTGCTTGGGTCTACAGGGAGAACCGGAGAAGCTCCGTCTATTAACTGTCTTGCACGCTTCGCACTTGCGATAACTACAGAGTATCTGCTTTCTACAAGTTTATCTGTGTCGTCCTGAATCGCGTTGGTGTTGTTTGCTGCATCGATCAGTTCATTATATGATTGCTGTGACATCTTCTATCCTCCTAAGATCTCTTCTTACATTTTCAATTACATCTAAATGGTTGTCAGCCTTCTCGTGCTGAGCACGAATGAGATTATGCAATTTTTCGGTGCATGTGTCAATATCATCATTAATTAAAATGTAATCATAGGCCTCGACACCTTCCGACTCCTGAATTGCACGTTTAAGCCTCTTTTCCACTACATCCAGTGACTCGGTTCCTCTTCCGATAAGTCTCTTTTTGAGTTCATCTCCTGATGGCGGTGTGATGAATACCAGTACTGAATCAGGGAACTTTTGCTTTATCTTTAAGGCACCCTGAATCTCTATCTCGAGAAGAACATCCTTGCCCTCCTTGAGTTTTGAATCCACAAATGCCTTCGGAGTACCATAGTAGTGCTCAACATACTGAGCGTACTCGATAAGCTCATCCCTTTCTATCATATCAAGAAATTCTTCTTTTGTTTTAAAGAAATACTCCCGACCGTCTACTTCGCCCTCTCTCGGATTACGGGTGGTGCATGAAATAGAAAGAGCGTAATTGTCATATTTACCGAGCAGACTCTTCATGAGTGTGCCCTTGCCGGCACCGGAAAAACCCGATACGACTACCAAAGATCCTTTGTTCATTATTATCCTCTTAATATCTGAATTCTGTAGTTATGTGCTGCACATAAGTCAGTCCTGCAATGTGCCGCTTACTCCAGATTCTGAATCTGTTCTCTGATTTTTTCTATTAATGTCTTAAGACCGATGGCATCATCGGATACGATAAGATCATTTGCCTTGCTGAGAGTCGTGTTGGCTTCTCTGTTCATTTCCTGAGCAAGGAAATCAAGCTCTCTTCCCACAGAGCCGCCGGATTCAAGCTTTCCGCGCATGTTCTTGATGTGGCTGTGGAGACGTACTCTCTCTTCGTCTGTACAGATCTTATCGGAATACATGGTGACTTCCTGAACTATACGGGATTCGTCGATACCTGCTGTTCCAAGGAGCTCTGTTACCTTCGCACGGAGCTTCTGCTCATATGCGGCAGTGATTTCAGGAGAACGTTCGTCTATACGAAGGACTATAGTCTCCATTTCTGAAAGCTTGTTCATGAGATCGCTCTTTAAATTCATACCCTCTGATACTCTTGTGGCTACAAAGTTTGTGAGAGCCTGTGTGAGAGCCGGATTAAGACGATTCCAGAGCTCGGTATCATCCTCTGATTCCTCTGAGAGGACCAGAACATCAGGGAGGCTTGCAATGTTGGTGACCTTTATATTGTCATCAACATCGAGTTCGGTGCAGATCTTTCTCATTGAGTCCAGATACTCTTTTGCGAGATCCAGGTTAAGTCTCAGAGACTTGGAACCTTCACCGAATTCATCATAGGTGATGAAGAGATCTACCTTTCCTCTGGAGATGAACTCCTTAATGGTATTACGGATATTGGCTTCAAGTGCGTTGAACTTCTTGGGCATCTTGATGTTGAGATCAAGAAAACGTGAATTTACGGATTTGACTTCGACGGAAAGACGATAGATTTCATTGGAAACTTCACATCTGCCAAATCCGGTCATGCTTTTTAAATCCATAGCATACCTCTTTTGATCTACTGAAGAAGAACAGAAGCTTATCTGAATTTCTTCATATAATATAAAATAGTGTGAAATATTCGGATCTGTATGCTCCGAATCATGCGTATATGTCGGAAACCAGTACCCTGTCTGCGGCTTGTGTTTTCCGAACATTTGTTATAAATTATAATCTACCCTAAAAAATAAGTAAAGTTAAAGACAGATAGCACTTGCTATAGTACATATACCGGAAATGAGAGGTGATCAATATGGCATATGATGGACTTGTTGTTTCGGCAACGGTAAAAGAATTTCGTGAGAAATTTATCGGCGGAAAGATCTCGAAGATCACCCAGCCCGAAAAAGACGAAATAGATTTTGTTATACGTAATCAGAAGGATAATTTCCGTTTAAAGATCTCGGTGAATCCTTCTCTTCCGCTCTGTATCCTTTCCGATGAAAAGAAACTCTCTCCCATCTCGGTTCCCACCTTCTGTATGTCACTTCGTAAACATATAGGTAATGGAGCCATACTGGATGTGAAGCAGCCTGATCAGTCGCTGAAGGGTGACGGGCTTGAAAGAGTCATCACATTTGAGATAGAGCATCTGGATGAAATGGGCGATCTCGGAAAGAGATATTTATCTGTTGAGCTCATGGGTAAGTATTCAAATATCATATTATATAGAGAAGACTTGACCATCATTGATGCGGTGAAGAGGATCTCATTATCCCAGTCTTCTGTTCGTGAAGTTCTTCCCAACAGGGATTATTTCATTCCTGATGCGGGAGGAAAGAAGAATCCTCTGGAGCTTACAGAAGAGTCTTTCATAAGTCTCCTCAGTGATAAGCCTGAGCCTGTATTTAAGGCCCTTTTCCACAATATCACAGGACTTAGTCCTCTTACAGCTTCGGAAATGTGCCATAGAAGTTCGGTGGATCCCGATCTTTCAGCCAACTGCCAGCCGTCAGAAGCATTGGCAAAGCTCTATAAGGGATTTGATGAGGTGATAAGCACTGTTGTAAGAGATCAGTCACCGGATCCTGTCATAGTTTATAAGGACGGAATACCTTCGGATTTCTCGGCTTTCCCCCTTACTATTTATGACACCGACAGTCAGTATGAGGTTCGCCACTTTGAATCCATGAGTGATGTCATCTCACGTTTTTACAGCGAAAAGGATAAGAGCTCACGAATCCGTCAGAGATCCACTGATCTTCGTAAGGTCATAAATACTCTTATGGAGCGTACTTCAAAGAAGCTGAACATTCAGGAAAAACAGCTTAAGGATACTGGGGATATGGATAAGTTCCGTGTCTATGGAGAATTGATTCACACCTACGGATATTCACTTACAGGAGGCGAAGAGGTACTTCGCTGCGAGAACTTCTATACCAATGAAGAGATAGACATCCCTCTCAAAAAGGATCTGACTGCTTCAGAGAACGCTAAGCATTATCTCGAAAAGTACGACAAGCTGAAGCGTACCAGGGAAAATGTTACTGTTCAGCTCGTGGAGACAAGACAGGAGCTTTCACACCTTGAATCTATACAGACAGCCCTCGATATCGCCGAAAGCGAGGAGGATCTTCAGGATATAAGAAGGGAAATGGGGGATTTCGGTTTCATCCACAGAACTCAGGGAAAGGATAAGGGAAAGCTTCAGAGGAAGTCAAAGCCATATCACTTTATTTCGGAGGATGGTTACGAGATCTTCGTTGGAAAGAACAATTATCAGAACGAGGATGTGACCTTCAAGATCGGTGACGGCGGTGACATATGGTTCCATGCAAAGAACGTTGCGGGTTCCCATGTTATCGTAAAGACCGGAGGACAGTCCATGGAGGAGATTCCGGACAGACTGTTTATAGAAGCCGCCGGACTTGCCGCCTACTACTCTTCTCACAGGGATGATAAGAAGGTGGATGTTGACTATACCATCCGGAAGAATCTGAAGAAGGTTCCGAATGCTGCACCAGGTTTCGTTATATATCACCAGAACTGGTCGGTCACAGTTGAGCCCAAGAATATGACAGAAGTAAATGATTGATAAAAAAATGAGCCGCAGGGCTGCATATATCCATAGAAAAAACGCATCCGTTTCTGACGGATGCGTTTTTTGAAATTATAAAATTATACTTCGTCGTTCTCTTCTGCCCAGTTGGTGTAAACATTCTGAACATCCTCAGATGCATCGAGGAGATCGAGAGTTCTGCGAAGTCCCTTAACTGCCTCAGGATCTGTTACAGATACGTAGTTCTGAGGAACCATAACTACATCTGCTTCAGCCATAGGGATGCCCTGCTTCTCGATGTTCTCACGAACAGTTTCGAAATCGCTAGGAGCTGTGTAGATAACATAAGAATCTTCCTCATCCTGGATATCCTCGGCACCGGCCTCGATAGCCATATCCATAAGTGTATCGAAATCCTTATCCATGTCGTCCATAGCCTCACGGTCAAGGATGATCTGTCCCTTCTCATCGAACATGAAAGAAACGGCACCCTGTGTAGCGAGTGATCCCTTACCCTTTGTGAAAGCTGAACGGATGTCAGCTGCAGCACGGTTCTTGTTATCTGTAAGTACCTTTACGATGAGAGCAACACCGTTAGGACCGTAGCCCTCGTACTGAAGCTCCTCGAAGTTATCAGCCTCCATAGATCCGGCAGCCTTCTTGATACCGTTGTTGATAGTATCGTTAGGCATGTTGTTTGCCTTTGCCTTTGCGATAACAGCAGCAAGCTTTGAGTTGTTGGAAGGGTCAGGACCGCCAGCCTTAACAGCAAGCGCAATCTCATGGCCGATCATTGTGAATATTTTACCCTTAGCGGCATCATTCTTTTCTTTCTTAGCTCGAATGTTAGAAAACTTTGAATGTCCTGACATATCATTCTCCTCAAATCATATATAAAAATCATTGTTTATAAATCAAACTCTAGTACTATAACGTAAAAAAAGCGCAGAATCAAGAGTTTCATGAAGCTGCGCCTGTAAAATTAATCACCGGTGGATATACTACTGTGAAGATAGCATCTGATCAATTATAGATCCGAGTGAATTTGCCGTGTCTCTCGCCAGAACTCCGTTTATGCCGTATTGTTTTGCGGCATATTGCCCGGCTTTTGCATGGATGATGACCGAAAGTACGGCAGCATAATAGGATAACTCGGGGAGATTTTGTGTTTCAGGTATTTTATCATCGCTTTTTCGGATGTCATTTTTTTTATCTGCCCGGAGCAGTGTATAAATGCCTGCGATGGTGCCGCTCAGAACATCGCCGGAGCCCCCCTTACTGAGAGCAGGGCTCTTAAGTGTGTTTTTAAAGAGTTTCTCTCCGGTCCTGTCTGAGATTATGGTCTCGCTTCCCTTCATTATCGTTATCAGATGATGATTTCCGGAAAATTCCGAGGCTGCCATATCAGGTGATTCCAGTATTTCCTGAACTGTTTTTCCCGATAGTCTGCTCATTTCCATTGGGTGAGGCGTGACTATGACAGGGATTTTTTCAAATATTTCGGTAAGCTCTTTTTTTATTGAAGGAGTTTTACTGAGGATATTAAGTCCGTCCGCATCGAGAATGAGGATAGGAGCTCTCTTTATGATGGTCTCATCATCCGTCCAGGAAACTTTTATTGCCTTCAATGTTTCTGCAAGGATCTCTTCGCTCAGTTCGGAAGTACCGAGCCCGGGACCTGCTATGACAACATCAGCCCAGGCGATATTTTTTGCAGCAATATCTTTCATTGAAGTCTTCTCATCGTAGCCTTCGTATACAGCTTCCGGTAGAAGTGTCTGCAGTATGGTCCTGTTTTCCTCATGGGTCAGGAACTTTACGATACCCGCACCTGTGCGATAAGCGGCCAGGGCGGAAAGATAGGCCGCTCCGCTCATACCTTTAGATCCGGCAAGAACAAGGACCTTACCGTAGGTGCCCTTGTTGCTGTCCTGGAGTCGTGAAGGAATTGAATTTATATAAGGGGAAACATCAGTCTGGATAGTCATGGGTGTATCCTTTCATTAACAGTTGTCCGGAAGGATTTACTATCCTTCCATCACTGCCATTGCTGAAACCAGATCTCTGGTATCGGTTATGGAAACGAGAATATTTTTACCGCCTAATTCTTCGTACTTTTCCAGAGCTTTACCATGCAGAACGACGTAAGGCTTACCCTTTTCATTTCGCAGGATCTCGATATCCGCCGGGCGTATGCCGTCGGAAAATCCGGTTCCGAAACATTTGACTACAGATTCCTTACATGCAAAATCACCGGCAAGCATCGAGTCCTTGTCTGATGCCTGCCGGAGTTCTTCTTCGGTAAAAATACGCTCTGCAGTATGATTCTTTCTGGTATTCGCTATGCGATTTATCTCTAAAAGATCAGTGCCTATACCGATGATCATGATACCCTCTTATTCTGCATTGAGGGACTCGCCCATACGATAGCTGAGACGCATAAGTGATTCTGAAAGATGTACGTTTTCTATAACGATGTTCTCGGGAACCTCGAGATCAACATGAGCAAAATTCCAGATGCCGACGATTCCGTCGTTGATGAGCTGCTCTACCACCTTGACTGCAGCGTTCTTTGGAATACATACTGCTGCCATCTTTATATTTGATGCCTTGATGATCTCATCAAGTTTTTCCATAGGCTGGATCTCGATCTCTCCTACTTTCTTTCCGATGATGCTTGGATCCTTGTCGAAGATGGCCTTAACGATAAAGCCTCTCTTACGGAAATTGGTGTAATTGGCAAGAGCCTGTCCGAGATGTCCCGCACCTACGATGATCATTTCATGCTCGTTGTCAATGTTAAGGATCTTTGCAATCTCGTCATGGAGATTTTTAATATTGTAGCCGTATCCCTGCTGTCCGAAACCACCGAAATTGTTCAGATCCTGTCTGATCTGAGAGGCGGTGAGCTTCATTCTTTTACTGAGCTCGCTGGAGGAAATACGTTCGATACCCTGATCCATAAGGTCCTCGAGATAACGGTAGTATCTTGGAAGTCTCTGAATGACTGCCTGAGAAATCTCTTTTTTTGCCATAAAATAATCCTCTATATTATCATTCTTTTTATTATCTGAATTTGATGAGATCATGTTTCCTCTTTCATCACCTAAAATATTATACAGTTTTGTTAATTATATGTCAAAAGTTATAGTAGAATTCTTAACAAAGTTTTTATTGTTTTTTGCTATCAGTGGTGCCTTTCGGTTTCTGTGAGTTGTACATTGAAAGGCGGATCGGATAAAATCCGACCCGCCGATGTTTGATCATAATTAAAAGCCTGATTCATACTAAAACGTACTGACTTAGGCAACATCATGATATCAGTTTTTCTAAATATATCAGATCTTCGGTGTACGCTTGAGGATCTCGTGTCTCTCAGGACCGTTTGAAACCATGGTGATAGGAGTCTCGATCTGCTTCTCGATGAAGTCGATGTAATCCTTACACTCCTTAGGGAGTTCATCATAGTTCCTGATACCGCGGATGTCGCAGTTCCAGCCGGGAAGTGTCTCATAAACCGGCTTTGCCTTGTTGAGAAGTGGAGTTACAGGGAAATCCTTTGTTACTTCACCGTCGATCTCATAACCTGTACAAACCTTAAGCTCCTTGAGATAACCGAGTACATCGAGAACTGTAAGAACAGCCTGTGTAGCTCCCTGAAGCTGGCAGCCGTACTTTGAGGCAACCGCATCGTACCAGCCCACTCTTCTTGGACGGCCTGTTGTTGCACCGTACTCACCCTTATCTCCGCCTCTTCTTCTGAGCTCTTCTGCTTCATCACCGAAAAGCTCTGAAACGAAATCTCCTGCACCTACAGCTGAAGAATATGCCTTTGTAACAGCGATGATATCCTTGATCTCATAAGGAGGGATACCTGCGCCCACAGCACCGTAAGCTGCAAGGGTTGAACTTGATGTAACCATAGGATAAATACCATGGTCAGGATCCTTCATGGTTCCAAGCTGACCCTCAAGAAGAACTGTCTTTCCAGCCTTGAGAGCTTCTCTGAGGAACTTTGAAGTATCTGTAACGTAAGGTGCGATGAGGTCTCTCTGCTTGTGAAGTTCAGCGAGGAGCTCATCATAATTGATCTCAGCCGCATGATAAAGCTCACGGAGTGTAGCGTTCTTGATCTCAACTACCTTATGAAGTCTGTCACACAGAACTTCCTCATCAAAGAGCTCACATACCTGAAGACCGATCTTTGCAAATTTATCTGAGAAGAACGGAGCGATACCTGACTTTGTAGAACCGTAGCTCTTTCCTGCAAGTCTCGCCTCCTCAAGAGTATCGAAAAGTACATGATACGGCATCATGACCTGTGCACGATTGGAAACAAGTATCTTAGGCTCAGGAACACCTGCGTCAACTAAAGACTTAAGCTCGGCACAGAACTTTTCGATATCCAGTGCTACACCGTTGCCAAGTACAGAAGTTGTGTGATCGTAAAATACACCACTTGGAAGAAGGTGAAGTGAAAAACGTCCGTAGTTGTTGATGATAGTGTGGCCTGCATTTGCACCGCCCTGAAAACGAACTACGATGTCTGAAGACTCGGCAAGCATATCAGTGATCTTGCCCTTTCCTTCGTCTCCCCAGTTTGCGCCTACGATTGCTCGAACCATATAAATCCTCCTAAAGAGATAGTATCCTGTAGGATACTACTGATGCCCCTCACCTTTTTGACACATATGAGCTTATAAGCTGCCGTGAGAGATTCGTGACCGAAGCATCAAAAAATTATTTTTTTGTGAGATTCGTGAACCAGATAAATACATATATTACCGATGGTACCACGATCAGGCAAAACATAACCGCAAGAATGTACTCCTTTTTTGCTCCAGTAAATGCAAAAAACAGTAGAAGGACAAGCAGTATGGCTATCAAGATTAATGCTATGATCGCAAGAATCCGTTTTAAAGTCACTTCTGCACCTCCTCGATCCTGCGCATTATATTTCACACAGACATTGAGAATTATAAAGGTTATGCGGCTTATTTTCAAGTTCAACAGAGCATTTGTTTAAGACAAACCTGATTCCATTCTCGCTCTGGCGATCACATCTTCCATCATTTCCTTCTCCATAGCGCCCGGAACATAGCCGAGGATGTTGCTGTCAGGACCGATCAGGAAGGTGGTCGGGAAGGAATTTATATAGTACTGCATTTCTGTGTCGTATCCGGTGTCCATAAGTACCGGGAAGGTGTAGCCCTGATTATCTATAAATTTCCGTATTCCGGATACGCTTTTTTCCTGTCCGAGGTTAGGAAAAGTTATGGTCAGGAAAACTATGTCTGAATCAGCTTTCCCACTGTATTCCTCATACAGTTCCTGGATATAGGGCAGTTCATATTTACATGGCGGACACCATGTGGCCCAGAAGTTCAGGAAGACGATCTTTCCTTTATAGTCAGACAGGGAGTGGGTATTGCCGTACTGGTCTTCGAGAGTGAAATCATATGCAGGATATACGTCTTCATTTGAAGTGTTATCGGAAGATACTGTTTCTTCTGTTGTCTCTTCTATACTCTGATCGACAGAGTCCTTCCCGGCCCCTTCGGTTTTTCTGACAGAGTCCTTCCCGGCTCCTTCAGACGATACATCATTTTCTTCCGATGAGTTTGTATTTGAAGAAGCTGCTGATTCCTTGTCTGATCCTTCTGATTTGGCAATTCTGTCTTTGCCGGAGTCTCTGTTATTTTCTTTAGTGGAACCGTCTTCAGTGTTTTTGGCTGCCATAGACAGATCTTCGTTTGCCAATGCTTCTGTTCTGGTATAAGAGCCGGTCTCAACTGTTTTTCCGTTGTTTTCATCGATATCCGGTTTTGAATCAGTGCTTACAGTATCCATGGAAATGGAAGACATGTAGGATGATAAACTGTTCATTTGTCCCGTGATCATAAGAAGACCTATCACCATGAGAAGTGCCCCGCCTATCTTCACAGAATGACGGACTATGGATCTGTGTCTGCTGAAAAAATCAAGAAGAGTCGTCGTGAAAATTCCAACCAGTAGAAACGGAATAACATAGCCCAAGGTATAGACGAAAATGAGAAGTATTCCGGTGAACATTGTATCTGCAGATGCGGTCATTATGAGGATGGATGATAAAACCGGGCCTATGCAGGGAGTCCAGGCAAAGCTCAACAAAAAGCCAAACAGAAATGCCGTGAAAGGAGACATTGTAAGACTGTCAGTGTTGAACGGAAGTCTCAGTTCCCTGCTCATGAGCATGTTCGTTCCGAAGAGCCCAAGCTGATAAAGACCGAGAAGTATGATGATGACACCGCCGATCCTTGCAAAAAGCAGACTATGGCCAGAAAACATTCGCCCTAGAGCACTCATTCCGAGACCGAGGATCAGAAAGGCAAAGCTTATGCCTACTGTAAAGAAAAAGGTGTTGATCATAACCTTTTTTCTGTCATAGTGGAAGCTTCCGTCTTCTCCTCTTTTTAAGGTTCCACCGGAGAGATAGGCGATATATACCGGTATCAGAGGAAGGACGCAGGGAGAGAAAAAGCTGATAACTCCTTCAAGAAAAACTGTCACTAATGGTATTCCTGTATTGACCGGTATGTTCATGACTGTCTGATCTCCTTCCTCTTCTTAGATGACGTCATCAATATGTACCTAAAAGTATAATAAAATATGAGATTAATTAAGTCTATAGATTGTTTGCAATGAATTTATTTTTGATATAAATGAAAAGAACTATCGAATTTTGGGTTCGATAGTTCTTTCGAAAAAGTCTTTATTTGATTAAACCTTTATTTCGGCTGTAAGACCAAGAAGAGCCTTATTTTCTTCAAGAATAGGATTTACCACTTCGTTGATGTAGTCCTCTGTCTGTTTTGGAGAGCGGCCAACATAACGCTCAGGCTGCATGCTTGCCTCGAGGTCTTCGAGTGAAAGATGGAAGCTTGGATCAGCAGCGATAAGCTCAAGGAGATTGTTGTCCTTACCCTCTTCCTTTACAGTCTTTCCTGCCTCCATGCTGAGCTGACGGATCTTCTCATGAAGCTCCTGACGGTCTCCGCCTGCCTTAACAGCATCCATCATGATGTTCTCGGTAGCCATGAATGGAAGCTCTGCCATAAGGTGCTTTCTGATTACCTTTGGATAAACAACAAGTCCATCAACAACGTTAAGGTAGAGATCAAGGATACCGTCGATGGCGAGGAATCCCTCAGGTACAGAAAGACGCTTGTTTGCGGAGTCATCAAGGGTTCTCTCGAACCACTGTGTGCTGGATACAAGCATTGGATTCATAAGATCTGACATAACATAATCCGCAAGAGATGCGATACGCTCTGAACGCATAGGATTACGCTTGTAAGCCATGGCACTGGAACCGATCTGATGCTTCTCGAAAGGTTCCTCGATCTCCTTCATATGCTGAAGCATACGGATGTCGTTTGTGAACTTGTGTGCAGACTGAGCGATTCCTGCGAGAATGCTTAAAACGCGGAAATCAACCTTACGGCTGTAGGTCTGTCCTGAAACTGGATAGCAGGACTTAAAGCCCATCTTCTCTGCTATCTTCTGATCGAGCTCACGGCACTTTGCGTGATCACCGTCGAAAAGCTCAAGGAAGGAAGCCTGGGTTCCGGTGGTTCCCTTGGAACCTAATAATTTAAGAGAATCGAGAACATAATCGAGATCCTGGAGATCCATAACCAGATCGTTGATCCAGAGAGTAGAACGCTTGCCGACTGTTGTTGGCTGTGCCGGCTGGAAATGTGTATAAGCAAGTGTAGGAAGATCCTTATGCTTGATAGCAAACTTGCTGAGCTCATTGATACAGTTGATGAGCTTCTTTCTGACAAGCTCGAGACCCTGACGCATGATGATGATATCTGTGTTATCACCTACATAGCATGAAGTTGCACCAAGGTGAATGATTCCCTTGGCATTGGGACACTGAACGCCATAAGCGTAAACGTGGCTCATTACATCGTGACGAACTTCTTTTTCACGTGCTTCGGCAACCTCATAGTTGATCTCATCCTGATGTGCCTTCAACTCATCGATCTGTTCTTTGGTGATGTTGAGTCCAAGCTCATGCTCTGTTTCTGCAAGGGCTATCCAAAGCTTTCTCCATGTACGGAACTTGTTGTCCTGTGAAAAGATGTACTGCATCTCCTCTGAAGCATAACGTCCTGTCAGCGGGCTTGTGTAACGATTATGTTCTGCCATCTTGATCTCCTTTAAATAAAGCTTGTGTGAACTTATTCTTTTATCTGTGATCCGAAGCTTAGTCCTGCTCTCTGACCGAAGCCTTCGGATCACAGCAATTAGAACTATATAACATTTTTTTTCTTGCTGTCGAATGATTATTAACATGATTGACATTATGCACAATCAAACAGGAACTAAAGTGCATCACTCTATCTGTTTAGCCAAGTACTAAATAAAAAAGCAGAATCCGCACTGGATTCTGCTTGAATCTCCCGATAAGGAGTATTTACGTTACCCGATCTACTATCAGGCAAGAACATCCTGCATGGAATAAAGCCCCGCTGCCTTACCGTTAAGGAACTTTGCGGCATTGAGAGCTCCGTTTGCAAAGATGGCTCTTGAATATGCTGTATGGTTAAATGTGATGACTTCGTCTTCACCGGCAAAGATTATGTCATGAACTCCTGCGATGGTTCCGCCACGGACAGCACTGATACCGATCTCATCATGAGGTCTCTGCTGACGGCGGTCTGAACGGTCATAAACATAGTCAAGCTTGTTGTCGAGAGCTTCATTTACAGCATCTGCGATGGCTACAGCTGTTCCGGAAGGAGCATCCTGCTTTCTTCTGTGGTGCTGCTCTACTATGTCGATGTCGAATCCTCTCTCATAAAGCTTCTGTGCGGCTGTTTTTACTAGCTCCAGAAGAAGGTTCACACCTATGGACATGTTGGCACTTCTGAGTACAGGTGCCTTCTTTGAGATCTCCTTCACTCTGTCGAGCTGGGCTTCTGAAAGTCCTGTTGTGCACTGAACACAGGCAGCACCTGTCTTCTCAACATAATCTAAAAGCTTGTCTATGGCAGGAGCAACTGAGAAATCGATGATGACATCAAACTGTTCTGTGACCTTATCGAAGCTGTCATATACAGGGAAGCCGAGAGCAGGATCATCGAGGTGATCTTCTCTGTCTATTCCCGCTACTATCTCGATGTCATCCATAGCCTTGGCACAATTTGCGACGTTCTTACACATTACACCCATGGCACCAAATAATAAAACCTTTGTCATATATTCATTCCTTTCCTTTACAAAAACAGCAGTGATCCTGTTGACCACTGCTGAAATAAACTTTTAGTTCCTGATCAGAGAACTCCGAACTTTGTCATTTCATCCTTAAGAAGTGCCTTTGTCTTGTCAGAAGCCTCTGTAAGAGGAAGTCGAAGAGAACCTACATTCTTACCCTGAAGGTTAAGAGCTGCCTTTACAGGAATAGGATTTACTTCTGCGAAAAGAGCCTTGATAAGCGGAAATGCCTTGAGCTGTGCATCAAGAGAACCCTTGATATCTCCGTTGAACCACTTCTCGCAGATATCGTGAGTCTGCTTTGGCGCGATGTTTGAGAGTACTGAAATAACTCCGGATCCGCCGAGAGCAAGAAGTGGAACCACCTCGTCATCGTCACCTGAATAAAGTGCGAAATCCTCATCAACGAGAGTCATGAGCTTGGTGCTCATTTCGATATTTCCTGTTGCGTCCTTTACACCTGCGATGTTCTTTACGTTCTTGTAAAGATATGCCATGGTCTCAGGCTGTATGGTAACACCTGTTCTGGACGGGATATTGTAAAGGATACAAGGAATGCTGATAGCCTCTGCAATAGTTGTGAAATGTCTGATCAGACCTTCCTGAGTTGCCTTGTTGTAGTATGGAGTAACGAGAAGAACTCCGTCAGCGCCTGCCTCTTCAGCCTGCTTTGAAAGCTCAACAGCAGTTGCTGTACAATTACTTCCTGTTCCGGCGATGACAGGTATGCGGTGAGCTACCTTATCGATGATGAAACGTACAACGTCCATGTGCTCTTTCTCTGACATGGTTGACGCTTCGCCTGTAGTACCGCAGGCGATGATTGCATCTGTGCCTCCTGCGATCTGTTCCTCTATGAGCTCTGTAAGTTTCTCGTAATTTACAGATCCATCCTCATTAAATGGAGTAATGAGAGCTACTCCTGCCCCTTTAAATATGGCCATAACAACCTCCGTTATTTATGGTTTTTAGCATTAAACTTTTCCTATTATACAATATGATTTAAAAACAGGCGACAGAAAATCTGCCGCCTGTTATACATTTTACTTATTATGACATAACCTGAGGTGTTTTTAATCGGTTTTAGTATTGATCCAAAATCAAAACGTCCCGGACAGCTTATGCCATGAAGAAAGACATTATCCGTTCTTTCTTGCGATGCCGGCTCTCTTTCTGAGAGTCGGATCGAGGATCTTCTTACGGATACGAAGGTTCTCAGGAGTTACCTCGAGAAGCTCGTCAGTATCGATGAAGTCGATGCACTGCTCGAGAGACATGATCTTCTTAGGTGTGAGCTTAAGTGCTTCGTCGGATGATGAAGTACGTGTGTTTGTAAGGTGCTTTGTCTTACATACGTTAAGCTCGATGTCCTCGGACTTAGGTGACTGACCGATGACCATACCTGAGTAAACCTTTTCACCAGGTCCGATGAAAAGAGTACCTCTTGCCTGTGCCTGGAAAAGACCGTATGTAACAGCCTCACCGTTCTCGAAGGCAATGAGTGAACCCTGGTGACGATATGAAAGCTCACCTCTGAACTCGCCGTAGCCGTCGAACTCGGTATTGAGGATACCGTTACCCTTTGTATCTGTCATGAACTCGCCTCTGTATCCGATGAGACCTCTTGAAGGGATATCGAACTCGAGACGTGTGTATCCTGTAGCGAGAGGGCTCATTCCGTTGAGAACACCCTTACGCTGTGTGAGCTTCTGGATAACTGTACCTGTACATTCATCAGGAACATCGATGTAAGCGATCTCCATAGGCTCCATCTTCTTGCCCTGCTCGTTTGTCTTGAAGATAACCTCGGCCTTTGATACAGCGAACTCGAAGCCTTCACGACGCATAGTCTCGATAAGAACTGAAAGGTGAAGCTCACCACGTCCTGAAACCTTAAGTGTATCTGCTGAATCAGTCTCCTCTACACGGAGAGAAACGTCTGTCTGAAGCTCTCTCATGAGACGGTCACGGATATGTCTTGATGTAACGAACTTACCTTCCTGACCAGCAAGAGGAGAATCGTTTACGATGAAGTCCATAGAGATGGTTGGCTCAGTGATCTTCTGGAATGGAATAGCCTCTGCATCTCCTGTGATAACAGTGTCACCAACGTGGAGATCCTCGATACCTGAGATAGCAACGATCTCACCGCACTGTGCTTCCTGAACGTCTACTCTTCTGAGTCCGTCGAAGGTATAGAGCTTGGTGATTCTTACCTTGCTCTTCTTTGATGCATCGTGGTGGTTTACTACGAATGCCTCCTGATTGAGCTTGAGGGAACCGTTCTCGATCTTACCGATACCGATACGTCCTACGAACTCGTTGTAGTCGATGGTTGAAATGAGCATCTGAGTGTCAGCTTCAACATCTCCTTCAGGAGCAGGAATGTAATCAATGATAGCCTGGAAAAGAGGCTCCATATCCTTTGCCTCATCCGAAAGCTTTGCCTTTGCGAAGCCTTCCTTTGATGATGCGTAAAGGAACGGGCAGTCGAGCTGCTCGTCAGAAGCATTGAGATCCATCATAAGCTCGAGAACCTCATCTTCAACCTCTGTAGGACGAGCCTGTGGCTTGTCGATCTTGTTGATTACGCACATAACAGGAAGTCTGAGATCGAGAGCCTTCTGAAGTACGAATCTTGTCTGAGGCATAGGACCTTCGAAAGCGTCAACAAGGAGGATGGCACCGTCAACCATCTTCAGGATACGCTCAACCTCTCCACCGAAGTCTGCGTGACCCGGAGTATCGATGATGTTGATCTTTGTGTCCTTGTAAGTAACAGCTGTGTTCTTTGAAAGGATGGTGATACCTCTCTCACGCTCCAGAGGGTTGGAATCCATTACACGGATGCCTACGTCCTGGTTGTCACGGAATACACCTGACTGCTTTAAAAGCTCATCGACAAGTGTTGTTTTACCATGGTCAACGTGAGCGATGATTGCGACGTTACGAATATTTTCTCTCTTCTGCTTCATTTTTGTACCTCGTATATTGAATAAAACCCAGTCGCATAAAATATGCGAACTGAAAAGTTGAGTTTCAGAGCGCATAAGTTTTAGCGACTGGGCTTAATATGCGCCTTGAGTACATACACTCAAAAAAATCCTACGCATTATACCACCGGTGTTTATCGATTGCAAGAGAAATACTGCCACCGGACATTTCCTGTATTTGATTTTGAAATACTGAAAGCTTATCTTCTGGAACAAACCATGTCATGTTCACGTTATTTCCGTACTCTGCTTCAGCTTCGGTTATCCCTTCAGTTTCAGTAAAATATTTTATTTTTCCCACCAGTGTATAAGGAATCTCGGCAGTTGCCCTGTATCCTTCCACTGCTTCCAGCACTACTGCACTGTCGATGGCAGCCTTGCTGGCATTTGTATAGCTTCTGACCAGTCCTCCCGTTCCGAGAAGAGTTCCTCCGAAGTAACGGGTAACCACTATAAGCGCATCGTGTATCTCCTGTCCCTTCAGAACATTAAGTATGGGCATACCTGCGGTCTGGGAAGGTTCACCGTCATCAGACTGTTTTATGGTCTCGTAGTTGTCTCCCAGAACATATGCATAACAGTGATGACGGGCGTCATAGTATTTCTTTCTTATAGCTGCTATATGTTCCTGGGCTTCCTCTTCTGATTTTATAGGAAAGATCTCTCCTATAAAACGGGACTTCTTTTCTTCGTATTCACCTGTTGCGTATTCTTTTATATATCTCATGCTTTATCCAATTACACCCATCTCTTTACGAGATGGGTGCTTAAATCATATTTTTGCCAATGTCTCCTCCGACGATTCTCCGCGATGGATCTAAACAGACAAGCCGTTAATTCACTATGACTACCGGTGCTTCCACTCCTCCTGCAGGAGGTCTTCCGCTTGGACCGTATTCGTAGGTCTCGGCCTGAGTCTCAGCCTGGGTCTCAGTTATAACAGGAAGTGTTATCTGAGGGATAAGTGTTGCCTGATAATCAGAGTAGCTGTATCCGCTGTCGTCTGTTCCTCGATCCTCCTCATCAGGTATCTTGATACCGCCCCAGCTGTAGTGTACTTCACACTTGTCGGTCGGTTCTGTTCCTTCGGCAAAGTACTCTGTGATAACTGAGCTTCCGCGGAAATCATGATAGCATCCGCCTGATGGAAGCTTTCCTGACTTTCGACATACCTGGGCTGTAACGATTCCTGCCGGTTCATCAAAGCCTATATCAGGAAGTCCTTCGTGTATCCTCTGCATGATATTGCGCCAGATATCCTTATGGAAACCGGAACCGCCGTTATACTCTCCGCTGGCGTTATCGATAAGAGGCTGATTTTCATCACATCCTCCCCAGACACCTGCAGTGTAATATGGAGAAAATCCGACGAACCAGATATCAACATCCTTTGTGGTGGTACCGGACTTTCCTGCAAGGCTCATTCCGTCGAAGTGAGCTCTTGTTGAAGTTGAGTTGACGTTTATGGTCGCAGCATATGCTCTGTTCGGAAGCATCGACTGACTCATGGCGTCAGTGAGAAGGAAAGCTGTGGTCTCCTTCATGGCCTGTCTCGGCTCATCCAGTGTTGTGTCAATGATCACATTTCCGTCCTGATCCACTATCTTCGTGAAGAACTTTGCCTTGTTGAAGGTTCCGTTGTTCGCAATGGTGGCAAAGGCCTGAGTGAGTTCAAGGTTGGTTACACCGTTTGTTAGACCGCCCAGTGCGAGGGCCGGATTCTCATCCTCATCCACGAGAGAGGTTATGCCGAGATTTTCCGCATAGAGACGGCCCTTGTGAGGGTCAAGCTGCTCCATGAGACATCTTACTGCAACGATGTTAAGTGAGTATATGATACCGTCACGTATGGTCTGATATCCGAGATATCCCTTACTGTACCAGTTCTTGAAGGTCTTCTCTCCTATTGAATAGCTTCCGTCATAGTAGCTTGAAGCGAGTGTCGCTCCGTAAAGATCTATAGCCGGTGCAAAACTGGAGATGACCTTGAAGGTGGAACCGGGCTGTCTCGGTGTGTTTGTGGCACGGTTCAGTGAACGTGAGAAGAGCTTCTCTCCTCGTCCGCCGTTTATGGCCTTTACCTGTCCGGTATGCTGATCCATGAGCACGAAGGATACCTGAGGCTCCAGTGTGGTGAAAAATCTCTCCCCGAGGATAACATCCGTATCCGTAAGGAGCTCAGACTTGTATTCTTCGATATATGTCTTTGCAGCTTCCTCTGACTTGTAAAGTCCGTTAAAGGAAATTCCTCTTACTTCTCTTATATAGCGGCTCAGATCCCTTTCTGAATAGTTGACCACTGTTCCGTCTTCGTGACGGACTGTGAATCTCCAGGTGATGGAATACTTGACCGTATCATAGTTTTCAGGATTGTTGACCTCTTCATCAACTATAGCCTGTAGTGCAGGGTTCTGGGTGGAATAGATGGTGAGTCCTCCAGAATAAAGTATATCTGTTGCTTTTTCCTTTGTATAGTCGAAACGGGTCTGGAGCTCCTCCACTACCTGCTCTGTAAGCTCATCAACAAAGTATGAATAAGGCTCCTCCACTGCTGCCGATTTCTGAATGTCTACATCCTTGATCCTTGAGTATACATCATCCGCCATGGCCATATCATACTGGGCTTCCGTGATGTATCCCTGCTTCAGCATGTTTGAAAGGACCTGTGCACGTCTGTCCGCATTCTTTTCCGGATGTGTGATAGGGTTCAATGCAGACGGATTCTTCGTGATGGCTGCAATTACGGCACATTCTGAAAGAGTGAGTGTATTGACTTCCTTATTAAAGTATCTTCTCGCCGCGACCTTTACTCCAAGAGTGTTGGCACCGAGGTTAATGGTGTTGAGATATGCGGTTATGATACTCTGTTTCAATTCTTCCTTCGGCATGTCAGGCTGGCTTTCGATCTCAAGGGCCAGATACTGCTCCTGGAACTTTCGTACATACTTCTGGAAGGTTCCCTCGTTTAATCCGCCGCCGAAGACATTGTTCTTGATAAGCTGCTGGGTAATAGTGGATCCTCCTCCGTCTGAGCTGTTGCTGGAAACAACGCCTCGGACTGCACGGAGTATGGATTTAATGTCTATACCGTTGTGCTCCCAGAATCGCTCATCCTCGATGGCCACGAAAGCGTTGATGAGATCCTTGGGAACCTGATCATAAGTAACTCTTTCTCTGTTGGAGCCGGCCTGTACGAGGGTGGCTGTGACATTACCTTCTGTGTCGAGAACCTTGGAAGCATAGGCTGTTGGTCCCACATGAATGGATTTTATATTCGGTGCGGAATCTATGATTCCCTGAAACATACCGAAGCCCAGTGCTGCCGCAAGTATACCTCCCGACAGAGCGCCCAGGATAAGAGCCATCTGGAAAAAGTAGGATATGCGTCGTCCAACCTTTCCTTTGGTGTCGTCCAAAGAATCGAGAGTTTTATCTATATTATATCTAGTGTATTTTGTCATTACTTCCTGCCTAACTAAAAAATTACAGTCTTATGCTTGATTATACAGTTCCCGCAAATTGTATGCAATGCCATCACACTTACAAATTCATGTCAGTTGATTCTGTAAATAAAAGAAGAACCGGCATTTCTGCCGGCTCCCCGTAGATTAAGAAGGATACGTCATAAAAAATCAGTCTACAAGAGACTTGATATAAGCTCCGATCTTCTCATCCTTGCAGTTTGCGAAGAAAAGCTCCTTGAAGTGCTCACCCTTGAATGCGCCCTTTACAAGTTCAGGATCAAGCTCCTTGAGGACCTCTACCAGATCCTGTCTCAGAGTGTGCTTACGAACCTCGTCAAGGATCTTCTTGTTTCTCTGCTCAGGCTCACGTCTCTCTGGTGGATATCCGCCTCCGAATGGCTGTGAAAAGAGCTTCTCGAAGATGTATACGAGGTTAAGGTCTCCGCCCCAGCCGAACTTCAGTGCGAAAGGAAGTGCTACTGCATTACCATCGTTGATCTGTGCAAATGTGAAAGCATCAAGTGCGTCCTCAACATGTCCGCAGATAACGCCGGGGAATGAGTTGAGTGCAAGCATAGCACCCTCTCCGGTTCCGCATCCCGTTACTACGAAATCTGCAGCTCCGCTGTTCAGAAGAACGGCTGCCAGTATTCCGTTCTGAACATATGTGAGCTGTGCCTCGTCCTCGGCAGCGTACATGCCATAGTTATCTACAGTATAGCCCTTCTCATCTGCAACCTTCTTGAGAGAACCGTAGATCATGGCGTTCTTTGCTGCCTGAGAGTTCTCATTGATTAAAGCAATTCTCATGATTTTTTATATCTCCTTGTTTATTTGGTTAACCGATTTACTAATGTTCATTTTAACTGATTTTGTCGGCAAAAACAAGGGGATTGTTGGTGAAATCATAAAATTGTATGACAAAAGACCGGATGTTTAAAAAGACAGCTAAGGATTTACTATATATCCTTACTGTTCGAACTTTCCGTCGTACTTGTCGATCTTTCCTTCATCCGCATCCTTGAAGATCTGGTCCATGGTATGCCAGCCGAGGACAGCACACTTGACTCTTGCAGGCATATGATGGATATCCTCAAGGATCCCGGCCTCCTCAAGCTCTTCCTTTTCCTCGGGAGTGATGGTGTCCTTTATCATCCTTAAAAAGATATCTGAAAGACGCAATGCCTCTTCCTTTGATTTTCCTATGATAAGGTCGCACATCATGTCGGCACTTGCCTGGGAAATGGCACAGCCGTCGCCGAAGAAGGAAGCCTCCTCTATGGTATTCTCATCATTGACCTTTATATAAAGGACCACATCATCACCGCAGCTTGGATTCACGCCTTCAAGAGAGAAGGTTGCATCCTCCAGTTTGTACTTGTGTGTAGGATGAATGTTGTGATCTGTTAAGATTTCATTGTAAAAAGTGTTTGCCATTTTTTCCTCCATGAGTCGACATATGGGATATCAATCCTGATATCCCATTTCGCTTCTTATTTTCTTTAAGGCATCCAGAAACTTATATACATCCTCTTCTGTGTTGTAGAGGCCTATGCTTGCTCTTACTGTGCTCGGTGTATGGCAGAATTTCATAAGAGGCTGTGCGCAGTGATGTCCTGCGCGAATGTCTACATTATGTTCATCAAATATGGCTGCGATATCGTGGGGGTGTACTCCGTCGATTGTGAAGGTCACTATGCCATGATGATCTTCAGGAGCTTCCTTTCCGAGAATGTGTATATAGGGAAGCTTCTTCATTTCTTCCATCATAAGCTTCGTGAGGTGAAGCTCGCGCTCTTCTATACGGTCGAAACCTATGGAGCTCACATACTTAAGTGCTGCACTCAGTCCCACCGCACCGCCGTCATTGACAGTACCTGCCTCGAACTTGTGAGGAAGCTCATTCCATGTGGCCCCCTCTGTTGTAACATATTCTATCATTTCGCCGCCGAAAAGGAAGGGAGGCATCTTTTCCAGCAATGCTTTTTTACCGTAAAGTACGCCTATTCCCATAGGTGCATAGATCTTGTGACCTGAGAAGGACAGAAAATCCACGTCGAGATCCTGTACATCCACCTTTGTGTGAGGGATGGACTGAGCACCATCCAGTGAGAATACTGCTCCGTTCTCATGAGCGATACGTGCAAATGTCTTCACATCGTTCTTTACACCGAGGACATTGGATATGTGGGTCATGCTTACCAGCTTCACATGAGGATTCATATATGAGCGGAACTTTTCTTCTGTTATGGTTCCGTCCTCATCAGGAATAATATATGTGAGCTTTGCTCCCTTTTCCTTACAGAGCTGCTGCCATGGAATCATGTTGCTGTGATGCTCCATGATGGTGATGACCACTTCATCGCCTTCGTTTATAAAGGCTCTTCCGTAGGTGTAGGCCACGAGATTGAGGCTTTCTGTTGCGTTTCTTGTAAAGATCACCTCTTCGGTGGAGTCTGCATTTATGAAGGAACGTACAGTTTCTCTGGCTTCTTCATAGGCTTCTGTTGCATCGAGGCTAAGCTTGTAGAGACCTCTCATGGGATTCGCGTTCATGGTTCTGTAGTAATTGTCTACCGCTTCCAGAACACACTCTGGTTTCTGGGTGGTGGCACCGTTATCGAGATATGTAAAGCTTCCGTCAAGGATGGGAAAGTCTTTTCTGATCCTCTCGTCCTCTGCCTGACGGATCTCCTTTGTTATTTCGGACATAAAACTTTACTCCTTTATTGATTAGTCAATATATGTCAATTTGAAATGATCTCAGAGGATTTATGATCTCCGTTTTCCTCCAGATATTTCGAAATGAGACTCCTGGTTTCTTCATCAGGTATCTTTGAGACCACTGAATCTATTCTCGCCTTAGCCATCATTTCATAAACTTCTTCCTTATTCATTCCGCGTGATTCCATATAGAAAAGGAGGTCGTCATCCAGACGTCCGATGGTGGCACCATGATTTCCTTCTACGTCGTCTTCATCGCAGAGGATAACGGGGATGGTCTGGTTAATGACATTGTCATCCATAAGAAGTACATCCTCAAGTTCGTTTCCGACTGCACCCTTTGCGCCTCTTCTTAAATCGATGGTTCCTCTGAAAAGCTTGAAGGCTTCGTCTCTTAAAACACCGTCGACCTTGATATCACACTGGGTCTTCCTGCCTATATGATTTGCGATATAGTTCATATCCAGGTGTTGGTTGCCGCTCAGAAGATAGCCTATATCTGTCTTCAGACTGCTGCCCTTTCCGGAAAGGTCGGTACGGGAACCCTTATAAGTCTCCCTACCGCTTAGTATGAGCTGCATTTCTCCGAAGGATCCGCCGTCATCGGTTCTTGATGCAACATCATTAAAGAATCTGAATCCATCACCCAGTCTCTGGATCTGAATGAGAAGAACTCTTGCATTCTTTCCGATGCGGACCCTGGTCTGGATGGCTGCGAACCCGCTTATATCCTTTTCGGATGAGAAATCCATGATCACAGTCACGTCGCTGTCATCGGAGGCATCAATATAAACTGCATTAACAGTATTACTGTCCTTAATGAAATCAAAATCTATTTTTACAGGAGAGCTTACCTTCTGTCCCTTCCCTAAGGATATCTTAAGTACATCGGTGCCTGACATCTGTACATAGTTATCCATGTCAATGCCCATTCCGCCGGCTATATCCTTTATTTCTTCATAAGAACCTGCACCAACAGATACTTCAGGGCTTCTTGTTACAATAGGGTTTCCTTCAGTGATATCTGCAGGAACCTTCACAGTCGCATCATTCATCCTGAGCCAGTTGTAAGTCGGTGCAGGCATGGCGTTTATCAATAATGTATTATTTTCCATATCTGTCTCCCTTAACCTATAGCTCCGACCATCTCAAGACGGATCAGATTGTTCATTTCAACCGCGTATTCCAGAGGCAGCTCCTTGGATACTGAGTCGGCAAAGCCTGATACTATAAGTGCTCTTGCCTCCTCCTCGGAGATTCCTCGTGACATGAGATAGAAAACAGCATCATCGGAGATCCTTCCTATCTTCGCTTCATGTCCCACATCGGCCTGCTGTGTGCGGACATCCATGGCCGGTATGGTATCGGATCTTGAGATGTCATCAAGCATCAGTGACTGGCAGGAAACAGAATTCTTTGCATTCTTTGCCTTGTTGTTAATGACAACGGATGAACGATAGGTGCTTGCACCTCCGTCCTTACTTATGGAACGGGTACTGATGTAGGAGCTTGTATCGGGAGCATTGTGAACCACCTTTGCACCGGTGTCGAGATTCTGTCCTTTTCCTGCAAATGTTACGCCCGTAAAATCCATGTGTGAATGTGCACCCTGAAGTATGGTCATAGGGTAAAGATATGAAACGTGAGAACCGAATGAGCCTGATACCCATTCCATGGTTCCACCCTCTTCCACTATGGCACGCTTTGTGTTCAGGTTATACATGTTCTTTGACCAGTTCTCTATAGTCGAGTAACGAAGCCTTGCATTCTTTCCTACAAAAAGCTCTACGCAGCCTGCGTGGAGGTTTGCGATATTGTACTTGGGTGCAGAGCATCCCTCGATGAAGTGAAGGTCAGCACCTTCATCAACTATGATCAGAGTGTGCTCGAACTGACCTGCTCCCGGTGCATTTAAACGGAAGTATGACTGGAGAGGGATCTCTACAGTAACACCCTTCGGTACATATACGAAGGATCCACCTGACCATACCGCACCGTGAAGTGCTGCAAACTTATGATCTGTAGGCGGTACCAGGTGCATGAAATGATCCTTTATCATATCGGCATAGGGACCGTGAAGTGCGGATTCGATATCTGTATATACTACGCCCTTGTCGGCAACCTCCTTCTGAAGGTTATGGTAGACAAGCTCTGAATCGTACTGCGCACCTACTCCCGCAAGAGACTTACGCTCTGCCTGAGGGATTCCCAGTTTCTCAAAGGTGTTTTTTATGTCATCGGGAACCTCTTCCCAGTCTGCTGTCATTTTTGTCTTCGGTTTTACATAGGTCACGATGTTACTCATATCGAGACCCTCTATACTCGGACCCCACTGAGGGATCTCCTTTTCGTTATATATCTCAAGGGATCTTAAGCGGAAATCACGCATCCACTGAGGATCCCCTTTTTTATCTGATATTTCCTCTACTATTTCTCTGGTGAGACCTTCCTGTATTTTGTAGAAGTCCTGATCCTTCTCTTCGTAGCGGAAATCATACATTGAACGGTCAATGTCATTGACCTCTGCTCTTTCCTTTTTTGCCATGTTGTATCCTCTGTATTCAGATAGTTAATACTATCTCTATATGTATCAATTACGAAAACTCAAGGCTTCATGCCCGGTGATGAAGCAATGAAACTTCAGACTTGCTTATCCAAGAAACGCTTCGAATCCTTCATTGTTTATCTTGTCAACGAGAGAAGCATCACCTTCTGCCTTCATGTTTCCGTTCACAAGTACATGTGTGTGGTCTACCTTCAGCGACTCGAGTATCCTTGTGGAGTGAGTGATAATGATGAGAGCTCCGTCCATGGATCTCTGATATTCCTCTACGCCCTTTGAAACTGTGCGGACAGCATCAACATCAAGACCGGAATCCGTCTCGTCGAGGATAGCAAGGGATGGCTTCAGCATGAGAAGCTGGAGGATCTCAGCCTTCTTCTTTTCTCCTCCTGAGAAACCTACATTCAGGTCACGGTCTGCATAGGAAGGATCCATATTGAGGATCTCCATGGCCTTTCGCATTTCTTTTTTGAAATCCCAGAGACGGATATGCTGTCCTGTTCTCTGCTGAAGAGCTGAACGTATAAAATTACCGAGGGTGATGCCCGGAACCTCCAGAGGATTCTGGAATGAAAGGAACATACCGAGCTTCGCTCTTTTGTCGGTCGAGTCATTTGTGATGTCCTGACCGTTGAAAAGTATGTTTCCTCCTGTTATCTCGTACTGGGGATTTCCCATGAGAGCGTTTCCGAGTGTTGACTTTCCGGCACCGTTTGGTCCCATGAGTACGTGGGTCTCCCCTTTATTTACAGTAAGGCTGATTTTGTGAAGGATCTCCTTATCCTCTACATTTACAGCTAGATCTTTGATCTTAAGTAAATCTGCCATAATGATTCTCCCAAAATATATAAATTAAAATAAAACGTTAATTTGAAAATTGTCCTCCAGACATGGTGATTATAATTCCTAGTGAATTGCTATGCAATATAATCCCTACCATTTATATAGGATTTTATAAAAAAAACAAGCCCCTTACCATTAAAAAATAATGGTAAGAGACTATATCAGACTCCTTCACCGTTCCACTCCGGAATGAAGCTTTCCTTTGCCACACTTCCGTCCTGGATGAAGGCATTAGTGATACCTTTTTCCATGGCGTGATCAAGAAGTCTTTCATATTCTCTGTGAGTCACTCTGCGGTTTATTTCGGGATATTTTTCCAGTCTTTCAAATGGCGTGAACTGGTGCATGAGGCTGAGGTAAACATTATCACCGTAGGTATCATATACGTAGTCCACTATCGCTTTTCCGTTTTTGACCATGCCGGGCATAAGAAGGTGACGTACGATCACGCCCTTCTGCATGATTCCGTTTTCATCAAAGGACGGCTCAGGGCACTGTCTCACCATCTCGGCGAGACTCTCCTTTGCGCGTTCAGGATAGTCACCGGCTCCCGAATATTTTGCAGCTTTTTCGCTGTCCATGTACTTGAAGTCATCAAGATAGATGTCGGCAAGTCCGTCAAGCTCTTTTATAAGTTCACGTGTCTCATAGCCGGAACAGTTGATGACATAAGGGATGCGGAGACCCTTATCCCGTCCCTTTATCATGGCTTCACGAATCAATGGGATATAGTGATCAGGTGTTACTAAATTGATGTTATTTGCACCCTTTTCCTCCAGCTCCAGAAAGATCTCCGAAAGTCTGTCTACAGAAACCTTTTTTCCGTTCTCCCCATGGCTTAGTTCATAGTTCTGGCAG
Organism: Lachnospiraceae bacterium JC7; assembly: GCA_000513555.1. Classification (GTDB taxonomy): domain Bacteria; phylum Bacillota; class Clostridia; order Lachnospirales; family Lachnospiraceae; genus Oribacterium. The sequence goes on from ALYD01000004.1 coordinate 84,525, forward strand.
AAGACGCATTTCAGTGTACAGCCTGAGAAAAAGACTGCACCTGAGCCTTTGGTTCCCGAGATGCAGGGCTCCTCCCAGAAGTGAAGTGCTGCTCTTGCCACATATATGTCTGATGATACTCCGCAGACTCCATGCTTTCCCCGGTTTCTTTCAGCCCCGCACTGTCTCGGACAGAGACGGCAGTTTTCAAGAAGGGGATGTTTTGCCTCATAGCTTATATTCATATACATTAACTTTCTTTAGGCGGATTCAGCTTTCTGAAATTAGCATTTTTTCTGTTCTCTTCCGCGTTCTTTCTGGCCTGCTCGGATTTCGGCATGGAATCTATGCGTGCCTTCTCCTTTTGAAGCTCCTGAGCTTTTCGCTTTTCATCCTCCATACGGATCTCTTCGTCATTGAGAACGCCTATCTTCAGGTCATTCTCATCCTCATACCACTCAAGGAAGCTGTGCTTTACATGCTGGCGTTTGAATCCGAGAATCTTGTTGAGACTTATATTTTCCATTGCGCTGAAGATGTTTCTTTCAACATACGGATTTGTCTCCTTAAGCTTCGCGATGAGATGCTTTGTTTCAAGACGCTTTGAGCTGGTCTGTCCGTCAGTGTGGCAGGTTGAACATGTTGCGGTGAAATGGCAGGCACACTGGATGAAGTTCAGACTGTTGTAGTCTCTCCAGTGCTTGATCTCTGCCTCGTGTATCAGATAAAGAGGTCTGATAAGCTCCATTCCCGGGAAATTGGTGGAGTGAAGCTTAGGCATCATGGCTTCATACTGTCCGGCGTAAAGCATTCCCATAAGGATGGTCTCGATGACATCATCGAAGTGATGACCGAGAGCGATCTTGTTGCAGCCGAGCTTCTGTGCTTCCTTATATAGATAGCCTCTTCTCATACGGGCGCAGACATAGCATGGGGACTTGGGAATGTTGTAGACAGAGTCAAAGATATTGGTCTCGAATATGGTGAGAGGAATGCCTAATAGTTCTGCATTTCTCTCGATTATCTTACGGTTCGCCTCATTGTAGCCCGGATCCATGCAGAGATATACAACTTCAAACGGAAGCTTATTATGACGTTTCAGCTCCTGAAAAAGCTTCGCCATAAGCATGGAATCCTTACCGCCTGATATGCATACTGCGATCTTATCGCCTTCTTCCACGAGATTATAATCACAGATGGCCTTTACGAACATGCTGTAAATGTTTCTCTTGAACTTCTTTCGCAGAGACTTTTCGATATCTTCTCTTCGCTTCTCTGAATCGAGATCCTTCTGTATCTGTCTGAGGACCCATTTTCCGTAGCCTCCCTGAAGGCTGTAGGCTTCATAGCCCTGCTCTGCAAGCTGGTCCGCCGCCAAAAGTGAAAGTTCCCCGTACTTACAGTAAAGAACAAGCTTTTTATCCTTGGGAATATTATGTTTTTTATCGGCTATATCCGAGAGTTCAACCCTGAGTGCATCAGGCATTTTTCCTGTCAGAAATTCCTGCTCTTCTCGAACATCTATGAGATGGTAGTCCTCTCTCTTCCAGCTTTCAAATTCGTCTATAGTGATTTCTCTTCCTGTTTCCATAAATTCCTCGATTTTTGTATCATGAAATGTGTGTTAATAGTCAATATAGGAACGCTTCATGCTTTACGCTCAACTTGCGTCGTATCATATAAAAAATCGCCGTGCTTAACAGCAACGACGATTTGGTATCGCTTGAATTGCTCACGCCATTATATTCGATGTGTCCGTATTCGGCAAGTATATACTATGGATGCGCAAGCTGTTCTTTCATTTTCTTTTTGTTTTCGTACATGGCATTGTCTGCTTTTTTGAAAACATCATCAACGGTCCTATCCGTATCTTCTGTGAACTCGGCATAGCCTATTGCCGCAGATATACGTTCCCACGGCTCAGCCGAATCATCATGATAGTTCTTCTCGAGTTTTTCACGTAGTCCGGAGATCAGCTCATCACGCTTATCGAACTGCTCTTTTTCCACGATGACTACAAATTCATCACCGCCGATCCTGAAAACAGGTGAATGGGAGAAGCTCTTGCAGATTATGGAACAAAGCTTTCGAATGGCAACATTGCCCTTTTCATGACCGTAGTTGTCATTTATATTTTTAAGGAAATTCATGTCCACCATAACAAGAGCAAACTGAGCATCGGCTTTTCCGATGCTTTCTTCCAGGCGCTTGGCTTCTTTATCATAGGCTCGTTTGTTTCTTACTCCGGTAAGGGCGTCAACATTGGCCAGTCGATTCATGTTTTCGACCTCTTCCCTGGTATTCCGAAGTTCCTCCTTTGCCTCCAGCATGTTGGAAAAATATATGTTTAGATCATTTTCCATCTGCTTCATGGCATTCAGGAGCTGCTCTAGCTCATCTCCTGTCCTGATGTCCACCGATGAAAATTTATGTAGACCGGTGCGTATATCTTCCACGGAATAACTGTCTGCCGCGTCTGTCAGAGCCTTGATGGGACGAACGAGGACCCGATATACATAAAAGACTGCAAAATAACAGAGAATGACTGTTACGATAAACAGAACCGAAAATGAAAATATCACGTATCTGGTCTGTACTCCCATGACATCCGTCATGGAAATGTCCACCATTGCATAAGCGACGATGTCTTTGCCGTCATAAACAGGAGTACCGGATGTGACGAGCCATCCGTATTCGGGGGTATCTGTTACATATGCAGGAAACCCTATTGAAGGATCCATAAGAAGCGCATAATTTATTTCAAAAAGAGGATCTACTATTCCCGGTTCGCATGCATCCTCATAGGCACCATCGCAGACATAGACTGTTCTTTTATCCTCGGGTATCAGAATACTGATATATATACAGTTGACATCGTTTTTATCCTGAATGAGTCGAAGCTGATTCCTGACATAATCAAACTCCGGATAATTTTTGATATATGAAAATTTGTTTAAGTACTCATCCAGATCCTCTTTTAAAAGAGACTTATTATCGTAATATGTGTTTCTGACAGATTCCGCAAGGACCGTAACCTTTCCTGGATCCACCACTGATGCCATAGTCGCAGAGATCTCTTCAGAATGATTTCTGTAATGATCATTGACCATCGCTCTTATGACGGTGATGTTGCATAGTAAAGCAGCACCGCTAAGAACAAAAGCGATGATTATGATCAACAATATTGTTTTTTTTCTAAGAGAAAAACTCATTGTATTCTTTTCCTGAAGTTTTTTGCGACCTTAATATCTTTAATTAACATCGTCAGTTTAAAAAAAGATATAAATTTCTATCATTCTATTTTTTTGAAACAAAGGATGTGACAGCAGAAATCCGTCCCTTACAACTTATGTTTATGATATACGGATAATCGAGCAGGGAAGACGTCATCCAGACGCAAAAAAGACGTCCGGGAAAACCCAGGACGTCCATGATCTTTGAATTTATGATCAGGAAAAACTGATTCCGCTCTTTTTGAAAAGATCTCCGAGAGAAGTTGTGGCTGCACCGGACTCCTTGTAGTTGGCACGGAAATCCTCGCGCTCCTCCTTTTCCTTACGCTCCTTGCGCTCAGCCTCAAGTGACTTCATGGAAAGAGAGATCTTTCCGTCCTTGATAGCGATGACCTGTACCTGAACAGTCTCACCTTCTTTGAGCACTTCTGAAGGTGACTTGATACGCTTATTGGAGATCTGTGAAACATGAAGAAGTCCTGTAACACCTTCTCCGATGTCGACGAAAGCACCGTAATCCTTGATAGAATCCACCTTGCCCTCTGTTACCAGGCCTACCTGTACCTTCTGAGCCTTCTCTTCCTTTGCCTTCTCCTGTGCCTCGCGAAGAACATCTCTTGCTGAGAGAACAAGCTTGTTGTTCTCAGGCTCGGCTGTGATGATGCGGACATTGAGCTTCTTTCCGACATAGTCCTTTAATTCCTCATCCTTTACAAAGCCGAGAGAAAGCTTTGATGCTGGGATAAATGCTCTGAGTCCGTCGAGAGTTGCTGTTACACCACTCTTTACAGCTTCTGCGACTTCAACTTCAATGGTGTTCTTATTCTCGAAATCATCAAGAACCTTTTCCCATTTGCTCATGTCTACACGCTTTGTCTTTGCGTGCTCTTTGAAGGAAGCTTCAAGCTCATCCTTGAAGTCATCCATTGATGGAATCTTTTCGTTAACTTCTGACATATTCTTTGGTACCTCTTTTTTCATAATAGTCCCGGGCAAGGCCCTCATGAATTCTATGATAACATAAATCGAATATTTTCAACACTAGAAAGCTTAAAAAAGAGTCTGTTCTCCCGGAGAACAGACTCTTCAAACAGAATAGAGTGTAGTAAAATTATGCTGCCACTGTCATTGATTCTACAGGCCGTTTTTCGATCGCCGCATTTTCATAGATACGTGCGCAGATTCTAAAACGTCTGAAGGTGTTCAGGGCCTGTGCCTTATTGCAGTACACCTTCCAGAAGCCGCATGCCAGACAGTCACGTCCGTCGCGGCGGATAAACTCTTCTACATCATCAACAGGAAATCCGAGAAAAAGTCCTATCTCGTGCGGAAAACATTCATAGTCAGAAAGTCTTTTCATGAGAAAATCAACTCTTCCGTCCAGAATGATGTCTTCGGTGGCTCCACACTCAGGATAACCGAAAGATCTCAGTATCTTACATGCAGTATCGTTACATAGATCGTTGATCAGCTGGGATCTCCGGTATACGTATATCAGAGAATTGTTTTTTTTGCTCCTGATCCTTTTGATATAGATACCGAGTGGATTTAATTTTGCACTCAATACCGCGATCTCAAATTCAAGAACCGATACAGGTATATCTGAAATATTAAATATGCTGCCTGTTTTCAGACCTGCCAGAGTCTGGGAACAGTTTCTCAAAAGCTTGTCACTTAATTCGTCTGCCATTGCTTGTTTCCTAACTGGATTTCTGTTTAATGTATAATGCGGATATTTAATATCCGGGAGCGGAGGATACCTTAAACCGCTGCGAGCTTCTTGCCGAGCTCCTCACAGTTTGCCTTTGCGGCATCATCAGGTGTTTCGTTTGCGATAACACCTTCGCCGTCTACAACATTGGCACCGGCCTTCTGCATACGCTCTGTCCAGTTGCGCATCCACTCACCGTCTCCCCAGCCGTATGAACCAAAGAGTCCTACTGTCTTTCCGCTTGCGAACTTCTCTACTTCAGCTACGAAAGGCTCCATCTCGCTTTCCTCAAGCTCCTCGGCTCCCATTGCAGGGCATCCGAGTGCAAACGCTGCAGCATCCTTGAGTACATCTGCGGATACATCGGATACAGATACGACCTGAGCCTCCTTGCCTGCTCCTGCTATACCCTTACCTACAGCCTCTGCCATCTCCTGTGTATTTCCTGACTGAGTCCAGTAAACTACGTAAACCTTATCCATAATATTCCTCCATATAATTTTTTGAGTTAGGTTCCTCTAACCAAGAGTTATTATAGGTTAGGAGCACCTAACTGTCAATTAAAAAGTTAGTTATGCCTAATCATGATTAAGCTGTTCTCATATTGCTATTGTTTTACTGTTCAATAATTGGTAAAATGCAGAGACAGACAGCTTTGGTTTTTTCTTTTATCTGGGACTGAAGTTTTCATGAATATATCGGTTTTTTTAAAAAAATCAGATATGTGATGTCGTTCCTTCGTTGATCGAAATATCAGGGACCGGCGTTTTTATTATGAAAGGAAAAAATATGGCAAATCCAATAGTTACTATCACAATGGATGACGGTAAGGATATCAAGATCGAGCTTTATCCTGATATCGCTCCTATCACAGTTGAGAATTTCGTTAAGCTTGTTAAGGACGGATTTTATGATGGTCTTACTTTCCATCGTATCATTCCCGGTTTCATGATTCAGGGCGGAGATCCTGAAGGAAACGGAACAGGCGGTCCGGGCTGGAACATCAAGGGTGAGTTCTCATCAAACGGTGTAAAGAATGATCTCAAGCATACCCGTGGAGTTATTTCTATGGCTCGTGCTATGGATCCGGATTCTGCCGGTTCACAGTTCTTCATCATGCATGCAGATGCCAACTATCTTGACGGTCAGTATGCAGCTTTCGGTAAGGTTATCGAGGGTATGGATGAGGTTGACCGCATCGCTGCAACTCCTACAGGATGGCAGGATGCACCTGTTATTTCAGTAACTATGACAAAGGTTACAGTTACCGAGTAATTTTATAAGTAAAAGGAAATGATATGTGTTCACAGATCATTTCCTTTTTTATTACTGAAAAAGAGAGTACCGGCAGATATCTGCAGGTACTCTCTTTTGGTTTAAACTGTAGCTTTAAAGCTTTGAGTTTTCTTTATTTTCTGAGATCGATTCCTCTTATGACTTTCCTAAGCGGAAGTATGGACACAGGATTTACAGAAAGCTCGTCTACTCCGTAACGGAGGAAAGTCTCTGTAAGTGTGAGATCTGAACCGAGCTCACCGCAGATTCCTACCCATGCACCGTGACGGTGTCCGGCTTCGATGGTCATCTTGATCTCCTTAAGAACTGCAGGATGATGTGTATCGAGGAACGGATCAAGTGCAGCATTCTGTCTGTCTATGGCCAGGGTGTACTGTGTGAGATCGTTTGTTCCGATGGAAAGGAAATCACACTCCTCTGCCAGCTCGTCAGCTATCATTACAGCTGCCGGAGTTTCGATCATAACACCGATGCTGTACTTTCCTACTGTGTAACCCTTCTCCTCAAGCTCTGCTGTGCACTCCTGAATAAGTTCCTTACACTCATGAAGCTCTCTGGAAGAAATGATCATAGGGAACATGATTCCCAGATTACCGTATGCTGAAGCTCTGAGAAGAGCCTTGAGCTGTGTCTTGAAGAATTCTCTTCTGGTGAGACAAAGTCTGATGGCTCTGCATCCCATTGCAGGATTCTCTTCCTTGGTGAGATTCATATAGTCTACCTGCTTGTCAGCTCCGATATCACATGTACGGATGATGACCTGCTTTGGAGCGAGGGACTCAACTGCCAGTCTGTAGGCATTGAACTGCTCCTCCTCTGTAGGATAGTCCTTACTGTTGAGGTAAACGAACTCTGAACGGAAAAGACCAACTCCGCCGGCGTCGTTCTGCTGTACGAGGCCGATGTCTGACGGGCCGCCGATATTGGCATAGACCTTTATGGTCTTACCGTCGATGGTAGTGTTGCTCTGGCCCTTAAGCTCCTGAAGGAGAGCCTTCTGCTTGGTATCTGCATCTCTCTTGTTTCTGAGAGAAATCATAAGATCTTCTGTCGGCTCGATATAGGCACAGGCATTGTAGCCGTCGAGGATAGCGATCTTTCCGTCCCACTTGCTGGCTACCTCACCGCACTGTACAAGTGCAGGGATACCCATGGATCTTGCAAGAATAGCTGTATGGCTGTTGAGGGAACCTTCTCTGGTGATGATTCCCAGGAGCTTTGACTTGTCAAGACGTACAGTCTCTGAAGGTGTAAGATCGTTGGCTACCAGAATGGCAGGCTCATTTCCCTGCATGGACTCAGGATCGATGCCGAAAAGAATGTTGAGGACAGCCTGCTCTATATCATAGATATCGGCTGAACGCTCCTTCATATACGGGTCATCCATCTCTGCAAAGACTCTGGCCTGATTGTTGAAGGCTGTCTTTACAGCATACTCGGCATTGTGCTTCTGAGTCTGGATGATCTCCTTTGTGGCATCAATGAGGTCATCATCTTCAAGCATCATGGCATGAACAGAGAAAACCTCTGCACTGTCTTCACCTGCATCTATTACAGCCTTCTCATAAAGTGCATTCTGCTGTTCGATGGCCTTCTCTCTTGCCTCTTCAAAACGGGCAAGCTCTGCATCTGTATCATCTACGAGCTTTTCGCTGATAACGACCTTAGGTGGAGTATATACTTTTATCTTTCCTATGGCGATTCCGTTAAGAACGCTCTTTCCTGTTGCAACTTGCATATTATCTCCTTGAAAAAAAGGCACCTCCCGGAGATACCGTCCGGTCATCCGAGAAGTGCCTGAAAATTATGGTTTTAAGATGTTCATACAGATGTGAAAAATGCTTTTCTCACATCCCAATCATCGATCCGACAGAGAATCAGAAATTCTCCTTAAGTGACTTCTCAAGCTCAGCTGCGCATGCCTCTTCATCATCGCCCTCGATCTGAACCTTGATGGTGTCACCCTGCTTGATGCCCATACCCATAAGGGCAAGAAGCTTCTTCATGTCAACGTTCTTGTCTCCCTTGAAGATAGTAACCTTTGAATTAAATGACTTTAAAGCCTTTACAAGAACTCCTGCCGGACGTGCATGTATTCCGTTAGGGTCATTTATTGTGTACTCAATTTCTTTCATAATGATTTATCTCCTTTGTTATGGTTTTCCTATTATAGTATAGTTGTACCAACTCAATCAAGGAAAATCGGCTATTTACGGTTCAAAAAAGAATGAATACAAGAATTCAAAACAGCCTTTTATATCAATTTCCCAATTTTACTTCTTTATAATCGTCACTGTTGGTTAAAAGTACTACAACAACGTCCGGATGCTTTGCTGCCCGGATCGCTTTTCTGGAGAATCTAAGCAAAGGCTGACCTGCTGTGACCTTATCACCTTCCTTGACAAGAGGTTCAAATCCCTCTCCGTTCATGGAAACAGTATCCACTCCTATATGGATAAGAACCTCCATATCGTTAGGACCTGATATTCCTACAGCGTGTTTTGATTCCGCTACTGAAGATATGGTGCCGTCGAAGGGTGCATGTACTGTTTCTTCTTCAGGCTCGATGCCTACACCTGATCCGAGTACTCCTGTTGCGAATGTTTCGTCCGGGATCTTATCCTGAGGGATGACATTACCCTTTACAGGAGCAAGTATCTCACCTGCTTCACATGTGATGACAGGCTTCTGCTCAAATGGTGCTGCTTCCTCTGTCTTATCCTCTTCCGCCTTCTTTGGTGTCTTTACGTCCTCGTTCCAGAATATCCATGCTCCTGCAAATGCTACACCGCCTGATACAAGAAGAAGGATGGTATAAACAGGGATATTGTTGATGGTAAGATATCCCGGGATACCTGTTACACCGTATGCGGTAGCACCGATACCTGTTACGGCACCGAATATGGAACCTACTGCTCCACCCACCATACCGGCAAGGAAAGGCTTATAGTAACGAAGGTTCACACCGAAGATAGCAGGCTCTGTGATACCCAGTGATGCAGACAGAGCTGAAGGAATGGCGATGACCTTTGTCTTGTTGTTCTTTGCCTTGAGACCTACTGCAAGACATGCACCGAACTGTGCGAAGTTTGCAGCTGAAGCGATAGGCATCCAGGTGTTAAGCATTAACGCAGGATCTGAAAGCATACCGGCCTCGATAACGTTATACATATGATGAAGTCCCATGACTACAGTTACCGGATAGATAGCACCCATGACCATGGCACCTACAGGATTCTTTACAAGCACTCTCGCACCGCTTAAAACAAGTGTCTCAAGACCTGAGAAAACAGGACCGATCATGGTGAAAGTGATGAGGGCTGTGATGAGAACAGTACAAAGCGGAGTGATAAAAAGATCCAGCATCTCGGGAACATGCTTATGGAACCACTTTTCGATGTTGCTCATAAGAAGTACTGCTATAATTACAGGAATTACGTGACCCTGATAACCCAGCTGGTTTATCTGAAGGAGTGAATAACTGTCTGTGATCCTTATGTTTCCGAAGAGATACCAGACACCGTATCCGTCAGCTGCTGACCAGCCGTTCGTAAGGGCTGAATGTATCATCAAAAGTCCTATTACCGCACCGAGGAAAATGTTTCCGCCGAATACTCTTGCAGCTGAAATGGCAACTATTACAGGCAGATAAGCAAAGGCCGTGTTGGCTACCATGTCAAGGAAGGAGTACCAGTCTGTGCCTGCGAAGTTGAGCCCTGGTATCTTTCCGAGAGCCTCAACGAGACCCATCATGAGACCTGAAGCTACGATGGCAGGAAGGATGGGAACGAAAACATCACCGATAGGCTTCAGGAGCTGCTTCCAGAGAGGCTGCTTTGCAGCTGCAGCCGCCTTCACATCATCCTTGGTTGCTGCGGTCATACCCGTGATGCTGAGGAATTCATCATAAACCTTGTTTACGGTTCCTGTTCCGATGATCAGCTGAAGCTGACCGTTAGACTCGAACATACCCTTAACGCCTTCGACATTATCAAGATATTCCTTATCTACTTTACTGTTATCTTTAATTACAAGTCTGAGCCTTGTTGCGCAGTGCGCTGCCTGAGCGACATTATCGCGGCCGCCTATATGGTCCACGATTTCCTGCGCACATTTTCTGTAATCTAGTGCCATTGTTTTTACCTCGCTAAAAGTGAATTATTTGATCTGCTGTCTCCCTCAGCAGAAAAGTACGATTTTGCCTTTCGAAGCACCTTCTGATCCGGTTTACAGGATCCTGTGCTTGATCTTTAATCTCAGATCAGGTTAAGATCTGCAAATGCCTTCGCCAGTCCGTCTTCTGTGACAGCGGGACACACTATATCCGAAAGCTTTTTCAGTGTATCGGAGCCGTTTGCCATACAGACAGATACACCTACTGTTTCTATCATTTCGAGATCATTCATACTGTCACCGAAACCGATTGTATCCTCTATCGGGATACCGAGATGTTCGGCGATGAGTCTTACGCCTCTTCCCTTGTCGAACTTTCTGTTAATGAGTTCACCGTTTACACAGCCATGTGCCGGAACATCCTGAATGACGAAGTTGAAATCCTTATCGAGAAGAGCTTTACACTCATCTATCTGTGAAGCTTCTCTGGCCATGATGACCACCTTATAGATGGGCTGACCATCATAGTCATTCATGGGTCTGATGCCCAGGTTTTCACTAAGGGCCTTTCTCCAGCGCTCTATCTCTGAGTTTCCTCCATCTGTACTGTCCAGAAAATCCTTTAGATCAGAATCACCGAAGGAGCCGTCTTTTCCTTCTATGGTACAGAAGACTCCGTTTCTGTGCAGGGACTCAAGGGCTGTATCAAGCTGCTCTTTACTCATAGGACAGTCATACAGGACCTCCCTGCCACAGGTCACATAACCTCCGGAACAGCTTACGAGACCGTCGAAACCGTATTTAAGTACAGGCTTCAGCATATCGTAATTTCTTCCGGTGCACAGGAAGACCAGGTGACCGTTATTCTGTGCTTTTCTAATGGCATCAACAGCACTGTCGGGAGGAACATTGGTTCCTGCAGGAGTCAGTGTGCCGTCGATATCCACAAAAATGAGTTTCTTATTCATGTTTGAGACCATCTTTCTATATGCATTGGATCATTTATGTTGTTTTTTCAGAACTGATCAGGCATAACTGTTAATCAAAATATGTCATGCGTTTGACACATGACTAATACTAACAGACTTCGATAATAAATTCACTAAAAATTTCAATAAAATTTCAAAAAAAATCCAATTGAGGCTATTTTCTATGTGCACAATGCAGTATGCGGGATAATGTATGCAATAGACAATCCTTAAAAGCCACTTTATCTGTATTTTGTAATGAGCCATGCAAAATCTCTTGCAGGTATGCCTACTGCTTTTGCGGGACGCGGCTTGTTTGTCAGCATGTCCATATAATCTTCCACCTCATTTATCCATGCTGTCTCGTCATGATCGGAGAAGTTGAAAAGAGCGATCAGTTTTTCTCCCCGGTAATATCGTCCTATACCGAGTATGTGATCATTATAGGTCTCTACTATCCAGCAATCTGCTCCTGTCTCAAACACATCATGCTTTGCACGAAGCTTTTCCAGCTTACGGATCATTTTATATAGTCTGCCCTGACGTGAAGTTGTGGAACGTCTCTTTCCTGCCTCATCCCATTTGAAGTCTCCTCTGTGGAGATATCTTGAGTCATCCCACTTTTCAGGATCACTGTGATAGTTGTAATCATTAAGCTGACCTATTTCATCTCCTGAATAGATTATGGGTATTCCGCTCTGGGTAAGGAGGAAGGCATGAAGCATCACATCAAGTCTTATAGCCATATCAAGCTTCCACTGATTGTTCTCGTATTCTGCTGCTTCTATACCGCAAAGGGAGGCAGTTGTTCCGCATAGTCTCGCATCACCGAGAAGCGGATCGTTGTTATAGAGCTCTCCTCTTGAATCCGAACCGTAAAAATAACCGCAGAAATAGTCATTCAGAAATTTCTTATGTTCTATTTCTTTTATACCGAACTGCTTCAGATAGTCGTAATCAAGTCCCCATCCTATATCATCGTGGCATCTCAGATAGTTAAGGAAAACATACTGTTTCGGAAGTGCGAAGATCTGTCCCAGCTGATGCTTCATGAGTCTCACATCCTGGGTCGCCACGGTGTGCCATGTACTTGCCATGGTCGTAACATTGTAAAGCATGTGACATTCGGGCTTATCCACTGTTCCGAAGTATGGTACGACCTTACTTGGCTCCATGACCACCTCTCCGAGAAGAAGTGTTCCGGGACACACGATCTCCGATGCTATACGCATGATTCGTACCAGCGTGTGGACCTGAGGAAGATTTCTGCAGGTGGTTCCCAGAGATTTCCAGATATAGGGAGTTGCATCAAGTCTTATGATGTCTATGCCGTGGTTGCATAGATTCAGCATGTTCGCGGTCATGTCATTGAAGACAGTGGGATTTCCATAGTTAAGATCCCACTGGTACGGATAGAAGGTGGTCATGACCACCTTGTGGGCTTCCTCGCACCAGCTGAAGTTGCCGGGAGCTGTTGTGGGGAATACCTGAGGAACGGTTTTCTCGAATTCGTTCGGGATGTACCAGTTGTCAAAAAAGAAATACCTGTCCTGATACTCCTGTTCTCCTGCTCTTGCTCGGCGTGCCCATTCGTGATCCTCCGAGGTATGATTCATGACGAAATCCATACATACGCTCATTCCGTTTCTATGGCACTCTTCCGCAAGATCCTTCAGGTCATCCATGGTTCCGAGCTCAGGGGATACCTTCCTGAAATCAGACACCGCATATCCTCCGTCGGATCTTCCCTTAGGACTTTCAAGGAGGGGCATGAGATGGATATAATTGGATCCGCTCTCCTTCAGATATTTGATTTTTTCCTTTACCCCCCTCAGAGTCTTGTTGAAGCAGTTTACATACATCTGCATGCCGAGCATCTCATTACCATGATACCAGTCAGGCACCAGCTCTCTGGCTTCATCCCACTCCCTGAGATCAGGATCACGCTCCTCGTAATATCTGTAGAGCATGGTCAGAAAATAGTCGAAGGCCTGAGTATCATTATGATAAAGTTCACTATAGAGCCATTTAAGCTCATCCATGTGTACATCAAGTCTCTCTTTAAATACCTTATCTGTTTTTATATCTTTAAACATTTTATGGCGTTCCTTTTCTTCTGATTGTTTCATGTGAGGATGTTAATGCCTACACCTGTTTCATCAGTCCTCTCATGAAAATTTTTGCTACACTTTCTTTGATTATAAAAAACAATTTTTATGGCTTCAATCTTTGTAAATGGGATTTCTAACGAAATATGTTTTACTTTTTTAGGGATAATGTCAGTAAAGTGGTTTACGAGCTAAATATGCGGATTGATTTTTCAAATTGACTCTTTTACAATCGATTTGGACAGGTAATACAGAGTTTTTTTCGTCGGTTCTGCATTTATCATACAGCTCTTTTTCTGCAAAGCCGGTGAAGGGATCAATACTTAAATGTGAGGTAAAGTATATGTTATATGGAGCGCTTGAGGCAGGCGGAACCAAAATGGTCTGTGCTGTCGGTGATGAAAACGGAAAGATACTGGAGCAGACATCGATCCCCACAGTTTCACCTGAGGAAACGATACCGAAGATCATAGAATGGTTTAAGGATAAGAAGATCGAAGCTCTCGGAATCGCAGCTTTTGGTCCTATAGATCTCGACCGTTCATCGAAGACTTACGGAAGCTTCACTACCACTCCAAAGCTTAAATGGGCAAACTACAATATCGTAAAAGTCATGAAGGAAGCCTTGGGAGTACCTGTAGGATTTGATACGGATGTAAACGGTTCTCTTCTCGGTGAAGTGACCTATGGGCAGGCCAAAGGACTTTCCGATGCGGTCTACATCACCATAGGAACCGGAATAGGCGGAGGCATCATGTCTAACGGAAAACTCCTTCATGGAATGCTTCATCCTGAGCTCGGACACATGAAGATGGTTCCGTATCCGGGAGACACATACAAGGGACATTGTCCTTTCCATGGTACCTGTCTCGAAGGACTTGCGGCAGGACCTGCCATCGAAGAGAGATTCGGAAAGAAAGGCATAGAGCTCAAGGATGATGAAAAGGTCTGGGAGATGGAGGCCTATTATATAGCTCAGGCGCTTATGAATATAATTCTCGTTATGAGCCCTAAGATGATCATTCTCGGTGGAGGCGTAATGCACCAGACTCAGCTCTTCCCGCTCATCAGAAAGAAAACAGCCGAAATGCTCAACGGCTATATAAAGACTTCCGAAATTGCGGATATGGACCACTATATCGTTCCTGCATCGCTGAATGATGATCAGGGTATCATGGGCTGTATCAAGCTCGCCATAGATGAGAAGGCATTGGAAGGCTGAAAATAAGTAATTAAAAAACTGCGGTATGTCATTTTTGACATACCGCAGTTTTTTTAATGAGCATTTCTGTCTATTACCTCAGGCTCGTACTTGTTGAATTTTATCTTCTGTGAACCGTACAGGCTGTAATGTCCCGAGAAAAGATACGTCACCGCTACCCCAAGAAGCAGGTAGGAAGACATTTCAAATCCGAACAGCTCGAAACCTATAAGTATGGATGCTACAGGACAGTTCGTTACGCCGCAGAAAACCAGAACCGCTCCCAGAGCTGCACCCATCACAGGTGAGATCTGACAGAAGCCTGCAATGACATACCCGAAGGTGGCCCCTATGAAAAGAGACGGAACTATTTCACCACCCTGAAAACCGCCTGACAGGGTTATGGCTGTGAAGAGCATCTTCAGAAGAAAGGCGTACGCCGGAATCCGGATCTTCGGGTCATTTATGCAGGCTGCGATGATATCTCCTCCTGCACCGTTGTATGTCTGTGAACCAACCATCAGAGTCATGCCGATGACTATGGCTCCGCATACCACTGCCCTGAGATATGAGTTCTTGATGGTTGTTTTAGCCAGATTTTTCGTCTCATGAAGTGTTGCACAAAAAAGTATGGCAACAAGAGAACATAATATGGCGAAAAGTATGGTGTAGGCACCGGTCTTCCATGTGAACGGAATGACACCGGAAAGTTTCATCACAGCTTCTGAACCCGGGTTTATCCTTTCGGCAATAAAATGAGCTGTAAGTGCGGCAATGGCACAGGGAGCCAGTGCCGAGTAGTACATGATCCCCACAGTACTGACTTCTATAGGCATGATGGTTGCTGCCAGCGGGGTTCCGAAAAGTGCGGAAAAAGATGCACTCATTCCGCACATTATGGTCCGGCGACGGTCCTTTTCCGAAAAACCGAGAACATGCCCGAGGGCATTGCCGAGAGATCCTCCGACCTGAAGAGCTGCTCCTTCACGTCCTGCTGATCCTCCGAAAAGATGGGTCACAACTGTGGAAACGATGATGAGAGGCGTCATACGAAAAGGAACTCTTTGTCCGTTGTGGATGGCATCCAGAACAAGGTTGGTTCCCTTCGGGGTCCTGGCACCCAGCAGGGTGTAAAAATATACGATGAATACTCCTGCCAGCGGCAGAAGAAAAAGTATATATGGATGAGCTGTACGAAAAGCGGTAGCCATGGCTATGGCTTTTGCAAAGTAGGATGATACTGTCCCCACCAGTACACCTGATGCAGCTCCGAAAAACATCCATTTGACAGTGACCAGGATGTTTTTGTATATAGATCTGAAAAAATTACGCTGTTGTGATGACATGAAGCATTAACCTCTTTTTCAGCTTGTGCGCTGTGAAATTCCCTTGATACTCTTGATAGCCCAGTCTTCGTTGACAATAGTGATCACAGATCCGCAGTATGGACACTTGGCGGTCTGGTTAATGTCAAGAGGTGCTCCGCAGTGAGGACATACAACAGAGTTGAGACCCTTGTTGGTATGAGTCGTTATACCGCTCTTTCTGCAGAGATCGTATTCATATGTCATGAACTTTTCTTTTGTCTTGTTACCGGATACCAGAGCTCCTGTTCTGTCGTCGAGAGTATAGTCAACTATACGTGTCTTAAGTGTAGCTATGATATGATCCATACCATTCTCCTGATAGAAGGTAGTTGGCTCTGCACTGAGAACTGCTATTCTCTCCACATAGTTGGTCTGATTTCTGTTCTTCATAGCTGTCAGCTGACGATCCATCTGTGCATAGAAGTCATCCGTAAGATATGGACGTACAGGTGAAAGGTCCTTGTCCTGCCATGCATTCTGAAGCTTCACATAGACATTGGAAAGCTTGGCAGCAAGCTCTGCCGAATCGAAGCCCGGATCGATGCTTGTATATTCGGAAATCGGCCGTCCCTTGCTCTGAGCCATATTGTTGACAGGCTGACTATGACCGGTATCTGATATACGTTTCGTACTGCCTCGTTTTATGATGAATATGATTGCAATTATAAGCACTATAAAAGGAAACACTATGTCCCAGAAGAATCCGTCACTTGAGCTGTCGGAACCACCGTAGTAGCTGTAACTTCCATAGCTTGAATCACTGCTGCTCCAGCTTGAATCGCTGCTGCTCCAGCTGTCTGAACCGTAGTCGGAGTCCCCGGAATAGCTTCCGAAATCTGCAAAGCCCTTTAGTGTAAATGCTGATATCACTAACAAAAGGGCAAAAATCATCAATAGTTTAAATCTGAATTTCTTTTTCATACTTAAAAACTCCTATTGTGGATACATAATTTATACATATTCTACCAATTTTATTTTGAACTTGAAATGATATAATTTAGTTTATGTATTATTTATCTCTATCAGATTATTTAAAAAGAATTTACGGTCAGAAGGTCTATAAGATCTCACTTCAGTCAGGTTGTTCCTGTCCAAACAGAGACGGTACCATCTCGAGAGGTGGCTGTACCTTTTGCTCAGAGGGCGGTTCAGGTGATTTTGCCGCACCTCTTCTGCCCATAAGCGAACAGATAGCTATCGGTATAAAGCGGGTCGAAGCCAAACTCCCTAAGGGATCCGGGCATAGGTTTATAGCCTACTTTCAGTCATATACCAACACTTACGGCGACACACACAAGCTTATCGGTTTATTTGAAGAAGCCATCCGGGATGAAAGAGTGATCGTTCTTTCCATCGGAACCAGACCTGATTGTTTAAGTGATGAAATGATTTCAGAGCTCAAAAAACTTCAGGAAAGATATCATAAAAAAATATGGGTTGAGCTTGGGCTTCAATCTGTACATGATTATACTGCAAGAAGGATAAACAGAGGGTATCTTCTGCCTGTGTTTGAAGACAGCTACAGACGGCTGAAAGCTGCCGGTCTCGCTGTCATAGTTCATGTCATCGTAGGTTTCCCATGGGAAAGCGAAAATGATATTCTCGCCACTGTGAAATATCTCTCAGATCTCCATCCTGTTCTTGACGGTATCAAGCTTCAGCTTCTTCATATACTGAAAGGTACGAAGCTGGGTGATGAATACATGAGAAACCCGTTTCATGTGCTTTCTCTGGAAGAGTACTGCTCTATCCTTATCAAATGTCTGAAGCTGCTACCCGAAGAGACCGTGGTCCACAGGATCACAGGAGACGGACCCAAGAAGATACTGATCGCACCTCTCTGGTCAGGTGACAAGAAGCGGGTTCTGAATACGATAAACAAGGCTGTAAAGGAGGCATAAATCAATCGTATCAGTATTCTAAAAAAAACATTTCAAGATTATCCGTTACAGCTTGCACTAATACTTACTATAAGTGAAACTTATATCGCAAGCGACTGATATACTTATATTAACTAAATGATACAAGTCGGTTGCCTGAGTAACTAACTTTAACTTAAAATAGTAATGGTATCTTATAACATTGATTTTTTTTGAATTCAGTATTTTTAGGGTGATATTTAATTCATATATGTGTGGCGTATTCAGGGAGGTTACGCGATAAAACATATTATGTTTTAAGATATGGCGTCATGGTTAAAATGAGGGTTTGACCTGATGCATTTTAGGGGAAGGATAGTTGTATGGATAAGAGTAAATTGAATAGTTTTATGTTCGTGGAGAGGATCAGGCATGTTCTGTGCAATAATCCTGATAAGCGTTATCTTCTTGTACGATCAAATATCAGGGATTTCAAGCTGGTGAATCAGGTGTTTGGATTTCAGAAGGGGAATGAGATCCTGCGATGTATGAAGAAACTTATCGTCGAACATGGGGGATTTTTTGAAGTATTCGATCAGCTTCATGTTGATCAGTTCGTATTTCTGATTCGGAAAGATAAATTTGATGACGAACTTTTCATAAGTATGGGAAAGGCGTGCTCCGAGCTGGTAGACAATGCCGCATTCAGTATGCATTTTCAGTTGGGGATATATGAGATAACCGATCCTGAGATGGAGGTTCTCTCCATGTGTGACAGAGCGAAGCTTGCTCTTAAGTCCATAAAGATCGATGAGCCCTTTTCCATGGCATGGTATGACGAGTCTATCATGGAGGAACGTCTCTACAGCAAAAAGATCATAAGTGAATTTGACAGTGCACTTAAGGACGAACGTTTTCTCATGTACCTTCAGCCACAGGCAAACACCAAGGGTGAGATCATCAGCGCAGAAGCATTGGCCAGATGGATGCTTGAAGACGGGACCATTCTCAGTCCGTCTCATTTTATCAGTATACTTGAAGATTCCGAACTTATATGGAAACTGGATCTTTACATGTGGGATAAGGCCGCAAGGCTTCTGAGTGAATGGAAGGATGATCCTGAGAAAAGTAACCTGAGTCTTTCTGTCAATATCTCACCGAAGGATCTTTATTATCTTGATATCGCGACTATACTCGTCGGTCTGGTTCAAAAGTATGATATACCTCCCAGCAAGATGAATGTTGAGATCACAGAGTGCAGTTTTGTAGACAATCCTGAGCTTTACATAGATCTTATTTCGAAGCTCCATAAGGCAGGATTTTCCATTGAGATAGATGATTTCGGAAGCGGGTACTCTTCTCTCACTCTTCTTAAGAACTTTCATGCGGATGTACTGAAGCTGGATATGGGATTTCTGCAGGACACCGAAGATCTCATACGGTCTGAGATCATCATAGATTCTGTTATAGAGATGGCGAAGCGACTTGACATGCAGGTCATTTCAGAGGGAGTGGAAACACAGGAACAGGCAGCTTTTCTCAAGATAAACGGCTGTGATTTTTTCCAGGGTTTTTATTTTTCCAGACCTGTACCATATGATAAGTTTGATACGGTGCTTAAGGCATATAATCTTGAAAGAACAAATAACCGGAGTGTTAGACCCAAGTCTCTGAGAGATCTGGTACAGGAGGCTGTATGACCTTGCGATATGCATGTATACACAGCATGGTCTGTAAGGTTGGTTTTATCTGATAGATTTCTTTGTAAAAACCAAGGAGAACTGCATCTCTGCAGTTCTCCTTCCTTTTATTGAATATCTATATTGTCTATTCGTTGACGTCCATTTTATCATATCCATCACTGTCACTGTAGTTATCGTCAGGATCTGAATAATCGTCTCCGCTGTAGTCGTACTCTGACTCCTCTCCGTTGTCATAATCCTCCTCATCCTCCGATTCCTCATCGTCAGAAGAAAACCGAACAGAGAAATCAGGTATTTCCACCATCAGATCCTTTAGCGTATGCTTGAATTTTTTGAAATACTGTGGATCATGTTCAGCAAATTCTTCAAAGTTCTTTACGATCAAAGTACAATCATCGATCACCTCGCTCAGATCATCATAAAGAGCATCGAGGTTTCTTCCAAAGTAGTTAGGAACAGGCAACTGATCTTCGATGGCATCATATAATTCGTCGCGATCAGTTACATCTGATAGATCAAGAAAATATTTCATACGTTCCTCCGATATTTTTCGGCATCCCTGCCACAAATGATATAAACCTAACTGTAACTATGATGGGTCTCCATACAGAAGTTCATAGCTTGTATAATGATCCTCTGTATAGTAAATTAGTCCGTCGTTTGAGAAAATAATGCGCTTCTCTCCCCGCTCTTTTGCATGGAGAGTGTCGATGTCACATTCGTAGTATCTTCTTTTTTTCTTTGAAGGCAACGAACCTTCACGGTTTCCGTAAACGTCACCTCCGATACATTTGCCATATGAATAATTGTCCAGTCCTCCGCTTCTCCAGCCCAGCTTTCTGGCTTCCGACTTCGTGATGAAATTCGAAGGAAGGTGCCCGAAAGTATATATGTAGAGCGAAACATCTTCCTTTGTTGTGTAGCTTCCGTCTTCAGAAACGATAGCTGCGGCAGTGGTTTCAACCTGCCCTTTTTTTACATCAATCTCCGGATTTTCTGTTACCGTGCATCCTGAAAAAAGCGTCAGGAACAGGCAACAGCAAAGCAATAATAAAAACCTATGAATTCTTTTACTAAAGTTCATAATTTCTTTCTTTTTGTCCTATTTTGTAATGTATATTTCAACTTATCTTTTAATATGATTGTTCAAAATGGATTATGATGTACTTACATCATTAATTACCGACAATATTCCGAAAAAGATTATACTTAAGTTTTCAGAAAATTGTCTATTTGTATTTCACAGAAAAGAAGTCATAGAAAGTGTCAGTATTTTTCAGTTTCAGTTCAGCGTGTACTGATATCATTACGGCATAAAACCGATTCACGTATGAATGAAATATAATGATGAAGGGTCAGCAGATTGCATATTCATTGAATATTTGACACTACATCAGAAGATCTCAGGAGGATTACAATGTTTAGTTTCAAAAAACTTGCGGTGGTTCTGGCATCTGTTTCCATGATAGCTGTTATGGCTGTTCCATCATATGCCGCTGATACCAGAACTGCTATTTCTTCAGTCAAGATAAAGGTGACCACTGACTTATCCATAGGTTCCACATCCAGTGATGTAGAGGTAACTACAAACTCTACTCTTTATGATGTTCACAGTGCCACCATTACCAATGTTCCAAGTGACGGATGGGATGCAGATGATAATCCAAAGGTTCAGATAAAGCTTGCCCTTGAGGATGATGATGAGTATAAGTGGGACATAAGCAAATCCACTGTTACAGTAACAGGTGATGCCGGTACCGTAACATCTGTTTCCGGAGGAAGCGGCCACGGCTATCTCACTATCGTTTACACTCTGGATGATCTTGATGAAGTTTATACAGACTGGTCAAGTTCACTTGATCTTACTATCGACGATGCCTACTGGCAGACAGCCTATGGTATAGCGGACTGGAGCAATGCAGAAAGTGCAAAGAAATATGAAGTAAAGCTTTATCGCGGAAGTACACTTTTAAATACCGTTACCACTACTAACAGCTACTACAGCTTTGCAAATCTGTTTACACAGGCAGGTACCTACTCTTACAAAGTACGCGCCATTTACACAAGTTCCCACAAGGGTTCATGGGTTGAATCCGATGATCTTTATGTGACAGAATCGGCTGCAGCTTCTATTAAATCCACATATGACGCAAGCATCAACAGCAGCACCAGTTCTTCTTCAAGTTCATATGTTTCCGGACTGACAGGAACTACATTCTACAGTAATACCGCTTATGCCAATTCTCCTGTAAATTCAACCGGTGGTCAGTGGATACTTGATCAGTACGGCTGGTGGTACAGAAATGCCGATGGTTCATGGACATCCAACGGTTGGCAACTCATTAACGGAAAGTATTATTTCTTCAACACAAGCGGTTATATGAAGACAGGATGGATATACTGGAACAATCAGTACTACTACTGCGGTGCTGACGGTGCCATGCTCACGAACACAACTACTCCTGACGGATACTATGTGAATTCCGCAGGTGTATGGGTATCCAACTATAATCCTTACAGCTATACATTCGGCTGATCAGACATACGATATTGCTTCATAAATCTCATTACCCAAATGACCTCCGGGGTGTGATACAGAAACTGTCACACCCCGGAGGTCATCGGTTTTATCCCAGGAGATAATCTGCGTATCCAAAGTCCCATATGGCAGATTCAAAACTGTTTGTCAGGTACTCTTCTATATCGGAGGCATCATAACCTGTGAGTCTGGATATAAGAACTATCATGTTCCTGACTGTTTCATATGTAAGCTCATGCTCAGAGGATGATATCCACTGAAGGTACAAGGAATGAATTATAGAAGCATATTCCATCATCATCCATTCAAACTGAAGGACCATGTCTCTCAGGTCCATCCCGGGGATCAGAAGATTGGAAAAGGTCTCTGAAACCAGGTAGTTACGAAGCAATGTCTCATATGAAGAGATAACTGTCTGGAATTCCTTCAGATCATTTGCATTAAAGTTCTCAGCTGCATCCCGCAGAGGCTTGAGAAATGAGGTATAACGGCCTTCTCTTGCATAGTTCTCTGTCATATCAAGAAAAAGTTCGTTACGCTCTGTTAAAGAGTCTTCGGCATCGCGTTCAAGGTTCACGATGGAATCTTTCAGTTTCCTGATGGACGCGGGATCAGTATAATCTTCTATAGCATCTACAGAACCTTTACTGTAGATATCCATAAGAATGAAAAATGCAGTAAGAAGGTTTGTACGGTTATCTGAACTTTTATCTGAAAGATGGAACATCATGAGATCCCTTGTGAGTTTCAGGGTATCGTTCTCAGGGGCGTTTCTCAAGGCTTCAGGATCTCTGATATCAAGTCCTGTAAAGCCAAGTTCCTTTCTTTCATTCCAGCAGTCCACTATTTCCGGGCAGCATGAGACAAGAGCTCTTTCGGTACGATCAGAGAAGCTGTGAGTTTCTCTCGGAAATTCATGACAGGTCACGGAAAGTACTTCTTCTCCGTGATCTTTTACGAGACGGCACAGATGGTCACCTTCCAGAAACGGACATTTCATGTTCGGAAGAAGGCCGATAACATCCGTATCATCAACTTTTTTGATGAAATGATTTAGACTGCAATGTTCGCTTAAACCTTCAGGCAGGCGTTCATTTTGCTTCAGATCTTCGGGGGCGGTTATGGACCGCCATCTCTTTTTTGTATCCCGATCAACCGATATCTTCCACTCCTGACAGCAGGTGAAGGAACATTCGCCTCCTATACAGTGAAAATCATCATAATAGTCGGGTTTGATCTCAATAGTAGACATGGTACTCTCTTTCTATGTAAACTGTTATAAAATATTTCAATAAAATATCATAAAATGAACACAAATAAGGATTATAAATAGTTCATCAATGAGCCGATAAATCTTTAGATATAAGTGTTTCATTCAGGAGGACTAAATTGCTAAACATTAACATAAACAGTATCAGGACCGGAATTTTTACAGCAGTATCCGCAGCTGTGATCTCTGCGGTATCGGGGTTCACATCCTTTGCCGCTATTCCTATCGCGGATCTCGGATTTACCGTCACCAACGAACAGATACAGGCTGTTACCTATCAGTATAATATGATTCCAGCCTCCATACGTCAGTATTATGAGGATCTGGGAAACAGCATTTACTTTTTTGAGACCACAAAGTCCATAAACGACCTTTTGGGGGCCTATTCCGGACAGGAAGGTCATCAGGCCAAGATAATCCTTACGAACAGGGATTATGGCGCAGCTGAGGCCATCACCCACGAGATGGGACATTTTTTTGATGATATCTGCTTTACGGATGAAGGGACTTCTGTAAAGACCATGCGGTTCAGAGATATCATTTTTTATCTGACTCAGGATGGAAAGAAGTACATTTCCGATACTGATGAATTTAAAGGCATATACATGTATGAGCGTAATACTGCACCTGTCACCAAGTATGAAAAAACAGATGCCAATGAATATTTCGCCGGTTCATTCGGTCTTTACTGTACAGACCCTGATACTTTGAAGGCCTATGCTCCATACACATATGATTATATCGACAGGTTGGTTCAGAACTTTACACAGGTTTATCCGGCATCTGCAGAAAACATCGCTTCTACCGTGACTGTTCCTGCAACCATCGATGAGATAACAGGCGGAGCCACAAGTTCAGGGATCTTCGTAAGTAACGGAAACACATCTCCGGCTCATGCATCTTCATCAGAATCTGTATCTGCCATCCTGGGCGGGAATATCAGCCAGGTAAACGGTGTAACACCTGAGGGTGTTTCCTATACAGGATATACCAATGTTGACACCTCAACTGAGGCCGGTGCCGCAAATGCAGGACAGCAGGTTCAGAACGCCACTGCAGCTGCCCAGAACGGAGATGGAACCACTACTGTTGTAAATGAGGACGGTTCTGTCACCACCACAACAGTAAAGCACACTGAATACGGTACCATGGTCTCAGTGGTAAGAATCTTTTCAAACTAAATATACAGTGAGGGGTATATGTGCCCCTCACTGTTTTTTATTCGGTCTGTGTGCCTGCATGAACAGGTACATGGACCTTTTTATATCGGATTGGCCTGTGATATTGCTCTTATATCCATAGTGAACATGATACTTATGATAAGAAGTGTGAATATCACTGTATGTATCAAAGGATACAATGCTTTTCTGTTCATCCCTGGAAGCAGTCTTCTGTCCCATAAGCTGAGGGTGGGCAGAAAATAAGTCATATATACAAATTTTTCACTGTAAACGAGACCTTCCATCATTTCAGGCCTTCTATTCAGCTCCCTGATATCACTGTAACCAAAAAAGAAAACAAGGGCCTCATATATGATGAAGGTGTTTACGAGATTGAAGCTTATGTTATTTCTAAGTATCAGAAGATGGTATAAGAGGGCCAGTGTTCCCGGAAGAACTGCCTGAAGCCATGCATACCTGTCTCTTTTCAGCTCATTTAAAATTTTGTTACCTGAAGAACTACGGGCTTCAGATGCTGCCGAAAAGCCTGTTGTATCATTACGTCTATCAGTTTCAGAATTGAAGGAGCCTGTCTGGTGTGCTTTTCTTTTTACTGTTCTTCCGCAGCCTGGACAGGTATCTGCATCATCGGGAACCTCACTACCACAGTTGGTGCAGACTCTCATGGGCTTTATCTTGATTATAGGTGTAAAGCATTTTGGACAGTTCCTTGAATTATCAGGAATGTCTGAATTGCATTTTGGACATTTCATATGTTACCTCGAATTAATATTTTATGAACCTGACAGTAGCCCGAAGTGGGGGCAGCCAGGCATTTTCCTATTATACACATCATGAATGAATTTATATATAAAAAAAATCAGGGAACATGCCTTTCGACATGTTCCCTGAATATTTTATCCCTGTGCTTTAAAAATATTAATAAGATTTAGATTACTTATTATCAGCTGTAACAGCCTTAGCTGCTGTACGTCCTGAAACGAAGATCTCTGTGATAGCGTTACCGCCGAGACGGTTACCACCATGGATGCCTCCGGTAACCTCACCGGCTGCGTAAAGTCCATCGATAGCCTTTCCGTCCTTATCAAGTACGTGACGGTTTACATCAACAGAAATACCACCCATTGTGTGGTGTGTTGAAGGAGCCATGAGACGTACACGAAGCTTAGCGTCATCAAGGTTGTATGTATCAGCCTTGTATGAACCGTTGTCGTTCTTCTCTGCATCACCGATGAGAGCTGAGAACTGCTTCTTTGTAACATCCTTAGGCTGCTTGCCGGACATGATAGCCTGATCGTAATCCTTGATTGTCTCGATTACAGCATCAGCATCAGTCTCAAGACCGATCTCCTTGAAGAGATCAGCAAGCTCGCCGATTGTTCTTACATACTGTCTTCCCTCAACGTCCTCGTCCTTGTAGAGGTATGGTCCAGGAATAGGAACTGCTGCATTAGCGATCTCGATGAATACGCCCTTGTGGCCCTTCCACTCGATACCGTTCTTGAACTCACCAAGTGAAAGAACGTCACGCTCTGAAGTCTCATCTACGAAACGGTTGCCTGTTGTAGGATTGATGTAGATAGCGTAGTCTCCGCCACCGAATGCAAGGTCACCATTGTCTACCCATGAAATAGGCATAAGCTGTGTGAAGCCCTCACCTGTTGTAGCAGCGCCTGCACCCTCTGCCATCTTGATACCATCACCCTGAAGTGATGAACGGTTTGTTGTCTCAAGCTTATCGTTAAGGAACTCGCTTGACCAGTACTCGTTAGTATCAACAACCTTTGCAATGTTTGCAGCGAAACCACCTGTTGCAAGGATAACACCCTTTGTTGCGTGTGCAGTTACAGGTGTTCCGTCGAACATAGTAGCCTTAACGCCTGTTACACGACCATCCTCTGTAATGAGCTCTTCAGCTGTTGTACGAGTCATGATCTTGTTTGCTTCGTTAGCATTTTTGAAAGATGTCATAGGAGCCATGAAGTATGTTCCCCATCTTCCGCCGTACTCTTCTTCCTTACCGTCGCCATCAGCATCAACATTAGCACCGATGAACTGGTTCTCTCTGTACCAAAGAGCACCGATAAGTGTTGGCTGTGTGTCCTCAACAAATGTTGAACCCATTGACTCGAGCCATGGCTTGATATCCTGTCCATCGTTGATGAACTGTGATACGAGATCTACATCACCATAGATCCATGATGACTTGTCAGCGCTCTGACGAAGTCCGCCATAGTATGTCTGGAAGATGTGAAGGTTGATTGTTGAGAAAAGAGTAAGGTCTGACTCAGGTGTTCCTGCATCAAGCTTAGGCTGTGCCCAATCAAGATATGCCTGGATCTCCTTCTTGAGAGCCTGGAGAGTAGGAAGATAATCCTTAACTACACCGTGCTTTGAAAGCTCTTCGATATCACCTGCTACATACTCGTGATCCTTGTAGTAGTCAGCATCGAACTCATCCTCAGACCAGTTAAGGATGGTCTTTAACTCATCGATACATCCCTGAACTGACTTAACCTTGTTGTACTCGTTGCCGTCGAAGCCCTTGCCTGTTGTTGCATCAGGATTCTTCTCATCCCATACAAGGTAAGGCATAACTGACTGATACTGTCCGCCGGATACAAGTGTGTTACCACCAACCTCAGCGTTCTTCTCGATTACGAGAACTGTGTTGCCGTCCTGAGCTGCCTGAGCTGCTGCAGAGATACCTGCTCCACCTGCACCTACTACAACTACGTCGTAAGTCTCTTCGATAGCATCCTGAGCCTTAACCTCAACAGTGTTGGATGTAAATGCATCCTTGTTTGTAACACCTGCCTGATCGGCTGCGTCATTAACAGCTTCCTTAAGAGCTCTTGATGAGAATGTAGCACCTGAAACACCGTCAACGCCTGTTCCGTTTGCTTCGATGATCTGTGGAATGAGGATGTCGTAAGCAACATCACCAACGTGCTCAGTCTCCTTTGACTCCTTTACTTCGATAGCTGTTACCTTGCCGTCATCAAATGTAACGTCAACAGCGATATCTCCGTTATAGCCGGTTCCCTTACCTGTGTAAGTACCTGCTGTGAAAGCGAGTTCAGCATCGTTTGCGCCTGTAGCCTCGCCCTTCTTTGCAGCCTCGATAGCTGCGGCTGCAGCTGCCTTAACACCGTTTGATGTTAATGTAGCACCTGAAACACCGTCGATCTCAGCTGACTGCTTTGTCTTGATCTGAGTTGCAAGCTCCTCAAGAGCTGCCCCACCTACGGTTGGTGTTTCATCCTTACCTTCGATCTGAACATCTGTGATCTCGGTATCTGTAGTAGTAACTGTAACAGTTACCTTACCACCGAAGCCCTGTTCTGAACCTGAATATGTACCGGCAACAAAGCTTCCTGCAGCGGCAGCTTCTGTTGCAGCAGCTGTTGTAGCTGCTTCAGTAGCGGCGGCTGTTGTGGTTTCCGGAGCCTGCTGTGATGCGCAGGCTGTCATTGATGCAGCAAGACCTACGGCCATTGCGCCTCTAAGAAATTTTTTCATTTTGCCTCCTATTAAAGCACTTATAAAATACGTTTTTATTTAAGCATATTCGACAATAAAAAACAATTTGAAAGCGGTTACAGTGTAGTTAAAAATCTTAAATGATATATTTATGTCATTTTAATGAACATAATGTTCATATAATGCACGATAACAGATCGATGAAACATTAAAAAAGCGCAACAGTTTGAAACTGCCGCGCTGAAAAAATGTGATTTTTGATGATTTTTTAAGAATATCTGCTCAATTATCTTTTTACTGAACTACGATGATAAGACCGTGCGGGAGGCAGGTAATAGGGAAATCATAATCTGTATCAGTCATTTTTCCTATGGAAACACAGATCTGATTGCTGCAGTTGGACTGAATTACAGCTACGGAATTGTCCTTTACCTGCATGAGATTTATATGATGCTTGGTTTCAAGCGCCTCATCCCCCATGGATTCGAGAGTTGTTCCTTCAGGAACTTCCGAAACAACACCGTCTTTTATCATATACAGGGCATCTTTGCTGAGCGGGGCTCTGAAGATCTCTCGATCAACATACTGTACAACAACCTGAAGCTCTTTAGCCTTGCTTTCAGAACTTTCATTTTCCGAAGAAGCAACCGATGCGGATGTTTCGGTTTCATTTCCCTGTTTCGAACTGTTTCTGATATATGCTGAAAGACCGAAGCTGAGTAAAATGATTACAAGTATAGCCACGATCAATATGATATTACGTTTCTTATTTTTATTCTCCATGTCGATAAGTACTCCTGTTTCTAAAAACTTTAGGGATTATCTTAGCACATTTTTATATCTTGAATCAACATGGTATATTTTCGTCTCTGTTCAGGATAAAAGGGCCACTCCAGAGTGGATTCATCAAGCTCTATATCTCCTCTTGTGTATCTCTGCCGTACATCCTTTATACATTGCCATGCTCCTTCAGAAGGATAGTTAGGATCATATTCGGAAGAAAACAGCACCCGCTCCTTCGCCGATCCAAGAATGGCCTCGTTCATAACGGGAATGAATTTATCATCGACCTCCCTTATATGATCATGAAAAGGCTCAGGATCTATGGTTCTGCCGCCCAATATCTGTTCAGAGACATTACCGGAAAGAATATGCCAGCTGTAGGACAGAATACTCCACAGCTGACTGTGAAGCCCCGCCGCCACGACCATATCATAGCTTTTCTCTGGAAGAATATGAGTAAAATCATCAGAGGTTTTAAACATATCCTGTTCCACCAGTTTAAATTCCATGATAGAACGCTCGATAAAATCCGTTTCTGTAACAGACCTTCCCTTCTCGACCAGATACATGTAAAGCCTGTTAAAAAATCTTTCCGTAAGCTCCTGCTCAACACCCGTTAAAGAAGCCTTCTTTATATGTATAGAAGGACAATGCTCCTGTCCCTGATTTATGAGTCCCTCCTTTACGCTGTCGACGTCCACATCTATAAGGTCTATACTCCCGAAGTGACTGATCAGCCTTTGAAGATCCAGATCATTGCATGGACCTGCCCCAAGAACTGCAAGGGAACCGCAGCTTTTTCCTGCTGTCCGGCTTTTTTTCGCATCCTGAATTATAAGGTCTGTGAGTTCTCTTCTATATACTTTCCAGTTCCCGTAAGCATTTGGAATCGTAAATTCTTTTTTTATACTTTCAAAAATATTCATAATTCATATTGTAAAGAAATATACCCGTGAAGTCCATCATCCTTTCATAGCAGGGTAATGTTTCAGTTATGTTTTAATTCTTATACCTGTTTTCAAACAAAAATCCTCCTGAAGAAGACTCAGGTAATTTCCATCATCGACTTCAGGAGGTTATTATCATTTCTGCCTGTTCTGATCAGCTTGCCTTTTTAACTGAAATTTTTTTATTTTCCATAAATCTCTGTTCGTAATCTCTAAGTGATCTTACAGCATCTTTCGACATAGGTATAAGGGCTATAAGATTAAAGATGGTCATAAGTCCGATGCCTACATCTCCGAGATCCCATACGAAGGTATAAGCAGCAAGGCATCCGATAAAAAGATTGATAAGAGCTACAGCCTTGTATACTGTCTGGGATGTCCAGTTGTCTCCGAAAATATATGCAACATTTGAACGTGCATAAAAGAGAATGCCCAAAAATGTCGAGAAACAGAACAGCCAGAGTGTTATAGCTATAAAGATAACTCCTGCTTCTCCGAAGTGGTAGCGCATAGCTGCCTGAAGAAGGTCCATGCCGCCAAGACCGCTTGTGAACTCAGCCGGTGCAAGGAGCATAACAAATGCTGTACAGCTGCAAATGATGATGGTGTCGATAAAAACACCAAGAGCCTGAAGAAGACCTGATTTTACAGGATGATCAACATCAGCACTTGCCGATGCGCAGGGAGCTGAACCTGAGCCTGCCTCATTTGAAAAAAGTCCTCTTTTAACACCGTTCATAAGAACCGCACCGAAACCTCCTGCAAGTGCCTGACGTGCGCCGAAGGCTTCTCTGAATATCTGTGAAAATACAGATGGAAGGCTTGAGAAATTATTTATAACCACAAAGAGTGTCAGGAAAATGTAGAAGCCTGCCATAACAGGAACGATGATATCCAGTACCTTGACTGTGACATTTTTCTTTAAAACAATGTACGCACCCGGGATACAGAGAATGATGGCTGTAGCAAGAGGCGGTACATTAAAAGCATTTTCAAGGGCCGAAGAAACGGAATTTCCAATTACCTGGCTGATACCGCACCAGCAGAGAAGTCCTGAAAGTGCAAAAAGTACAGCCATGATGCTCTTCTTCTTTTTTCCTGCAAAAAGATGATGAATATAGTATGCAGGACCACCTCTGTAGCCTCCGTAAAGAGGATCCTTTTCCTTATACATCTGGGAAAGTGTTGCTTCAACAAAGGCTGTTGCAGAACCGATAATGGCTGTGATCCACATCCAGAATACAGCACCGGCTCCGCCTGCAGAAACAGCAGCTACTACTCCGACCAGGTTACCCATTCCAACGCGGGTTGCCGTAGAAACTATAAGTGTTTCGAGGCCTGACACACTACTCTTTTTATCACTGTCACCGTTATTGTCTTTTTCCGATGCTACCCTGATCATCTCCGGCAGCATGCGTACAGGTAGGAATCTGGTGATAACCATACAGAAGATACCTGCAGGGATCAAAAGAAGAACCAGTAATGACAGACCCAGGGTCGATCCACCCGGAAGCGGTATAGTCACGAGATCGCCCCAGAGGAAGTTGTAGACAAGCTGAAATAACTGCATATTATGAAAACCATTCCTTTACTTTATTTCCTTATTGGATTATACACATTTGCTTTAGGAATGCAAAGCGTAACAGTGTAAAGTTTTCAAGTGTTATGGAAATGTTTTTAATGATGTGTATAAACAATATTTAATTAAATTATCTTATATATTTTAATTCATGAAATATTCTTTTAAGTCTTTTCGTATAAAAAAACTGCCCTGTGATATCAGAGCAGTTTTAAAAGATCATGTGAGTAAAGAAAATGGAGCTGGAAGGTGGTCTCTTTTCCCTTGTCGAAGGATATGGTGACTTTTCGTTTGTCCATGGATATCACTGTTCCGTCTCCGGATTTTTTGTGTCTTACTCTTACACCTTCACCTAAAGAATCAACGAAATCCCTGTAATCGGACTCTGAAAAGACTTTTTCCGATTCGGTATTCCGTTCGCTGTAGCCGTGAGGAGTGAATAGAGAATACCTGGTACTGCGGGAGGAATATCCGGAAGTGTCATAAGCATCCGGACCAAAATCCGTTTTAAAGCGGTCTGAACCGTTGAAACCTCCGCCGTAGTTAAAGTCAGATCTCCGGGAGGAAGTTCCGGTGTATGCATTGGCAGAGAACTGAGAAGTTCCGCCATGATGCGTATGAGAGCTTGAGCCTCTGTCCAAAAGCTCGTTTATAAATGTAGTATCCTCGTTTTTATATTCAAATATGTTGAGCTGATTTTTCGCTCTGGTCACAGCAACGTAAAAGAGTCTACGTTCCTCTTCAAAGATCTCAAGCTTTTCGAGATCCTCTCCACTGGAAGACTTCCGGATGGCACTGCTCTTCCACGCTATATCCGGTACCTCCTGAGGGAAGATCCCGTCCATAACATCCATTAGGTAGACCGTGTCATATTCCAGTCCTTTGCTGCTATGGATGGTTGAGAGAATGAAATTACAATCCTGATCACTGTTCTTTTCTTTGAGTATCAGCTGCAGATCTTTCAGCCTTTCAAGCAGTGTCAGGGGACTGTCCTCCTGATAGGAAAGACTTCTCAGTATGAAGATCTTGCTTTCACTTATTTTGTTTCTTTCCAGATAATCGTTATAGCCCATCTGACGTGTTATACGACCTATGGCCTGATCAGCCTTGTCCTCAAGCAGATTTTTGAGATTTGTTCTCAGTTCCAGAAGATTGGTTTCTGTCCCCTTAGGAAGCTTGCAGAAATTCAGTGCCGCATCGATGATGGGGAGCCCGTGTTTTCTTGCCTGCTGGCAGGCTTCTGCTGCCAATGCCTTGGAAAGATAGGTCTTCAGCTTATAGTAGATCTGAAAGAACAGCTCATCGTTGTACGGGTCTGCCGCAAACTTTATGACATTTGATATGTCATTTATGGTTCTGTGGGTGAAAAAGCTGAGATCCATATTTTTCACTCTGTAGGGGATATTGTTTCTTTCCAGAAGATCCACAAGTGGAAGTATGCTCTCATTGTCCCTGTAAAGAACTGCTGTCTCGGTACTGCAATCCTTTGCGACCTTCTGCAGATAGCTGTACTGTGCGTTTCTGCTTTTCAGCTCAATGCTGTGTACAGAGCCCTTTCCGGTTCTTTTCGTGAACATGGTCTTTTCATGTCTCAGCACATTTTGAGATATGAAATGCCGGGCACTGTCAACTATGAACTTACGTGATCTGAAGTTTTCTTCCATCAGAAGGACCTTTGCATCCTTATGTTCCTTCTCGAAGTTGAGCAGTGCATCAGGATAGGCTGCACGGAAACCGTAAATGCTCTGGTCTTCATCACCTACCATAAAGAGATTGCCGCTCTTTTCTGAAAGGAGGCTGATGATGGCGTGCTGTATCTTTGAAGTATCCTGTGCCTCATCAACGCAGATATAAGGATATTTTGACTGGAAATACCTGAGGGTCTCGGTACTTCTTTTAAGTATCATAAGAGCGTATACCATCTGGTCATCAAAATCCATAAGTCCGCTGTTCCGCATCTCTTCCTGATATGATCTGTAGATCTCCGAGATCTTAAGCTCACTTGTGTCATCAAGCTTCTTTATTTCCTCGGGACTTAACATCATGTTCTTAATATATGTGATAAGGGTCCTTACTGCTTTAAGGTCACTTTCTGTGGCATATTCATGCTGCACCTGCTGGTAAATATGACCAAGGAGCTCTGAGGTCATCCTGTCGTCTGTGACCAGATCGAAGGCATTTTTACCTATCTTTTTTCCGAAATAATTGATTATGCGTGCGCATACACCGTTTATGGTACGAAATTCGAGTCTTCCGGCATATTCATCACCAAACAGGTTTTGAAATCTCTCGGACATATCTCTGGTAGCCGCAACTGTATATGTAAGTGTAAGTATCTGCTCAGGTGCTATGTGCTTTTCATAGATCATGAAACCGAGTCTCGTAACCAGAACCGTTGTCTTTCCGGATCCAGGCACAGCAAGAAGCAGCACCGCTCCGTCTGTTGAAGTTACTGCGAGCTGTTGCTGCCTAGTGAGACTGATATCATGTTCCTGAAGGTAATTGTAAAAATTCATAGGCAACAATATACCATAATCAGGACTTAATTCTCAATAATCAAAATTTCACTTATTTTCCGCCGGATTTTTGACGAAATTATAGTAAGGTATGATATCTTTGCTCACCCACAGAGAGTGACTGATAAATTACAAAGGGGATAATAAATATGAAGATAAAAAACAGCGTTATTCTTCTTTTTTGTTTGATATGTTGTGTACTTAGTCTTTCAGCATGCAGAGAAAAAGAAAAAGAGTACCCTACAGTGAAGGCCAAGCTTGATGATAAAATGCAGGAGCTTCTGAAGGATCCGGCAGTTATGAGAATAGATGATGCCGCCGGTGCCTCGTACATCTACTACGATGAAGGTATCTGTGTTATCTATCAGCCCAATCATAACAACAAAGTCATCACAGTAACCTATCTGCAGGACGGTAACTGGTCTACATATTGTTTCATCAAGAACGTAAAAGTCGATAAGTATAAACAGTATCCGCCTAAGACCAATCTGGATGGAAAGATCATATATGACACCTATATAAAGCCTTTCCTTGAAGCAAAAGAGATCTCTTCGGATGATAAGGAACAGACCATGGTCCTGTCCATAGAATTCGGTAATCTTCTGGAAAACTGGACTACCACTCTCAAGTGGAAGAGCTTCATAGAATTCAGACGTGATACATCTCCCACAGATGTTCACCTTTACTACATAGGATATAAAGACTATAAGAACATCATTGAAGCTATACTTTCAGAGTTAAAGGAAGCGAATTCCCAGCTCGGAGAGAAATATGAGAAGGCAGTAGACAAGATCCTGAACAGCGGTATAGAGTGGAAGATGACGGCCTGATCAGGAAGTTTAAAACGGAATCGATAAAGGAAAACGATATAAGAATACAGGGTTTAGAGGCACGTCTGCGGCATTAGATAAAACAGCGGACGTGCATCATAAAATACGAAGGGGAAGGCTTGAAGCCTTCCCCTTCACTAGTTGTGTCGTGCACTCGGATGAAATCATCCAAGGAGATTCAACAATGAACCCACTGAGTAAAAATTGGTGTAGCTGTATGGCATACTCTTTGAGAAGTCATACATCAGATTGAAATAGTTCTTTCCGAGATCATCCTCTGCGAACAGAGAAGATAATCCTGACATGCCATATGATCCTGAGGAAACAGCAGTTGTTGTTCCCACTATGGAAGATACAGATTCTGACAATGTGGTTCTCGCTCTCTCACCAAGGGTCGTTGCGATACCATACTGACCGCCGATCAGTTCACGGGTGGTATCATAATCCTTTTCGAGAGCAGATCTCAGTCTCGCCTCATCCAGTTTGAGATCGCCGTTCTTATCGTAGGATAAGCCGACCATACTGAGTACTGTTCCGTTTGCGATATTCCCGGACATACGTGAGAGTTGCTTCTGTACTCCGGATCCCAGATCCTTTCCTGCCGCAAGGGTCTCCATGGTGTTGTTGTATGCTTTCACCATGTCTTTCATCGCTGATACAATGTTGTCTTCATCAACACCGGTGTAAATGTTTGTGGTTCCTGTACCCTTCAGCGTCATGGTGGCATCGGCATTGCCGAGCTTTATGGTGTTGGACGCGGAAGTATACTGTGTGGTTCTGCCGTTCTCTGTTATGGAATAACGTGCAGGATCTTTTTCTGTTGCGAGATTCTGTACATTGACTGTGAAGTTGGAGGACTTCCTGAGTGAATGTGTATCGATCTCTGCAACCTCCTCATCGGAGGATCCTAAAGTATACTGTGAAAAAACATTGCCTGACTTGAAGAAATTCAGTTTGTCAGCTGCTTTTTCCGTACTCTTTACATCAGTCTGATATGCACTGAGAAAGGCTTGTGTTCTGTCAACACCGGAGGACGAAGCAGATGCTGCTGTAGTGCCTAAGAATGATGAAATCCTAGATGTACTGCCGTAGGCACCGGTCTTGTTGATGCCGTACTGATAACGCATCAGCTGATACATATTGGATATACTTGAACTGTATAGATCATATGAACTTATACCGCCGATTGCACTAATCATATTCTGCCTCCTTTCCCTGGATTCGTCAGTATATATCCTTATACACTGCAGGTGGTTTAAATTACAAACACGTTAGTCTAATATAGACCTTCCTATAATTATGGTACCACAAAACATTTGAAAATACCCTGTGAAAAATACTTTTATTTCTGGGCTTATGGCCTGATTTTCCTTGAATTTAAAAGAAATATTTTACATCAAAAAAACCATCGCCCAACTCACTGACTGAATAGGGCGATGGTATATCATCTGTCGGACACGATCCGGAAACAGACTTATGACACTTTTATCAGATTCTGGCTACTCCCGACTTTCTTGCAGCCTCTGCTGTTGCCTTTGCAACCGCATCCTTTACTCTCGGGTCAAATGCCTTCGGAAGGATATAGTCGGCATTTAACTCCTCATCGGAAACGAGACCTGCGATAGCCTTTGCTGCTGCGATCTTCATTTCATCGTTGATGTCAGATGCGCGAACATCAAGTGCTCCACGGAAGATACCGGGGAAACAGAGAACGTTGTTGATCTGGTTAGGGAAATCTGAACGTCCTGTTGAAACTACTGCCGCACCTGCTTCCTTTGCCTCATCAGGGAATATCTCCGGAGTCGGGTTTGCACATGCAAATATGATAGGATCCTTAGCCATGGTGCGAACCATATCCTTGGTAAGTGTACCCGGAGCGGAAACACCGATGAAACAGTCAGCTCCCTTTATAACTTCTGCCAGAGTTCCCTTCTCGTGGTTGAAGTTTGTGATCTTTGCCATCTCTTCCTTGATAGGGTTGAGACCGTCTCTTCCCTCGTAGATGGCTCCCTGTCTGTCTGTCATGATGACATTCTTGAGTCCCATGGCCATGAGAAGCTTGATGATGGCGATTCCTGCTGCACCTGCACCGGAAGTAACGATCTTTATATCCTCGATCTTCTTTCCTACTACCTTGAGGGCGTTCATAAGACCTGCAAGTGTTATAACAGCTGTTCCGTGCTGATCATCATGGAAAATAGGAATATCGGAAACTTCCTTGAGTTTCTTCTCTATTTCAAAGCATCTTGGAGCAGAGATATCCTCGAGATTGATACCTCCGAAAGATCCAAGCAAAAGCTGTATGGTATGTACGATCTCATCAGGATCCTTGGAACGTACACAGAGAGGGATGGCATCAACATCACCGAAAGCCTTGAAAAGGACACACTTTCCTTCCATAACAGGCATACCGGCTTCAGGTCCGATGTCACCGAGACCAAGAACTGCAGTACCGTCTGTAACAACAGCTACAGTGTTCCATCTTCTTGTAAGATCATATGACTTGTTCACATCCTTTTGAATCTCAAGACATGGTGCAGCAACACCCGGTGTATAGGCTATGGAGAGTGCTTCTGATGAATCAACAGCAGCTCTTGAATTAACCTCTATCTTACCCTTCCACTCGTAGTGCTTCTCCAATGATACTTTTGCATAATCCATATATTTTTCTCCTTTATCTTTGATTTAAATAGTCTGCATTGATTACAGACCATGCTTTCTCAACTATTTCAGGGATCAAATCATACATTACCATAAAATCTCCTTTTTTCATATTAACAGTTTCTTTATCTACCGGAATATAGGATATGTCCGAGTCAATGGACTTTTTCGGAGCTGTGGCAAGAAGTTCAAGCCAGGCAGCCCTTTTCAGTCTTTCTTCAGAAGAAAGCGCCATCAGTTCTTTTCTGGTACGAAACCATTCGCTTACAGTTCCGTATTCTATGAGAACACCGCCGAGTATAAAAAACAGCCCTGTAAATCCTATAAGTCCTTCACTTTCCATATTAAGTAGTATGAGGCAGCCCAATACTATGATTACAATGCTGAATATGCAGTGTTTTTTTCTTTCGCCTGAAAAATCCAGTGTATCCTTCAATTTCCTTTCAGCACAGCTCCGGCATATTCCGTAATCCTGAAATTTCCCGAGAGCCTGTACCCTGTTATCCCCCTTCAGGGATCTCACATGAAGGGTCTGGATTTCCAGCACTCTGTACCTGTAGTCTGCCTCTTTTTGACAATTACTGCAATTCATATATGCTTTACAACATTCCTCCGAGAATTGATAACAAAAGTGATCCGATTATGAGGATAATGGAACCACCGATTCTTGATGAGATCTGCGAGAACGGCATGAGCTCCATTCTGTCTGCTGCTGAAAGAACGGCAACGTCTCCTGTTCCGCCCATGTTAGCCATACAAAGACCTGCAGTTATACCGGCCTCCAGCGGATAGAATCCAACCAGTTTTCCTACAAATGCAGCACCTATAAATGCACCTATACATGTAAGGAGGCAAAGCACGAGATATGTAAGTGAGAAGCTTGCGATAACTGTACCGAGCTCCAGATAGCAGATACCTATACC
The DNA here is from genome assembly GCA_000513555.1 of Lachnospiraceae bacterium JC7. GTDB lineage: Bacteria > Bacillota > Clostridia > Lachnospirales > Lachnospiraceae > Oribacterium. The sequence continues at coordinate 122,775 of ALYD01000004.1, forward strand.
TACGAGAAGTGTGGTTGTAAGATTCTTCATGATAAACTGGAACCACTGGAAGCAGTCGATCTCGATGTCTTCAGGAATGATATCGAGAACCTTGCAGACTGCTACGGAAATGATCATCCATGCATATGCGTGGATACTTACTGAAGGAACCAGCATAGTCCAGAATTTGGAAACTATATAGCCCCATGCGAAGAATGAACATGATACGAAAAGTCCCTTTCCGAGATTTGTAACATTTACATGATCTCTCTTCTTCTGCATCTCGGGACTTATCTCGTACTCTGCGGCATTGGCCTGACCTGTTCTCATAAGTGCGCCCTTACCGTTTAAGTTTCCGCTGAGAACCTTTGAAAAAACACCTGCCATAACGATGGAGATCGCATTACCGATGGCAACCGCCGGTGTCATGGTGGATATGGCTTCATCAGCCGTCATGGTTCCCGATGATTCAAAGATCTTTGAAAGTGGAACTGCGCCGGCTCCCATTCCACCGCCCATGATAGGAAGTGCGATAAGGAGAACTGACTTGATAACGCCAAAGCCCATCACAGCACCTGCAACACCTGCAAGCAGGAATGAAAGAACGATAGCTCCGAAGATAGCCGGGAAATATCTCGCTGCTGCCTTTGCAAGAAGCTTTCTGTTCATGCCGAGGATGGAACCGCAGATAAGAGCTGCGATATAGAAATCCAGGAACGCACCTGTCGGCTTGAAGAATGTGGTGATATTTCCTATGAGATCCAGCTTTATACCCATGGCATAAACTTTATTCTCAGCGTCCAGAAGTTTGGGAAGAAGATTGAAATAATTGAGTGCCGCCGATCCGAAGATAACAACGATAGCTCCGCCGCCGAGATAATCCTTGATTATCGGTGTCCTGTTTCCTATCTCATTCAGTATGGTTCCGATGACTATCATAAATGCAAAACATCCTGCCATACCCTGCGGTAAAACACCAAGATAAGTAGCTGCAAGGACTATCGCTGAAAAAACAGCGAAGACAGTCCATGGCAGCTCAAACAATTTTAAACCTTTGTAGCCTTCTGTACTCTTTGCCATAAAACCCTCCTTAAATTAACAACGGTTTCTCAAGTGAGATGTTACGGCAGTTACTTGTTTTCCAAAGATATTTCAGATCTGATCTGCCATTCACGACTCAGACATCTCACTATATGTTGCATTTCTGTATTTGAATATATACAATTTTAGAAACGGTTTTAAGCTTTTGAAACTTAAAAAAATAGTTATTTTTTTATCATTCAGGAGGCCGAATTTTTGAAGAATCCATTTCAAAGGGTCACAGGTCTGTCCCAGATACTCATTAACACATTTATCATAACCGCTGTAAGTACTCTGATACTTACAACTGCACTTTTGTACACCACCATCCGTATCTCCGCGGCACGGCTGGAAAATACCATAGAGGAGATACTTGTTTCCAATGCTGATATTCTGGCATCCTCCGACAGTGTGAAAAATGCGCTTATCAATAAAAACTGTGATGCTTCACTGATGCATTTTCTGGATTCCATCGTTATTACAAGTGATACCATCGATATCATATCCATAGCTGACACAAACTCGATACGTGTATATCACATAAGGCATAACCTCATCGGACAATCCTTCGTAGGCGGTGATCAGACGGAAGCCTTGAATGGAAAATCCTATCTAAGCTTTGCTACAGGTACAGAAGGGCCTCAAAAAAGAGCCTTTCACCCTGTATATGACGATTCGGAAAACGTCATCGGTTTCGTTATGGTATCCACCAGGATGTCCCAGGTACAGGAACTAAAATACAAACTGCTTATGCAGTACAGGTGGCTTTTCATAGCAGCTCTGGCCACCAGCATTCTCATCCCCGAGGTCATTTATAAAATGCTCAGTAACGTTCTTCTGGGAAACCGTCCTGAGCGTCTGGTATACTTATATCAGGCACAGCTCGGACTTCTGAATACTCTGGAGGAAGGCATACTTTCCATAGACAAAAACGGAGTCATCAAGCTTTCCAATGCTGCTGCCGAACGTATCCTGCTTGCCCAGAAGGAAGAACTCGAGCAGCACAACATCTCTTCTTTCCTGACGACCGACGACGGAAGAAGCGTTCTGGACATAAAGAAGAATACCAAAAACCTGGCATCCTCAAGACCTAATGTTCTCATGCACATAAACCCTCTTTACGAAGGAAAAAAGCAGACCGGACTCACACTCATACTTATAGATAAAACAGAAGCACAACGTCAGGCCGAACAGCTTACGGGTTCCATGCATATGATCTCGGCATTGCGTGCCAACAGACATGACTTTATGAACAAGCTTCAGGTCATATACGGTCTCATCCAGATGGGAACTCCCGAGAAGGCCGCGGCATATATAAACGAAGTTTCCGAGATACAGCATAATGTCGAAGACCCGATCCTTCATAAGATCAGAAATGTCAATCTGGCAGCTCTTATACTCGGAAAGCTTCAGAATATGCTGGAAACAGATATAGATATGAATATATCTTCGGAAAGTGATATTCCGAGACACAGTGCTTTTCTTTCCAGCAGGGAGCTCGTTACTATCGTGGGAAATCTTCTGGAAAATGCCATAGAAGCCATAAATATGAAGCAGGGAAATGATGCCAGAACCATCGATCTTCAGATCACGGAGACCGATGAATATCTCATTATTTCTGTATCCGATACCGGAATAGGAATAAAAGAAGCAGACCTTGAAAAGATCTTTTCTTACGGATACAGTACGAAGTCTGATAACGGACGGGGAAACGGGCTTTATATAACAAGGGAGATCGTCACGAGACACTATGGAAATATAGATGTAGAATCAGAACCGGGAGAAGGTACGACCTTTGAGCTTTTCTTCACTGAGGTAAGGACCGGATTCAGAAATGAATTCAGGGAATATGTTCCAGAATGATCAGGAACACAGATCCTATAAACCTGGCAGGAAATACAGCAGGCTGACTATTTAATTACAGTAATCAAGGCATCTAAAGTCACATAAAAGAGGAAAAATATGTATAAAGCTATAATAGTTGAGGACAATGCTCCTGTAGCGGAGATCAACCGGGAATATCTTATAAAATGCGGTGATTTCGAGATCGCCGCCGTTTTTAAGGACGGCGCAGAAGCTCTGGAATATCTGAAAAACAACACTGTGGATCTTGCCATACTTGATGTATATATGCCGAAGATGGATGGCATGCATCTTCTGCATAAGCTTCGTGCTGTTCATAATCCTGTTTCTGTCATCATGATCACAGCAGCCAATGACTTAAGAGTCATAGAAAACACTCTGAATTCCGGAATCATTGATTACATCATAAAGCCATTCTCCTTCGATCGTTTTGCTTCTGCCATAGATAAGTTCAAAAAAAGAGCCGGATTTATAAAAGAGAATAAAGCCGAACGTATCACTCAGACAAAGCTTGATAAGCTTCTCGAAATACAGACTGAGTCTTCTGAGAATAAGCCCTTAGATAAGGGGCTCAATAAAAAAACTCTTGATACCGTCTTTACATGGCTGAAGGAACATCCTGCTGAGCCTGTTACCTGTGAGATCCTGTCAGGACAGTTAAAGCTTTCAAAGGTCACCATACGAAGATATCTAAATTACCTGATCGAAGATGGAAAACTGCAAAGTTCAGTTGATTACGAAACCGGCGGACGTCCATCCATCATTTATCAGTTGAAATGAGTCCATATACTGCCGAGCAGGATCCCTCAAAGCATTTTTTATATTGTCAAAAACCTTGTATAGAAGAAAGAAGCATGCGCCGAAAGATGCATGCTTCTTTTAGTTGTTTATTGTTTTTTTCTTTGACCTCTGAGGAATACCCTTCACAGGCGATAAAAAAGATTTTATCAGATGTTCAGAAGCTTGCTGTATGCTGCAAGTGCACCGTCTGTCTCATGTGCAAGAACCTTCTTTGCAAGAGTCTTACCGAGCTGAACGCCTTCCTGATCGAAGCTATTGATGTTCCATACGAAGCCCTGGAACATTACCTTGTTCTCGAAGTGTGCAAGAAGTGCGCCAAGTGCCTTAGGATCAAGCTCTTCACCGATGATGATGCTTGAAGGACGTCCTCCCTTGAAGTTCTTGTTCATGTTCTCGTCAGTCTTACCGCAGGCGAATGCTACGATCTGGGCTGCAACATTGGCACAGAGCTTCTGCTGGCTGGTACTGTCCTGAATGTCAACATCGTTTCTGATCTGACTGTTTCTGAAGCCGATGAACTGAAGAGGAACGATGTCAGTTCCCTGATGAAGGAGCTGATAGAAGCTGTGCTGTCCGTTGGTTCCCGGCTCACCGAAGATAACAGGTCCTGTAACATAGTTTACAGGCTCACCGAAACGGTTTACAGACTTTCCGTTTGACTCCATATCAAGCTGCTGAAGGTGTGCAGGGAAACGGCTGAGAGCCTGTGAGTATGGAAGTACAGCAGTGCTAGGATATCCAAGTACATTTCTCTCATATACGCCTATAAGCGCATCAAGCATAGCAGGATTCTTTAAAGGATCAGTTTCAGCTGAAAGCTTGTCCTCTTCTGCTGCTCCCTCAAGGAAGTCTGCAAATACCTTAGGGCCGAAGGCAAGTGAAAGAACTGCTCCACCTACGCCTGAGGTGCTGGAATAACGTCCGCCGATATAATCATCCATGTAGAAGGCTGTGATGAAATCATCACTATGAGCAAGAGGTGATGTCTCTGATGTTACTGCGATCATGTGCTTTGCTGGATCGAGACCGGCCTTCTTGAGGGCATCCATTACGAATGACTGGTTTGTAAGTGTCTCAAGTGTTGTTCCTGACTTTGAAACAAGGATGAAAAGTGAATGTGCAACATCGATCGAATTAAGTACTGATGAAGCATCATCAGGATCAACGTTGCTGATGAACTTTGCTTCCATCTTGAATGTATCATGCTTCTTCGCCCAGTTCTCAAGTGCGAGGTACATAGCGCGGGGACCAAGGTCACTTCCGCCGATACCGATCTGAACTACTGTTGTGAACTTCTCGCCGGAAGCATTGGCGATCTCACCTGAATGAACCTTCTCTGCGAACTCTGCGATACGCTTCTGCTCGTTCTCATAGAACTCACGCTTGTTTACTCCGTCAGCTACTACATCCTTTCCGAGCTGACCTCTTGTGAGCTGGTGAAGAACCATACGCTTCTCACCTGTATTTATAACTTCTCCTTCATAGAGAGCCTGATACTTCTCTGTGAGCTGTGCTTCCTCTGCAAGCTCCTTGAGAGATGTAAGTATATCATCATCAACTTCCTTGGAAGCATAATTATATGTAAGACCTGCAGCCATAGGTACAGAGTACTTTCCGACACGCTCTGCTCCCTGTGCACCTGCCATGGCTTCCACAAGGTCAAGACGCTTTGCAGTCTTAAGCTTTTCATAGGACTTTAATGTATCGAGATTATTCCAGTTGATCATGTAGAGATTCCTCCTTCAATCATACACATATGATATGTTTTATACATTGATAAAAAATCGACGTTTATATTATCGCTTTTATTGTTACAATTCGCAAGAAATAATTTTTGATTATAAACGGTATTTAGGATACAATTTTACAGTGATTTTATAAGATACGGATTGGAGATTATAATATGCAAAACAAGAAACTGCTGGTCATAGGTTCAACATGTGTGGATGTCATCGTTAAGCTGGACCATCTTCCTAAAACCGGTGAGGACATGCATCCCGAGTGGCAGCATTTTGCCATGGGCGGATGTGCCTACAATGTAAGTCAGATCCCCAAGGGATGCGGCATGGATGTCACACTTGTTACACCTGTGGGAACCGAGGGAGTTTACAGTGGTTTCGTTAAGTCGAATCTTTTGAAACAGGGAATAAAGGGAACCGTAACTGTTCAGGGTGCTGAGAACGGCTGCTGCTACTGCTTCGTAGAGAAGGATGGAGAAAGGACCTTTGTGTCTGTTCACGGTGTGGAATACAGCTTCCATGAGTCTTATATGGATGAGCAAAAGGGACAGAGTTTTGACTATACGTATATATGCGGACTGGAAGTAGAGGAAGAAACCGGATATGAGCTTATAGAATGGCTTGAGAAGCATATAGAGCATAGTTTTTCAGATTCTGACGATATATCAGCCGGCACACTTGTTTATGCTCCGGGACCAAGAGGTGTCAATATCTCTCCCGATAAGAATGAGCGTATCCTGGCCATGAAACCTGTACTTCACCTTAACGAAGAGGAGGCTATGGCTCTGAGCGGTGAGAAAACTCCTGAAGCTGCGGCGGCTAAGCTTCAGGAAAAGACACAGAATCTCATTGTGATAACATTGGGTGAAAACGGAGTATTATGGATGGAAAAAGACGGCTCCCTTCACAGGTTGCCGTCTCGAAAAGTTACTGTTAAAGATACCATCGGTGCAGGTGATTCTCACTGCGGTGCACTTCTTGCCGGACTTTCCATGGAATGGAGCATGGAGCATACCATGTCCTTTGCCAATGCAATTTCCGGGGAGGTCGTAAGCAGGGAAGGAGCTATGCTGCCGGACATCGAGATCGAAAAGATATTCGATGAAGAAAAGATGAATGTTTCATAATAGCGCCATTAGCTTGAAGCTGATCTCAATGTTTTCACTTTTCCTTATGACCTGAACAGGTATATACTGCTTTGATCATTCCGGTATCGATATCGTTGCTTCCGTCAATATAGAATTTTCCGTTCTTATCCTTTTTAAAGCTCAGACTGATCTTACCCAGGAAATCCTCCAAAGAGATATCTATGCCGTCTCCTGAACTTGAATGATGCTAATATCATCACTTACGTGCACCAAGCTCCTTATCAAGAAGATACAGATTCTTCGGCTTGTCACCAAGCATCTGAACCTTGACTATCATATCCTTGGAGTTCTTTTCCTCTTCTATCTGCTCTGTGATGAACCAGTTAAGGAAAAGCTGTGTGCGATAATCCTTCGCAGCAACCGCAGCATCATATATCTTGTTGATCTCATCGGTTATATAATGCTCATGCTTGTCAGCTTCTTTTACAGCATCAAGGACTGTCTTAAACTTTGGTGCCGCTTCTTCAATAGCCTTTAACGGAACATCCTGTTCATTGTCCAGAAGATAATCATATATCTTTAAAGCGTGCTCCTGCTCTTCTTCAGCCTGCACTCTGTACCATGAGGCAAATCCCGGGAGATCATTCTGACTGAAATACTTTGAGATTCCGAGATAGAGATATGCGGAATAAAATTCCTTGTTTACCTGAGCCGCTAAAAGATCTGCTACTTTTGAGTTCATAAATTCTCTCCTTTATATATTTTTGTGAAGGACTCCAAAAGGATTCCTTTGGATCTGTTTTTTGATCCGATCATGTCTCATATCAGATTTATACTTTTACTGATTCTGCCAATGCCTTTGCCAGATCGTCGAGACCTGCCAGAGTGTTTTCATCCACTGAGGATGTAATGGATATCATAGGCTCCAGCAAGGTCATATTCTTCATGGTACCGAGAAGCTCTGTCATTTTTTTCTTTGCCGAAAGGGCCCAGCTTCCGTTCTCAATGATACCGACAGTTCTTCCGGATAGATTGTGGTTCTTCAGATCCGTCAGTAATGTATGCATGTTATCAAATATCTCAGCATTGTAAGTAGCACTGGCGAATACAAGCGTCGAATACTCAAAGGCTGTTGAAACAAGATATGAGACTTCGGTCTTTGAAACGTCATATACCTTCACATCCCTGATTCCAAGCTCCGCAAGTTTCATGGAAAGTATGTCTGCCGCATTGCCGGTGTGACCGTATACAGAACCGTAAAATATGGCAACGGACTTCTTTTCGGGGGTATAGGATGCCCAGCTCTTATAAAGATCTGTGATAATGTTCAGATCCTTTCTCCAGAGATGTGCATGAAGAGGAAGAAGCATCTTCACATCGAGAGCCTCAAGCTTCCTGAGAAGTGCCGTGGTCTGTACACCGTACTTTCCGACGATATTTGCATAATAGCGTCTGGCTTCATCCTTCCAGTCATGTTCCCAGTCAACTTCATCAGCGAAAATGTTTCCGCTCATGGCTCCGAAAGCTCCGAAGGCATCTGCCGAGAAAAGTGTTCCTGTTGAAGAATCAAAGCTGACTATGACTTCCGGCCAGTGTACCATGGCAGCTGTATAGAAGGTCAGGGTATGATGTCCAAGCTCAAGTGTATCCTTTTCCTTTACTACTATGGAATCCACATCTATATGATAGAACTGTCCGATCATTTGTATCGCTTTTTGTGAACCTACGATCTTTAGTTTCGGATATCTCCGGAGCAGTTCCGGGATACATGAACAATGATCCGGTTCCATATGCTGGACTACCATGTAATCAAGCTCTCTTCCATCAAGAGCTTTTGTGAGATTGTCAAAGAACTGTCTCGAAACTGCATCATCGATTCCATCCATGAGACAGGTCTTGTCATCAAGGATAAGATAATTGTTGTAGGACATGCCATCAGGTGTTGCATAGGCATTTTCAAAAAGTTGAAGTCTGCGATCGGAAGCCCCGACCCACCATATATCTTTCTGAACCTCACGTATGTTGTACATTTAAAACATCCCCCTTCTCTTTATATGATCAAATCCGAAGTGAAACTTATAAAAACCATGAAAACTATTGCTTTAATTATATCCCAAATAAAAAAATCCTGTCATTATTTTTTGTGAAATAAACACAAAATAATAACAGGATAGCATAACATGTTTGGCTGATATGTGATCAGATGACCATAAAAAGAGTCCCTGCACCTATCAGAATACATCCAATCAGAGATTTCATTGTAAAATCTTCATGCAGGAAAATAAATGCAAGCAATATCGTAATTATTACAGAGAGCTTATCTATAGGAACTACCTTGGAAGCATCTCCTATCTGCAGTGCCTTATAGTAGCATAGCCATGATGCACCTGTTGCGAAGCCTGAAAGTATCAGAAAAATAAAAGCCTTTCTGCTGATTTGAGAAATTTCATTCTGTGTATTTGTCAAAAACACCATTCCCCAAGCCATAATTACCACAACCACTGTCCTGATGGCTGTAGCCAGTGTGGAATTAACACCTTCGATACCTATTTTTGCAAGAATTGATGTTAATGCAGCAAATACTGCTGAGCCTAATGCAAACCAAAACCACATTTCAAACCTCCTGTAATTATATTAAGGCAGGAACTTTCCGGAAGAAAGATACAACTGATACCACTCCTCATGAGTCAGATCGATCTTATCTGCTGCGGCCATTTCTTTCAGATGAACAGGATTCATGGTACCTGTTATAACCTGCATCCTTGCTGGATGTCTCAGTATCCATGCGATAGCAATGGCAGATTTCGCAACGCAGTACTTTTCGGCCAGCTCTGAAAGAACTTTATTTAATTCAGGATATTCAGGATTATCTATGAACATACCTTTGAACATACCACGCTGAAGCGGTGACCAGGCCTGAATAGTGATATCGTTTAAACGACAGTAATCAAGAGCACCTCCATCACGCATTACAGACATATCAGTTGTCTTGTTGTTCATATAGAGGTCCTGATCTATAAGCTGTGACTGCTCAAGAGAAAGCTGCAGCTGATTGATCTTAAGGGGCTGTTTTACATACTTCTTGAGAAGTTCTATCTGCATGGGCATAGTGTTGCTGACACCAAAGCTTCTGACCTTGCCTGATGATTCAAGTTCATCAAAGGCCTCCGCTATCTGCTCCGGATCATAAAGAAGATCAGGTCTGTGAAGCAACAGTACATCCAGATACTCTATTTTCAGTCTCTTGAGTATTTCGTCCACACTGTTTAAGATGTTTGATTTTCTCCAGTCAAAAATCTGTTTATCAAATCTCAGACCGCACTTTGACTGAATAACCAGATCTTCACGATTTATACCTGTATGAGCCATTGCATCACCGAATCTTTTTTCTGCTTCACCATCACCGTAGCAGGTTGCATGGTCAACATAGTTGATTCCAAGCTCATAGGCTGTACGTATGACATTTGCTGCCTCTTCTACAGAGAGGGCCGGCATTCGCATACAGCCGAGAATAAGTCTTGAGACATTTTCAGGTCCCTGTGAAATGTTGATTTTCTGCATAAATTACCTCCTGTTTTACTTCTCCTTCTGTGACCTATGGAAATACTCTACTACCCGGAGTCGGCACTGTGTCAAGTTATTTTTTTCATTTCCATCAGAAGAAAAAAACTGTCATTTTTTCTGATTATTTATGAAACATATTATTCAGTTTTAAAGTATTTATATTTATATTTTGTTTTGACGAAAAACTATTTATGAAATCATTTCGGCTTTGCATGATCCGTTCATACAGAAAGTGTTGTATGAGGGGGCTTGATCATAAAGGAGTTTGTTATGCGTACAACCAAAGAGAATGGTAAAACAACGATCTATCTTGAAGGATATATTAATTCTGATAATGCCCCAAAAATCGAAGAAGAGATAATGACCATTCTCACTGACACAGATCCTGGTTCGGAGCTCAACTTCGATGCGAAAAACCTCACATATATTTCCAGTGCAGGTTTGCGTGTACTCTTGAAGGTAAGAAAAAAACAGGGAAAAGCATTTACCATATATGATGTGAACCGTGATATCTATGATGTTTTTGAAGGATCAGGCTTCATTGAGATGATGACTGTCAAAAAAGCTCTTCGCAGTCTCTCCCTGGAGAGCTGCGAAAAGATCAGCAGCGGCGCACACAGTGATTTCTACCGCCTTGATTCCGATACTACAGTCAAGGTCTACAAAGGAGCGTTCAATTCTCCGGAAAAAATCGAGCAAAACAGGCTCATTGCAAAAACAGTGTTTACCCATGGTATTCCTTCGGTTATTCCCTTTGATATGGTCAAAGTAGGTGACAGCTATGGTCTCGTTTATGAAATGATGTGCGAAGGTACTCTCGCAAGTCATCTTTCAGCTCATCCTGAAGACGTAACGAAATATGGAAAAAGGATAGCTGAACTTGCCAAAAAGCTTCATTCAACGGAAATTGAATCAAGTGAACTGCCGGATGCACGTTTTCCGTATTTCTGCAATCTCAATTTCATTAAAGAAAAGGGCTATTTAACTTCGGAAGAAGAATCAAATGTATATAACCTTATCACGAGCATCCCGGAAAGAAATACCTTTATCCATCGCGATCTGCATCCCGGCAATATAATGCTGATGGATGATGAGCTTATACTCATAGATGTGGATGATTCCGGAGTGGGACATCCCATGATCGATCTCATAGGAATGTATAAAGTCTATAACGAAGCTTCAAAAACCGGTTGGACCAAACGTGCCATGGGCCTCGGTGAAGACATACTGGAACCTTTATGGAATATAACCATACAATCATATCTCGGAAATGAGTACAGTGATAAAATACCCGAAGTGAACAGAGTTCTCAAAGGATATGGCCTTCTGAACAGTTTAGTCGGAATTGCAGCAGCACCTACATTATCCGAGGATGAAAAAATCAAACGAATAACAAAAATGAAAAATACTCTATTTTCTATGATTGATTCTCTTTATCCCATACCATAAAAATCAAGCCACCTCTTATGAGGTGGCTGAATTTTTGATGATCATTTTTTTACAAAATGAAGCTGCACTGCAGGGTAATCACCCATGGAAAGATTTATGGCATAGCCTCCGTACATGAGGGCAGCTCCGGTGAGTGAAAGCTCTGTGCCTTCAAGTTCATAGACTGCTGCTTCATCAAGACCCTTCAGCTTTACATTTTTGATGTGAGCATTGGCCTCAGGTTTCTTTACTACTATGTTTAAAAGAGCCTCTGATCTGTCAGCTGAAACAAACTCCCATGCCTTGTATATCTCATGATCTTCACTGCAGCCGAGCCTGTAGTAGTCACCTCTCTGAATGAGACTGTAGTATCTGTCAAAGGTCTTTATCTGCTCTTTTATGGTCTCGCGGTCTTCCCCGGATGCCTTCGTTATATCAAGCTCGTAACCGAAGGTTCCCGACATGGCAACTATTCCTCTTGTATTAAGCGGTGTAGTTCTGCCTGTCTGATGGTTTGGCACAGCTGAAACATGACTTCCCACTGTACTTACAGGATAACCGAAGGAACTGCCCTCCTGGATCTCCAGTCTTTCGATTGCATCGGTGTCATCGGAGCACCAGATCTGCGGACAATAGTACATCATGCCCGCGTCGTAACGTCCGCCGCCACCGGCGCAGCCCTCGATCATGAGATCAGGATAAGCCTTCAGGATCCTGTCTAAAAGTGAATAGGTTCCAAGTATAAATCTGTGGGCAACTTCTCCCTGACGGTCAGCAGGCAGATGGTTTGAAAAAACATTGCTGATACTTCTGTTGAAATCCCACTTGATATATGAGATGTGTGCGTTTCCGAGAACCTTGATGATACAATCGAAAAGATAGTCAACCACCTCCCCGTTACTCATATCGAGAACCATCTGGTTACGTGACATGGTAGGACGTCTTTCAGGATCCCTAAGAGCCCATTCCGGATGCTTTCTGAAAAGCTCAGAGTCCTCGTTTATCATCTCAGGCTCGAACCAGAGTCCGAACTTCATGTCCATCTTATCAAGCTCGTCGGAGATACGCTTAAGTCCTCCCTGAAGCTTTTTCTCATTGACGAACCAGTCGCCTAGACCGGAGTTGTCGTCATCACGCTTTCCGAACCATCCATCGTCGAGAACCATCATTTCGATTCCGAGCTCTTTTGCACTTCGTGCTATATCAAGTATCTTTTCGCTAGTGAAATCGAAGTAGGTTGCCTCCCAGTTGTTTATGAGAACAGGACGTCTCATATGGAGGTACTTCCTGTCACAGACATTCTCACGGATTATGTGATGGTAATTGTGGCTAAGCTCCGTGAGACCGCGATCAGTGAATGACATGATCACTTCCGGTGTATGGAATGTGTCTCCTTTTTGAATCTTCCATGAGAAGTTCTCATCATTAATTCCGGAAACTATCCTTACTGCTCCTGCCTGATCCTCTTCTATCTCGAACTTGTGGTTTCCTGAGTACATGAGCATCATGCCGTAGCACTCGCCTCTGTCTTCATTGGCATCCCTGTCGCAAAGAATTACAAATGGATTTTCATGGTGGCTGCTCATGCCCCGCTTTGAACTGATTACAGCTATGTTCTGAGTGAGCCTGTTTCGGGTCATGGAACGCTCCATGCAGTGTCTTCCTGCGAAATGTATCTCATCCCAGCATCCGAAAGGCACGTCAAGCATAGCGGAAGATGCTTTTCTTAGTTCAATGCTTACATCAGAAACATTAACAAAAGCAGAATGTCTCGTTATGACATCCTTCTCTGGGAATACAGAATAGTAAAGCTTAAGCTGTAAACCTATTACGCTGTCCTCCAGTGTGATGACAAGAGTTTCTGCCTCTTCACCATACTGTCTTACAGAAGGAAGTCCGGGAATCGCAGGTTTTACTCCGAGTATTTCATGAGACTTGTATCGGAAATCACAGCTTCTGCTTCCGTTTTCGGAAATGAGATTTACCGAGCTTATCCTGTAGTCGCCAACATTGGAACCGGAAAACTCCTGAGGCAGAACATCTATGGAACGGCCTCTGTCCAGCCTGTTCTCGTAAAGGTTCCCGGAGAAGCCTCTGTCTATAGGCACTATCTGATAGCTCATATCAGCTCCAAATGTGTTCCTTCCGTAGTAGTTATGTATGAGAAGACCGATGTCGTCCACCTGCATCTGATATTCGGTGTTCTTTGTCATCAGTCTGAAAATCTTTTTTGATTCATCAAAAGTGATTGCCATAAAATATCCCTCCGATAGTTTTCAGATTTCTAAACATGTCATAGGAAAAAGTGTTCAGAAATCCTGCCGCATCCCTATTTCGTGTGCCAGTGATGGGATGAGCCATGTACAAGTATACAGTAGAATTTTCTTATGATACATCATTATCCTTATGAGAGGTACTTTATTAAGAGTACTGTATCTCCAACATATCCATGAGTCTCACGAATGTATCCTGTCCGTCCAAACAGGTGTCCGTAAGCCAGCCTTTCTCGTTTCTCCATTCAGAGAGACCTCTGTAATAATAATTTTTCTTTGCATCTTCGATGATAAAAGGTATTACATTATGCCTAAGGCATTCCTTTAATGCTACAAGGCGTCCGACTCTGCCATTTCCATCCTGAAAAGGATGGATATACTCAAATTCGGCATGCAGCGCTATGATATCCTCCATAGTGATATTGTCCTTGGCATTATACTCTTCCAGCAAAGCCTTCATATGCTTATGGACCTCAGAAGGTTTGGATGTCTCCCGGCCTCCTACCATATTTGCACGCTTTTTGTAATCACCAACCGCAAACCATCCGAGGGTAGAATCCTTTGTGTCATGCTTCATGATATAATGCAGATGTTTGATGATATCCTCTGTAAGTTCATCTTCCGCAATATCAATCACATAATCGATAGCCTTGAAATGGTGTACCGTTTCCAACACATCATCTACAGGGATGCCATCACACACATCAAGGGTATTTGTCTCAAAAATCATCCTTGTCTGATCCTCGGACAGTTTGCTTCCCTCAATATGATTTGAATTATATGTCATCCGGACCTGCAGCTCATGATATAGTCCTCCCGGAAGCTTCATCTCTTTTTCTTCTCTGAGAACCTGTAATATCTTATTATCAGAGACTTCCTTCATCAAAATCTCCGGATCCAGTCCAAGATAATCGGCTATCTTATGTAAGCTCCGTTTTGAAAGCTTTTCGCCTTTACCTATCTTTGCTATGGTTCGGGTAGAGAGTCCAAGCTGCAAAGAAAGCTCTGTCTTTCTGATTCCCCTGTCTTTAAGAGCTTTTTCAAGAATATCATATGAAATCACAGACTCACCTCCGTCAATATCTTTACTTATTATATTTGTTTCGCGTGATAAAGTAAAGATTTTAGCATTACAACTACATAAAAGTAAAGATAAAGCCGTGTTCCAATGACTCCTGTCAGCTTTGCTGTTCTACTTCGTTCATAAAAATCCATCTCTTCCTATCTGCATTTTGCTAGATAACCTACTCTTCATATATGATTGGTACACTTACATAATAAAAGAAGCAATGTGCCTTTTTTTGCACATTGCTTCTTTTAAAACTCTTTGACTATAAACAACTCAACTGATTTTTTCGGTTGCTCTTTTTATGTAGTCTGCGCAGATTTCAAAAAGATCATCCGGTAGAACTTCTATAACCTTCGCGTTTCTACTATTAAGGTCAATGGCTCTTATCTGAAAGGGCAGCATCACTCCTTGGGTTATAGTTCTGCTATCCAATTCGATTTCTAACGGATATGTCTTGTTTTTAGTTGTGATTGGAACACAGAGATTGATATTTCCGGGCAACGGAATATCATTCATCACCACTGCCGGTCTGTAATTTTTCTGTTCATGCCCTTTTGTTGGATTGAAATCAACTTTTACTATATCTCCTCTGTGGAAAGTCAAAATACCTCACCTCCAACATCATTACCCCAATCTAGCTCGCCTGACGGTCCCAGGTCTTCTATTGATAATTCTTCCATAGGTTTTTTGTAAAATGCCTCAAACATTTCCTTAGTTGACATTTCTTTTTTTAATACCAGCGCATTGTCCTTTACTTCGTAGCTGATGTTATCTCCATTTTTTATGGATAATGCATTTATAACACTTGTAGGAATCCTTATACCCAAAGAATTGCCCCATTTAGAAACTGTTATTTGCATAAAGCCTCCTTCTAATATACGATGCTTCTCTTCTTGATATACATTGTATATCATTCCTATAGACATATCAACGGCTCTATCGGTTAAAAGTTTCTTAATATAAAGTAAAAAAACGAAACCAAGTCTAAAATACTTGATTTCGTTTATATAGTAAAACTGCCTGCGTTTATTTGTAATCAGCTAATCATTTTCCCATCCCTTACACACGTCGCACCAGCCTTCAGCTCCTGTAACTGTTTCAAGTTCCGAAGGAGTCAGTTTAACTGAAGTAAACTCATTGCCTCCGGCAGGATGAACGTATTCAAATCTTTTCATGGATACATCCAGCCAGATCGGAATGTTCCCGGACACAGCGAATGGGCACACTCCGCCAGGTTGAAATCCTGTAATATTCTCCACCTGATCTCTCGGTATCATATGAGGCTTGGTATGGAATAAGGTCTTGAATTTTGAACTGTTGACCTTGCCATCACCGGCCATCACGACTATTACAGGCTTCTCATTAACAATAAAAGACAATGTCTTTGCTATCTCTGGTTCTGTACATCCTATCTGTTGTGCCGCATGTTCCACAGTATCTATTGTCTCAGTATGCTCAGTCAGTCTGTCACCAAGATTTTTTGAAACAAGAAACTTTTTTACCTTTTCGTTCACCATGATAAATCACTCCGTAATAGTCCATACCCTTGCCGGAAATCCGGTGGCTCCTTCAATGACCATCCGGGATTCCTGACCTGATATTATTTTATTTTTCATGAGACAGAAAGTAAAAAAGAAAATATTTATGGTCGGTTATAGCCATTTTCTTTGATAAGAATCCGATATTTTATCTAACTATCGCATATGCCATATCTGCGAAGTACATTGCAAGCATGAGACCGCCTTCAACTCTTGAGATCCTTCTGTTGCTGATGGAGAAAACAAGGGCTACAAGTGTTACAACTACCAGAATCATCAGGTCAATGCAGGAAGCGATGTTGACCTCCACAGGATGGATGGTTGCTGAAATTCCAAGGATGAAAAGGATATTGAAGATGTTGGAGCCGATGGTATTTCCGATAGCCATGGCAGCTTCCTGCTTTCTTATGGCTACGATGGATGTCACAAGCTCGGGAAGTGAGGTTCCGAAGGCTACTACTGTGAGTCCGATAAGAGTCTCTGTCATTCCTGCGGCCCTTGCGATCTCCTTTGCACAGTAAACCACAACCTGTCCTCCGGCGATGATTATACCGAGTCCTGCAAGTATCATAACCACTGACTTAAGAACACTGTACTGAGGAACGTCATCGGCTTCTTCCTTACTATTCTTCGCAGCGATAACAAGGGTTGCGATATATCCGATGAGGAGAAGTACCAGAAGGATACCTACTGGTCTTGTGACTACACCTGCATGCTGTGCC
Organism: Lachnospiraceae bacterium JC7; assembly: GCA_000513555.1. Taxonomy (GTDB): domain Bacteria; phylum Bacillota; class Clostridia; order Lachnospirales; family Lachnospiraceae; genus Oribacterium. The sequence continues at coordinate 139,919 of ALYD01000004.1, forward strand.
ACATCCACATTTAAGAAACCACCGCTCATGAGGATAGGACCGCAGCTTGCGATAAGAGCAATTACGGTAATGATTATGGAGAACGGTATATCTCTTTTAATTACTGCATTGTCAACCGCCATAGGCTTCATTACTGCACAGATTCCGAGGATGGCAAGAAGGTTGAAGAAGTTCGATCCTACAACATTGCTTATTGCTATCTCATTTGATCCCTGAAGTGATGCAGAGGTACTTACTGCAAGCTCAGGAGCACTGGTACCGAGAGCCACGATTGTAAGTCCGATGATGAGACTTGGAACATGAAAGATTGCTGCGATTGAAGAGCTGCCGCTTACGAACATGTCAGCCCCCTTTATAAGTGCGAACATTCCAAGTGCCAGAAATAAAATGTACAGTAAGATCATTACATACCTCCGATAATTTGATAAATGAGAAGCTCAAAAAGCGAGACTCCTACTGCCTTATGCAGTAAAAGTCTCGCTTTTTACATCATATTCCGGGGAACAAGTCCCGTACTGACGAAATATGCAACACCTGTGGTGGAAGCTACTCCCTTAAACTTGTATGTGAGTATACGGTCAAAAAACGGTATCGTCAACATAGTTTAGACATTGTTTTCAAATTTTGTAGATTTACTTAATTTCATTATTTCCGGTTTATTATTTTTTGTGCTGAATTTTTTGTTGAATTAAAAACTCACAGCAGATCTCTCCGCTGTGAGCCACTCATAAAATGGATAATCAGTTTTAATATAATTTATTTATTGATATTGGAACGCTACGCGCTTTGCGAAAAAATTAGATCATTCCTATAAGTGCCCAGTATGGGATACCGATACAGAACATGATGAGTGTTCCCACAATAACCATTACTGTTCCAACCTTCCAGAACTCACCCTGTGATACATAGCCCGGTGCGAAGGAAATAAGACCTGCACCGTTTCCGTAGTGAGTAAGAAGCGCACCGATAGGTGAAAGGAATGAAAGAAGAAGAACTACCATCATTGCGTTTGCACCTGTTGTAGCGAGAAGTGAGTAAAGAACCGGGTAGAAGGAAGCAACGAATGCACTGTTTGATACGAAGAAGTATCTTACTGCAAGGCTTACTGCTACAAGAATGATAGCTACTACCATACCGTTTACTTCTGTAAGGTTCATTACGCTTCCGAGCTTCTCAGCGAGCCATGTATAGAAACCTGCATCTGCAAGAGCATTGGCAAGACCATAGAAAGCACCGTACCAGATGAAGATATTCCATGCACCCTTGGCACCTGCTACATCGTTCCAGTCAAGAACGCCGAAAAGAAGTACAAGTGAAAGGAATACGAAACCTACAGGCTGCATTCCGAGATCAACGCCTGGAATCTTTGTTCCGAGCATCCATCCAAGGACAGCAAGAATGAAAAATACAAGAAGTCTCTTCTCTTTTCCTGTCATAGGTCCGAGATCCTTGAGACCCTGCTCTGCAAGAGGCTTAACCTCATCGAGAGTCTTAAGTGTTGGTGGAAGAACCTTGTAAATTACAAATGGTGCTGCAAGAAGGAAAAGACCTACAGGTACTACAGAAGCTGCAAACCACTGTCCCCAGCTGATGTTGATTCCCAGCATCTCAGTTGCAAGGGATACTGTGATGGCGTTTGTTGCCATACCTGTAAGGAAAAGGGCTGATGTACCCTGTGAGCTTGCGTACATAAGAGCTGAAAGATATGCGCCGAGCTTCTTTGGCTCCTTATCAGGATATGATCCTGCACCCTCTGCGATACTCTGGAAGATAGGGTAAATGATACTTGTTCTTGAAGAGTTTGATCCGGTTGCAGGGCTCAGGATGAAGTCTGTGAGGACAAGCATGTAACCTAAGCCTAATGTTGACTTACCGCTTCTCTTTAACAGATTGTAAGCGATTCTTCTACCGAGACCGGTCTTGATAAATGCTGTACATACGATGGTAACCTCACAGATGAACCATGTCATTCCGTTTCCGTAACCCTTGAAAAGTACAGATTTGTTATAGAAGACTGAAGCCAGACCCACCATGATCATGGCAACTACAGGTGCTGGGAACGGTGTGGTTACGAGACCAACCAGCATACCGATGTAAAGTGCTACCAGATGCCATGTGTCTACTTCGAGACCTTCAGGAACAGGCAGATTCCATAGCACCAGAGTAACAAGTGCTATCAAAATGATTTTGAACAATTGACCTTTTTTCATTTCTCTCTCCTTACGTGATTGAATATGTGCAAATTTTAATGCAATGAATCAACAAAGTGAAACAGTGCATTTTTGTGTATTCAACAAAAAAAGTTTGTTGCAGACTTGTTTCTTCCATTTTTACGCCAATACCTAAGTATAGACCTTATCACAAAAACATTTTGTCGTATCGACAATAATATGCTGTTTGAATTTGTTATGTAGGTTATTTATCATTGATATAATTAAAAATTTAATAGAAGAAAGGATCAGAAATTATGATACTTATCAAAAACGGTCATGTTATAGATCCACTGAACGATATTGATGAAGTTACCGACGTACTGGTAGACGGATCTCGTATCGAAAAGATCGGAAAAGATCTTCCTGGGTATGACTACAACACAGTTGATGCTACAGGATGCATCGTTACACCTGGACTTGTTGATCATCATGCACACATCTGGCCTCTTGCAAACATCGGTCTTCCGGCTGCTTCAGCCTGCTTCGGTGCAGGTGTTACTACAGTAGTTGATGCCGGATCAAGCGGACCTGCTACATATCATATGTACAGACCTTATCTTGATCTCGAGAAGGTTCGTGTAAAGGCATATCTCAATGTCTGCACAACAGGTCTTGCATCACTGCCTACACCTGAGGACATCGCTCCTGATCACATCAGTGAAGCAAAGATCATGGATTGCTTCGACAAGTATGGTGACGAACTTCTCGGTCTTAAGATAAGAACCAGTAAGTTCATCGTAAAGGACATGGGATTTGAGCCTCTCAAGAAAACCATCAGCATAGCAGAGAAGCTTGGTGTTTCCATCATGGTTCACTCAACAGACCCTGCCGGAGAGTTCTCAGAGCTCCTTGAGCTTCTTAGACCGGGTGATGTTCTTACTCACATGTATATGAACAAGGGTTCAAACCTCATAAGTGACGGAAAGGTTCTTGAAGCTGCATTTAAAGCAAGAGAAAGAGGAATTCTCTTCGAGGCTGCGGATGCACGTGAGCATTTCGGACTGGATGTTGCTGAGACTGCTATCGCACAGGGATTCCTTCCTGATTTCATCGCTACAGATCTTACACATCTCAGCATGCACTTACGCCCTACTTCCTTCAATATGGCTATGCAGATCTCCAAGTACACAGCACTTGGCATAAGTCTGAAGGATGCCATAAAGATGGCTACAGTAAATCCTGCAAAGCACATGGGAATGCTTGATAAGATAGGTTCTCTTACAGTTGGACATCCGGCTGATATCGCCGTATTCAGACCTGTTGAGAAGGAAAATGTCTTTGGAGACCGTCCATTCGGAAATCCTGATCAAAAGACAGTAACAGGCAACCTTGTATATCAGAATGTTCTTACCATAAAGGATGGTGAGATGGTTCACAGAGATGTGACATTCTAAAATATATCAGTATTTCTTTAGAAATGCTGATGCCGCCCAGCCGGCGAGGCTGGTTTCACCCTTAGGTGAAATCAAACGAAAATGCCTGCGCGAAGCGCATTTAATGGCATTTTCTCCTTTTTCACCAGACGATCACATATTTTTGCAACATAAGACAAGGCAGAGGCCCTTCGGGATCATCCCGAAGGGCCTCTGTCTTTCACTTTACTTTGTTTCTCTGAATATATATGCCAGCACGGCTGATACTACAGCAATTCCGAGACCTACACCCGCAACGATATAGGTTCCGGTAACTGCATTGGCAGCGATCCACATAGGAGCGAGACCTACGAAAACATCCTTCCATGACATGATGGTAGAGTACATTCCGTGAGTATCACCTGCCTCTGATTTTGTATCCGGGTCCACAGCTCTTACGAGAGCAAGTCCGGTTGATGTATTACCTGTGGCAGCACCTACAGCCATACAGCATTTCTCAAACCACTCTTCCTTGAAGAAAAGCTTTGACAGGAAGAGTATAACAAGTATAGACACCAGGCTGAGAACCAGAGTGTAAATAAGGAGCGGAACGATATAGGTTCCTACCAGCTTCAGGTTAAGAGTAGCCATGGCCGAAAAAACAACGATCTCAAGCATGAATCCCGCGATCTGCTTAAGCGCCTTTATATCTGCAAGATAATCAAGCTTCAGCTTCACAAGAACGAACCATACTATGACACCGCCTACGATTCCATGAAGAACACTTGGCATACTCTTAAAAAGCTCGATGTAAGTACCGAGGAACTTAAATAGATTCTTTCCGATTAAAACAGAAAGAAGAAGCCATGCGAACTGAAGAGCGAGATGGTTAATGCTTATGGATGACACAACTGTTCTGCCTATAGGTGATCGTTTTTCTTCAGGAAGCTTTCCATGATAAATATACTCCGGTTGTTTACCTGGCTCCTTTACATAGCTTCCCCATCCTTTTCTGATTCCGATATTTACAAGTATCATTCCGCCTGTCATTGCTATGATGAGACCAAAGGTAGAAAGAACTGCTCCGATGGAAAGAGCTCCGTCTATACCGAGAGTCTCAAACTGTGTACCGGCAGCGGCTGCTGTGCCGTGTCCCCCGTGGAATGCAAAAACGCCCATGACACCCCAGCCTTCCGGAAGACCTGTCCAGATGTTTTTCAGCAGAAAACCAAGCAGTACACCTACACCCATCTGTAAACCGTATGCAGTCATGGTGATAAAGGAGTACTCAAGGTATCCCTTTACTCTTTCCTTTCCTATACTGACACCGAATACCATAGCAGCAAGTATGATGTCAATGAGTATGCCCGGCAGGCTACTGTAGCTTTCAGGAACTTCTATGATATTCAGGCATTGCTGTCCAAGTATGAGCAGGATAAGTCCGCCTATAAGTGAGGTCGGGAAAAACAGCTTCTGGAATATCTTCACTCTCTCCCGGAGAAAGAAGCCTATAAGCATAAAAAGCGACATGATCATAAGATCATTTTTGAATTCTGACAGTGTCACGACGATACCTCATTATTTTTTAATTTGCAGATATAGGAACGTATCTCTCAGGCGTTCCACCCGTATTACTTAAATTATAGAGAGCATCATAAATTCCAGCTATCGCTTATCCATACACACAAATGGTAGTTGGAACTATGACACATATATCAAAAGAACTTTTTGTCACAGAATCTGCTGCTTACTGTGACAAAAAGTCGAATTAATCGGAGGAAACTCCTTATTCATAACAACATATCCGAATTATAGGGGGAACGGATATGTTGTTACCTGTTAATCTAATGATGATTAGAAATCAAACATTCCTGCCTTCTTTGTATCAGGCACGAAAGTATCATCATATGTCTTCGCTGTCTCGTAGTCAACATCATTGATTGGCCATGTAGGAGTCTTTCCTTCATAAACCTCGTTTACGCCCATAGCTGAGAAGTATGATGCTCTGTGAGCAGCCTCTACTGTATTACCACCGATATGAGGATAGATGATAACATTATCAAGAGTAAGAAGTGGATTAGCAGGATCTACAGGCTCTTTTCTGATAGCATCAAGACCTGCACCGGCGATAACACCGTTCTTGCATGCCTCGTAGAGATCCTCCTCAACAACGATAGCACCACGTGCTGTGTTGATAAGGAAAGCATCCGGCTTCATCATCTTGAGTCTTTCCATGTTTACCATGTTCTTTGTAACAGATGTTGCAGGGCAGTGTAATGATACATAATCACACTCCTTGAAGATTCTGTCAAGGTCACGTGTAACCTCTACACCCTCAGGGAAATCCTTTACAGGCTTGTATGGATCGTAACAGATAACGTTCATCTCAAGTGCAAGAGCTCTCTTTGCTACTCTGCTACCGATGTTTCCGCATCCGATGATACCGAGTGTCTTTCCGTTTACAGTGTTCTTCTTAAGCTTAAGCTTTGCTGTATAGAAATCATCAACCCATGTCTTTCTGAGCTTGATAACGTTACGGCTGCACTCAAGGATGAGCATGATAGCAGTCTCTGCAACAGATGTGCTGTTTGCAACAGGAGCGTAAAGAGCCTGAACATTGTTATCATGACAAGCCTTAACATCAAGAGCGTCGAAACCTGCACCGTGTCTTACGATAACCTTGAGGTTAGGATTTGACTCGATTACTTCTCTTGTGATAGGAGTGATACGAACGATCATTGCATCCGGCTGATGCTCCTTCATATCTGCAAGAACATCCTCTGTCTCGAAGCCTCTTCCCTTGATGATTGTGTGTCCTGCCTTCTCAAGAAGCTCTCTTCCCTCTTCCATGATTTCCTGTGGTAATAATACTTTCCAACCCATGACGGTTTCCTCCAATATATTTTTGATAATGTTTATTTATATGATTTATTTTTCATGAATGATGCAGTCTTGATCTTTCAGAGCTGCATCATCCGGTATATTTGCTATTAATATGATCTTTTTAATGTTTATGCTCTGTAAACATCGTCGATGATCTCGAAGTCCTTTGCCTCAAGTGACTTCTGAACCCAGTCTCTGTTGATTCTGTGCTCAAGTGTTGCAGGGATCTTTGCCTGATCCTTTGCCTTGAACTCCTGTGCATCCTTAAGGATAACAGCTGCGTCCTTACGTGGGATGCAGATAACTCCATCAGGATCAGCAAGGATGATATCACCAGGATTTACGCTTACGCCGCCGCATGCGATAGGAACGTTAACTTCTCCCGGTCCCTCCTTGTATGGGCCTCCAGGTGTTGTTCCTGTAGCATAGATAGGGAAATCCCATGAACCCATGGAACCGATATCTCTGATAGGTCCGTCAAGAACGATTCCTGCGATCTTCTTCTCATATCTGAGCCATGTCATCATGACCTCACCCATGAGAGCTCTTGTTGTATCCTCTTCGTTAGATACTACAAGTACATCGCCTTCCTGGCAGTAGTTAAGAGCTGCATGTAATGCGAGGTTGTCGCCTGCTCTGCACTTTACTGTAAATGCAGGTCCTACCATACATTCATCCTTAGGACTGCTCATAAGATGAATTCTTGGGTTCATCGCACAGTTTCTTCCCATGCAATCTGCTGTATTTGATGCAGGGATCTCCTTGAACTGCATCATGATATCGTGATCAGGCATCTCTCTTTTGAGATAGATTCTCTTACCTACTGACATTGTTTTTCTCCTTTGAATAGTTATTTGATGATGTCCATGACAAGAAGAATCAATTCTGTATATCTGCAAAAATAATTTTCTTTTTGTCTCAGACGTTATCTTGTTTCTTTCGATGGTCTTATGATAGAATACTCCGGTAACAAAGTGAAACAGTGTATTTTTGTATTTGCAACAAAATTTATTTGTGGGAGTTGACCATGGATCTACAGAGCTTTTACTACTTTCAGGAAGTAGCCAAGGATTTAAACATTACCAAAACTGCCAACAGGCTTTTCATTTCACAGCAGACACTAAGTAACCATATCAAGCGTCTCGAAGATTATTTTGATACGCCCCTTCTTCACAGAAAGCCGAAGCTTTCCCTTACCTATGCGGGAGAGTTTGTACTTTCTTTCTCGAACTTCGTTTCAAATAAAGAAAGAAACCTGAATGATGTCATGATGGACATAAGAAATGTAGATAAGGGTCTTCTTCGTTTCGGAGCCAGTGTTATGCGTACCAGCCTTGTACTGTCGCATATTCTGGAATTATTCTCAGAGAAATTCCCCAAGGTGGAGCTTCGTATCTCGAATCTGAACTCACAGCTGTGTTTGAATTCCATTCTGAACGGTACTCTGGATCTTGCACTGGTACTTTTTCACAGGAACGGTGAAAAGAATTTTGATAAGGAACTTAATTACATACATCTGATCGATGAGGAGATCTATCTTTGCGTGACCGATGGTCTTCTTGAAAAATATTATGGTAAAGACGCAAAGGAATTGAAGAAGAGATCAAAAGAAGGTGCACGCCTTGAGAATTTCTCCAGACTTCCCTTTGCCATGCTTAACAATCACATGGGAAGAACCATTGATTTCTGTTTCAATGAAGCAGGCTTTACACCTAAGGTCAGAGCTCTCAGCAGTAATCTTCAGATCACTTCCACCTTCGGAGTACGCGGACTTGCCGCATGTTTTGTTTCCAAATCCAGCGTACTTACATATATTTCAGACTTCAAACGGGATGATATCAACTTCTTCCCTCTTCTTCTGGACAATGAGGTCCTTTGCCAGAAGTGTTATCTCATACACAGAAAAGACCGCTATCTGTCACAGTATACAAAGATGTTCTCTGAACTGCTCATAAAGTTCTTTACTTACATCGGCAGGCTTTCCATGGATGAGATCATACATGAAGAAGGTCTCAGCGGATTACATGAATATCTGGCTTCAGAGACTGAAATTTAAAAACTAAAATAAGGAACCGGAATGATATGAAACTATCATCCGATTCCTTTTTTATTTCATTCAGTGCAATATAGAAATGATGTTAATAGCGATCAACACTCGCTTACTATCATATCACTTTTTATACACCTTTATGGTCTCTGTGATCCTTTCCGCCGGCCTGTTAAGCTTCTGAAGAGACTCACCTTTATTGATGGTGTCAATGATGGCTGCGATATACCGTTCCATGTTGATACTGAAATAGTATTCCTTTTCCAGTAACTCCTTTTTCTGGATGATAAGATTTGTGGTGAAGATCCTGTCGAAATAACCTTTTTCATAGGCTTCGTCAAATTTTTCAAGTCCTCTTGAAAACAGTCCGAAGGTTGCGAAAATAAAAACTCTTTTGGCTCCCCTGCTCTTTAACTGACATACAACATCCAGCATACTTCCGCCGGAATCTATCATATCGTCTACGATTATCACATCCATTCCCGTGATATCTCCGCCGCAGAAATCATGTGCCACTATAGGATTGGTCCCGTTGACTATGATTGAATAATCTCTTCTCTTATAAAACATACCGATATTTACGCCGAAAAGAGAAGCAAGAAAAACGACCCTCTCCGTTGCTCCCTCATCAGGAGCTATGAACATAAGATGTTCCTTATCGATTTGTATATCCTCATATTCTGTAAGAAAGCCCTGAGTGAACTGCAGAGCCGGTGAAATATTCTCTATTCCGTTAAGAGGGACCACATTGGCCATTCGCGGATCATGGGCATCAAAGGTGATAACATTATGTACCCCCATAACTTCAAGCTCTCTCAGCATGACCGCACAGTCAAGTGATTCTCTCATGGTCTTTCTGTGCTGTCTGCTTTCATAGAGAAACGGCATGATGACATTGATCCTTGAAGCTTTGCCGTTACATGCGGCTATGATCCTTTTCAGGTCCTGATAGTGATCATCCGGTGACATGCGATTGGCGCTTCCATCCATCTGATAAGTGATGGTGTTGTTGCAGACATCCACCATGATATAGACATCCTTATCTCTTACCGAACCATCCAGTATCCCCTTTGCTTCACCACTGTTGAATCTGGGACACTTACAGGGTATGAAAAAGCTCTCGCCTCTCCAGCTCTGAAGTATCCTATCGACCTTCTGTCCCGTAGATATAGCCGATTCCAATGCTATAAGCCCGATCTTTTGTGCCATACCTTTTCCTCCCCAAAAACAGAATATAGTGACTTACCTGTTAAACTATAAGAGTCTGTTCTTTTTAGTTGTCGAAAACAAAATAGGTGACTTCTCCGTCTTCTGTTGTTGTTACACCGATTCCCCACACCTGAATATAAACAGTCGAATCATCATAGCTGACATAATGCTTTTCTGCCTTTCAGATACCTTGAAATTATTTGATCAGATATTTCCGAAGACAAGCTGAAAAGAAGCCTTAGGAAAGCCCATACCCTATAGATATCCACTTATTTTTCGTCAAAAGCTGTTTCAAATATAAGCTTTATTTCCGGTCGATAATTATATATAAGATATGAATGTCAAAAATCCATATATCACCACTCATCACTCTGACATATTTCACCGACTCTCTTCTCGTTGTTGTTAGTATGATATTCCATCTCCAGATTTTTTATGCTGACTCTGGTGTTGGCATCTATTGATCTTGTTATGAAGGTGTTACCACCGATAACAGTATTTTCTCCTATCACGGTCTCACCACCCAGTATGGAGGCATTGGAATAGATCGTCACATTATTTCCGATAGTCGGATGACGTTTCTTACCCTTCAGACTCTGACCGCCGCGAGTGGAAAGACCTCCGAGAGTAACACCCTGATAGATCTTAACATGGTCTCCGATAACGGTGGTCTCACCTATAACTATACCTGTTCCGTGATCGATAAAGAAATAGTCGCCTATTATCGCACCGGGATGGATATCTATACCGGTCTTCCCGTGGGCATATTCAGTCATGATCCTGGGGATCATCGGAACTCCGAGAAGCGCAAGTTCATGAGCCATACGATAAATAGAAATTGCATAGAGACCGGGATACGAAAGTATGATCTCATCCATTCCCGCAGCTGCCGGATCTCCTTCGAAGCCTGCCTCAACATCCGTCTCCAGTGTCTTTCTGATACGGGGAATACGACTGAGAAAATCCAGAGTTATCTTTTCAGACTCGGAATCATCTATGCCCTGATACTTGAGAACGATGGATATCTGCTTGTTAAGATGAAATATGACATCCTCGATAGTCGCAGACATATTGTTTTTCAATGTATAGATCCTGTACACCTTGTCACTGTAGTACCCCGGATACAATATCTTCAAAAGCTTCTCCACTACGTCAACTATTGCTTTTTTATCCGGCTGATTGCATATATCTATATGATTTATGGTTCTGTCATCCTCATAATCAGAAAGGATCATGTTAACGACTTCGTCTATTCTGTTTTCATCGTTTGGTTTCACTGTAAATGCTCCTTATCCATATTCCTATTGAATCACTAGGCTTTTATCTTACATGATAACACCATATATGTATTTTGAGTATTTCTTTTTTACAAGATAAAGTATAAGTGCTGACTATATCTATAAAAAAGGACTCAGAGAACAAAATTTCAGAAGTATTTAATAATAAATATAATTTTTATACTTAAAATATATTAACAAATTCTAAAACTTGGAATATAATCTTGCCGTTGTGTAATTAATTACATGCTATTTTTTGAATTTTATCGTCATTTTTTAACAAATTACGCAGCTGAATATGTGAGGGAGTATAGAGTTAATAGAATATGGGTAAAAAAGGCTTTACTGTAGGTGAGTTATTGATCGTAGTTGCAATTATAGGCGTGTTGGTTTCAGTGAGTATACCTGTTTTTGCCGCTCAGAAAAAGAAGGCAATTATCGCTACCAACAAGGCGAATATCCGGGCTGCAAAGGCTGCGGGGGCCATGGCTTACTATGATCCTGATTTTAAGACCATAGTCGGTGCCACCAATCTGAACCATGCATACTTTAAGTATGATGTAAAGGCGGGCACTCTTGAGAATATCACAGGGTCTCTCGGAAAGATCCACAGAAGATATCATGATCTTGCCAGGAAAGAAAGTGAAAAAGCCAGGAATTATGAAGTCTGTGACTATATTTATATCTATGTCGGTGAGTCCGATAAGAAGGGTACAGTTGAAGCTATAAACGTGGAAACTGCTCCTTACTATGAGGGCAATGAAGTAAAGATGTCCACTGCGACAAATCCTTTCGGATGGAGCAAATGACAGTGACTGTGCTGTAACAGCCATTTAATGATTTTATAAGATCTTAAATTTTAAAAGCAGGTGTAAGAAAAATATCTCACACCTGCTTTTTTCATTCATTGACTGTATTTAATATTACTTCTCTCGCCTCCATGTCATTCAAAGGCTTTCCCCATATATATCCCTGAATATAATCACATCCTATGGAACGAAGAGTCTCCAGCTGTTCATCACTTTCGACACCCTCTGCCAGAACATCTATACCCATTATGTGTCCGAGAGATATAATGGTTGCAACATACTTTCTTGATGAATCACTGTTATTCATTTTATCAATGAAAGACTTATCGACCTTCAGCATGGTTGCCGGAAAATTGAAGAGATAACTGAGGGATGAATATCCTGTTCCGAAATCATCAATAGCTATCTGTATACCCATAGCCTTCAGATCTCCGATACACTTAAAGGCCTTTTCCACCGATTCTATCATTATGGATTCAGTTATCTCTATCTCCAGATTATGCGGAGGAAGATCACTTGCATCCAGAATATCCTTGAGTTCATCAAGGAAATGCTTCTTCATGAGATGCTTGACGGAAATATTGATACTCAATGTAAAATCAGATCCTGACTCCTGAATAAGCTTTCCAACAAATTTTGCGGCTTTTTTGAAGACCACAAGATCGACCTTGTCGATAAGTCCCTCTTTTTCCGCGATAGGAATGAACTCTCCCGGGCTGATTATATTGCCCTTTTTATCCTTCATTCTCGCCAGAGCCTCAAAACCGCGAAGCTTATGGTTCATATCAAACTGAGGCTGCAGACTGTAGAAAATAGTGTTGTTCTGCAGTGCTGCCTTTATCTCATTTTCAATCTCTGTCACATGTCTGTCGATGAGCATCTCCTCATCAAAACACATAATGGCATTGTCTTCTTTACTCTCCTTGGCTCTCAGCATAGCCTTGTTTGAGTAAGAGAAGATGGAATCAACATCCTTGGCTCCCGAAGGAAACTCAACATAACCATAGCTTGCGGATACCTGTATCTCATAATCCTGTATGAGAAGTTTATATCCCAGTACATCTCTGTACATATTTACGGTATTCATGAGTTCATTCTGGTTCCTGTATTTCCTGATTACAAGAGCGAACTCATCTCCTCCAAGCCTCGCTATAAAATCAAGGGTGCCGGATACCTCCATATCAGCGATCAGTTTCCATTTGGAAGAGATCTCCATCAGGACTTCATTTCCTATATCGAAACCCATGGTGTCATTGATGTCATTGAAGCCGTTTAAATTTATGCTTAGCATGGTGAACTGCTGATTCTTTTTTATCAGATCCTCCACAAGTTCAGCGCATGCAAATCTGTTCGGAAGGCCGGTAAGAATATCTGTAACAGCCTGCTTCATCAGCTTGTCCTGATATCGTTCTATCTTTTTGTTGTTGATATAAATAACGATAAGGGTAAGAATGGTCACGAGGGTCGTGAATACACCTGAAATATTCCCGAGATTATGATTTCTCATGATATTGGAAATTATCATAGGAATATTTAAAAGCAGAACAACCGTAGAGATACTGAAACCTACATCGCCATAGTATAGGGTAAGAAAAATGGCAAATATATTGAAGATAGATGACAGAACGCCTGCGAAGGAATCGATACCTATGGTCGTGCCGTTATAATCTACCGCAAAGTGAGAATTCACCAAAAACGGCATAGCAAAATACGAAGCAAGGTAAAAAATCGAAAGAATAACGAGTCCGATTTTAGGTGCGCTTCTTACGAATGAAAGATCATCCAGGGTTTTTTCCAATATACGTTTTTCCGAATTATTATTATTCATAATCACTAATGATAGATGCAGAATGTATAAGTAAATGAAAAAGAGAAGACTGAAGCTTCAGTCTTCTCTTCTATTATAAGTAATTCTTTAACTGATGTCGATAGATAACCCTCAAGCCTTGATATATTCTGCAGCTTCTGTTGCGGCAATATATCCGGAATCGATACATAATCCATAGCAGTAGCCCGGAACATCATAGTATGGGCTGTAGTAGAGGCTTCCGTTATCTGTACCTACTACATAGAGACCTTCCATAGGCTGGTTCTCGATGTCTAATGCACGGAGGCTGTCATCTGTACGGATTCCACCGAAGGTAGACCATGCTGACGGCTCACACTGTACTGCATAGAAAGGACCCTGTGAAACCTTTGAAAGATACCATGGAGAAGTACCGAACTTCGCATCCACACCATCTTCACAGAACTTGTTGTATTCTTCAACTGTCTCCTTCAGATTTGTGAGGCCGAACTTTTCGCCCAGCTCTTCGATAGTGTCAGCCTTAGCCAGCCATCCCTCCTTGAGACCTTCCTCGATATCCTCAGGAAGCTTATCGAGGATCCTGTCCTTGAAGTAGTTGCCGATGAACCAGTTCTTCTCATTGGCACCCTTCTTTGTGGTGTACTCATAGAGACCCTCTGTTGCCATGGCATCTACATAAGCCTGATCAACGATACCATACCATGGAGCGTTCAGGATGATCTGCTCTGAACCGTAACTCATAGGATAATCGCAGAGAAGTCCTTCATTGATGAAACGCTTTCCTTCGCCGTCTACAAGGAGATTTCCGTAAAGACCGAACTTGAAGCAGAGGTTCTGATCATACTTATCCTGCTTTGCAGGTCTTGTAGCCTTGCTGTTTGTTCCGCCGTACTCACATGGACAATATCCGAAGGTCTTGCTGAGAACAGCACCTGCATCAGATGTCATGAGTATACCATCACCTGTACATAAGCTGTTTCCGCCTGCTGCAGCATTGAGCTTACGTGTCTTCAGGAACTTCTCCTGAAGATCACGGTTTCCGAGATATCCGCCTGCCGCAACGATAACAGCCTTTGCATTGACTGTGATCTTGGTTCCGTCAGACTGTACAGCGTGAAGACCCTTTGCCTTTCTGCCGTCCATGATGAGATCAGTAGCCTGTGTATTGAAGAGTACTTCTACACCTGCATCCTTCAGTGCCTTCTCCCACATCTCAACTCTCTCCTCGAGAGGATTTGTGATAAGATGGAAACCGCCCTTCTCATCCTTGAAAGGTGTCTCGAAACGGAAGTTTACTTCCTTCATCTGATAACCGATTCCAACGAGCTTCTCAACAGCATTCTTTGACTCTGTGAGACAACGGTGCATGAGAGCCGGGTTCGGTGTCCAGTGAGAATACTCCATTACATGCTGGAATACTTCGTCTACTGTTAATGTTGTGCCGCCTTCTTTTGCATGAAGAACAGATGTATCTACAGCGAAAGGTCCTGAAACCTTGATTCCGTTTACACCTGCAACAGATCCTGACTTTTCAATGGTAAGAACCTTAAGTCCTGCCTGTCCTGCTGTGATGGATGCCATGAAACCTGCAGCTCCGCAGCCGATAACAGCGAGATCCACATCATAGGTCTCATCCTGCTTAGGAATAACTTCCACCTTCTTGTTGAGCCATGCTTCCTTATCTCCGCCTGCCTGAGCTACGCAGTCTGCGATAGCTTCCTTAACTGCACGGGAAGAATTTGTAGCACCTGTAACAGCATCCACTCCGCCTGCCTGATTCTCGATAATAGCAGGAATAAGTGTATCCTCAACCTGACTGAAAAGTATAGGTGTTTCTCCCTGTTCAAGAACCTTAACTGAAGTTAAAGCAGTATCACTGAATGTACACTCTACGGTAATGTTACTGATATTACCATATGCAGTTGACTTATAGGTACCTGCCTTAAATGCTGCCTTTGCAGCCTCCTTTGCCGCTTCTGTAGCAGCTTCCGTAGCTGCCTGTGTGGCAGCAGCCGTGGTCTCTGCCGCTGCGGTCGTTGCAGCAGCTGTTGTGGTCTCAGCAGCCCCAGAGGTTGCTGAAGGAACTTCCTGAGATCCGCATGCACCCAGCAGACCTGTTGCTGCTATCGCTGCACTTCCCTTCAAAAAGTCACGACGAGAAATCTTTTTCATCATTATTACCCCCAATGTTTTGCTAATCAAGCAATAATTGCCCTACAAAATTCATTTTAATATCTAAAAAATCAGAGGTCAATCATTTTTCTTTGTTACATATTGCTGTGAAAATTTCTTTTCGCTGATAATATCAGTTGGTATATCTGATTATTTAAATAACTTTAATTTCTCTGTCCAATATACATATTCCACAAACCAATATCATCATCACAAGATTATTGTCATACAATGTAATACGTTATGTTATTCCCCCAAAAAAACTCAAGGAAAAATATGCATTATTGATCCTCTCATGATTTTTATTAGGATGTTTTAATTCACTAAATATAAATGTTAATTCACTAAATGTTCTCAATGATCAATGTTGATCGTATCCATATTCTCTTTGAAACAAATTTCTCAGGTTTAAGTTTTGCTGAATAGTAAAATTTATTAATCAATGCTATAATTACTCCATATATGATGATAGGAGGTGTCTCATGGATAAATTTGATATCGAAGCTCTCAGAGATAATGCCAGAGAACTGAGAAACAGTGTTAAAACCTATAGAGATGACGCACGAGACCGCGCCGAATTACTTTTACAGAAATTAAAGTTACAGGATTACATCGAGAAAAAGAAGGAAGATGATAAGATCAAAAATACCCTTCTTACTATTCTCGCAATCATCGGTGTAGTTGCCACTGTTGCAGCTATTGCATATGCAGTATATCGTTTCGTTGCACCTGATTATCTTGAGGACTACGACGATTATGAGGATTGTGATGAGGACGACGATGTAGTTGCTGAGGATTGATTCGTTTTCATTACGGAGATGCATATATAGAAGATTGTAGCATCACATTTAAAGAATACTCTCTTTCAGACTTTCCGGGACATGGTTCATAGCCATGTCCTTTTATTTTCTCTTTTATTTTTCGCAGTTTTGTTGTTTTGCTCAAAGCTATATAGTAAAATGAAGAGCTATTAACTATGTTTTGTTTGATTCTATAGGAGACAGAGATTTATGGAATTATGTGCCAATGCAGAAAGATGCGGAGGATGCTTTTATCAGGGAAAGACCTATGATGAAGAGCTTAAGATAAAGGAGCAGGGCTTACATGAGCTTTTGGAGCCTGTCATTCGTACAGATGATTATATTTTTGAGGATATAGTACCGTCCCCCATATGTGAGGGATACCGTAACAAGATGGAATTCTCCTTCGGAGATTCCGAAAAGGACGGCCCTCTCACCCTGGGACTTCACCAGAAGCACAGCTTCTTTAACATTATAAATACCGATGTATGCTCTCTTCCTCACAGTGATGCCAATGAGATCCTTCGTGCCACCAGAGAGTATTTTGCCGGACTGGAGATCACATATGAGCACAAGAAAGCTCATGAGGGTTATCTCAGACATCTTCTATTCAGAAGAGCCATAAAGACAGGTGAGATCCTTGTGGATCTTGTGACCACATCACAGTGGGACAGTGCCATGCGTGTCATTGCACCACAGGATGTTTATGAAGCAAGAGCAAAGGAGCTTGATGAGTGGTTCAACAGAAGATACAGTCCTAAGGCACAGAAAAAGCACAAAAAGCCTACTCCGGACAAATATATAAGAGTTGCTCCTCCTATGAAGGAAGAGGATGTTCTTAACGGATGGAAGGATACTCTTCTTAAGTTAAAGACTGAAGGAAAGATCCGGGGAACCTTTGCCGGTATCCTTCATACTGTCAATGACTCTCTCGCTGATGCTGTGACCGATATGGGTACTACAGTTCTCTACGGACAGAGCTTTTTCTATGAAGAGATACTTGGGCTTCGTTTCCGTATCACCCCATTCAGCTTTTTCCAGACCAACTCTCTCGGTGCTGAAAAACTATATGAGAAGGTCCGTGAATATGCAGGTTTTCAGGAGCTGAAAGAGAAACAGGAAGATTCCGATGTGAGAAAACCGGTTATTTATGATCTTTATTCCGGTACCGGCACCATCACTCAGCTTATGAGCAGTGTTGCAAGTAAAGCTGTAGGTGTAGAGATAGTTGAAGAGGCTGTTGCTGCAGCCAGAGAAAATGCAGAGCTTAACGGAGTTACAAACTGTGATTTCATCGCAGGAGATGTTCTCAAGGTCATTGAAGAAGGCGGCAGACTTATAAAGGAAGACGGAAGCTACGAGGATGCACCGAGACCTGACTTTATCATCCTTGATCCTCCAAGAGACGGTATCCATCCAAAGGCTCTCACAAAGATAATCGATTACGGTGTAGACAGACTTATCTATGTGGCCTGTAAGCCAAAGAGTCTTGCGAGAGATCTGGTACCTCTTCAGGAAGCAGGCTATAAGGTTCTTAAACTCTGTCCTGTAGACATGTTCCCCAGAACCAACAACTGCGAATGTATAGCACTTTTGGAAAAAGCTTCAGACAAGTAAAAGAATTAAAGACCGGATGAGAGCTTTAACTCTCATCCGGTCTTTTTTAAATATAAAAATGACTATTTCTGTCACTCTTCTATCTTTTTCAGTTTTGCAAAGCTGGCCAGCATTTTCTTCTGACCTGCCTTTTCAAATTCCACAGTCACTTCATAATCCTTTTTACCATCCGTTACGGAAAGGACCTTTCCGCGTCCGAACTTGATATGACTGACTGTATCCCCTTCCTTATAATCAAGGGAACTTAATTTCTGAACACCCTGGGATACAAGATTCTTAGGTATGCCTGAACCGCTCTTTTGCTTTGCTGTTCCTGCTCCGGAACTTCTGCCCACATATCCTGTTGAACCCATACCACTGAGTCCATAGCTGTTTGTACTATAACCTGATGAGCCGAAGCTTCCTGATGAACGGCCGCCTCTTCCGCCTATTGTGCTTCCGAAGCTGTCATCACCGAATCTGTATTCATCACGCTCATTGTACTTCTGACTTTCACGCTTGTTCTTTCTGTAATCCCCATAGCTTCCCGATCCGTATGAACTGCCGTAGCCATATCCTGAACCAAAGGCATCTGCAAACGGTGTTTCATCCTCACCATACCTGTTGATAAAGGACTTTTTGCACATCTCATCAGGTATCTCATTGATAAACATGGATGGCTTCATTCTCTCGAAGTTTCCGTTCACCATACGTGAACGTGCACTTGTCATCACAAGTTCCTCTTCCGCTCTGGTGATTCCAACATAGCAGAGACGTCTTTCTTCCTCCAGATCCTCATGATCATCCATAGATCTGTAACCCGGGAAAAGACCGTCACTCATACCAACAAGGTAGACCTTTGGAAACTCAAGTCCCTTGGCACCATGAAGGGTCATAAGTGTAAGAAGATCTGTGTTGTCATCCTTTCTGTCTATATCCGCAACAAGAGAAACCTCCTCCAGAAACTCGCTGAGTTTAGGTTCCTCGGCACCTGCCTGATAGTCAGCTGCCTTGTTGATGATCTCCTCGATATTCTGGAATCTGGTCTCTGCTTCGATGGTTCCCTCAGCCTTTATCTCGGTTCCGTATCCCGTATCATCACGTATGGACTCTATAAGCTTCTGTATGGAAAAGCTGTCCTCATCCATGGCCGGCTGATCCAGATATCCGGCTATACGAAGCTTATACTTCCAGTTCTCGACCATATCTGTGAATTCGAGAAGCTTTTTACCAGCCTTACCGCCGATACCTATGATATCCGCCTTTGTGGCAGCCTCATACATGGTCACAACATGCTCGGCTGTTGTATTGGCTGCGGCAAAAACTCTCAGCTTTTCAAGAGTTGCATCACCTATTCCACGCTTCGGAACATTGATGATACGCTCAAAGGCCACATTATCCGCAGCATTGGCTATCACCTTCATATAGGCAAGAACATCCTTTATCTCTCGTCTCTGATAGAAGTTGACACCACCTATTATCTGATAGGGAATGTTCATTTTTATACACTGCTCTTCCATAAGACGGGACTGGGCATTGGTACGGTAAAGGATCGCCTGATCATGATAGGCTCTCGGTGTATTCTTGACCTCTCTCACAACTGCATATGCCTCATCATTGGCACTGTCAAACTCCTGGAAGGTAACATCGGCACCGCCCTTTTTATCGGTCCAGAGACGCTTCTGCTTACGGCCCTTGTTGTTTGCGATGACAGCATTGGCACAATCAAGGATCTTTTCTGTTGAGCGGTAATTCTGCTCAAGCTTGATTACTCTGGCCCCCGGGAAGCTCTTTTCAAATGAAAGAATGTTTTCCAGATTTGCCCCGCGGAACTTATAGATACTCTGATCATCATCACCTACAACACAGATGTTCCTGTACTTACCCGCAAGCTTGTGAATGAGATTAAACTGGATATCATTGGTATCCTGATACTCGTCCACAAGTATGTACTTAAAACGTTCCTGATAATACTCAAGAACCTCAGGCTCGGTATCAAGGAGCTCCACAGTCTTTAAAAGCAGATCATCAAAGTCCAGTGCATCGTTCTGATGAAGCTTCTTCTCATAAAGCGTGTAGCATTCTGCGATCTTCTTCTCGGTAAAATCCCCCCCGGATATCTGCTTTCCATAATCCTCAGGTGACATTCCTTCATTCTTGGCTTTCGAAATAGCAGAAAGAACCGCCCTGTCCTTTATTTTCTGATTATCTATATTTAACTCTTTGAAGACCTGACGCATAACTGTCTTTTGGTCATCAGTATCATATATCGAGAAATTGGATGTATAACCGATCCTGTCTATATGACGACGGAGCATACGAACGCACATGGAGTGGAATGTAGAGACCCAGACCTCACCGGCTCTCAGACCAACTATCTTATCAACACGTTCTCTCATTTCCCCCGCAGCCTTGTTTGTAAATGTTATGGCCAGAATGTTCCATGGCTGAACACCACAATTCTCAATGAGATAGGCTATACGATGTGTAAGTACTCTGGTCTTTCCAGACCCTGCTCCCGCAAGTACCAGAAGAGGACCTTCTGTATGTCTTACCGCATCACACTGTTCCTTATTTAAAATGCTCTCAAGATTTTCCATGCTTCTCCTGTTTATATACTTAAAATCATCAGATGTTTATATCAATGTCTAAATCCATAGACTGTGAATTCCCGTGATGGATCTATATCTTAGACTGTTTCTATTCAACGTCGCTCGATTATAACATATGACTTTGTAGGGGTCAAAAGTATTTATTGTAGCCAAAAATGGATTGTGTTATACTTGACGGCATGGACGAAAAATACTTTGAAGACTTAATTGAATATTTCCATTCTCTGGATCATATCACTACTGATGATATTCCCAATATAGATCTTTATATGGATCAGGTTACAGGTTTTATGGATCGTCACTTAGACCCCATTAAGAGGCATCATGAAGATAAGGCTCTTACGAAGACCATGATCAACAACTATGCGAAGAACAAGCTTCTTCCGCCTCCTGACCGTAAGAGATACAACAGGGAGCATATGCTTATTCTGTTGTTTATTTATTACTACAAGGGTATTCTTCAATTAAATGATATCGAGGTCATCCTGCGACCATTGAACGAAAAGTATTTCAGCGGACATCCTTCCGTTACACTTACAGACATCTATGATGAAGTTTTCACCATGGAACCTGATGAAAAGAAACGTATCTTTGCAGAAGTCGAGAACATGGCAAAGATATCCCTTTCTTCCTTCAAGGCAGAGGATCCCAAGTTCTCGGATCTTTCGGATGAAGACCGGAGCGAACTTCAGCTCTTTTCTTTCCTTTGTGAACTTGGATTGGATGTATTTATGAAAAAGCTTCTTATGGAAAAGATCGCCGACAAGCTCCATGAGGCCGAGCTTGCCAGACAGGCTGCAGAAAGAGCCATGAAGAAAAAGAAATAAAGAAAAGGCGGAACAACTTATGTTGTCCCGCCTTTCATTTTATCATTTCTTCTTAAGATTATCTTCGTATCCGAGTCTTTCAAATACCATATCGTATCCGTCAGCACCATAATTAAGAGAACGGTTTACTCTTGAAATAGTTGCTGTAGAAGCTCCTGTCGCCTTTGCGATATTAAGATAAGTCTCTCCCTCACGGAGCATCTTCGCCACTTCATATCTCTGAGCCATGGAAAGAAGCTCATTGATCGTACAGACATCCTCAAAGAACTTATAGCACTCATCCTTTGACTTAAGTGTCAGTATGGCATCAAATAAATGATCTACTTCATTTGTCTTTAATTTACTGTTCATTTCAAATCCTCTATCTCGCTTTACCGATTTAGCATGCTAATCTTCTGAACTTTTACACTTTATAACTTGAAAGTAGTATAACACCCGCAATGTTTCATTTCAAGTGAAAAGTCGCAATATAAAAGGGCATGTACTTGCGTAGCATACCCTTTGTCACTTTATAACTCAAATACATACTTTACATAATTAAAACTTATATATCAATATGTTTTGCTTTACAAATTTTTATGATCTGTATTTTATTTTTTTAATTCCAAGTAATAGGTGTCGGTCTTCTCTGGTCAAATACAGTCTTTACATCCATAAGGTCTGAAAGCTTGCTGTCCTGTCCGGAGTAATCCATCCACATTCTGTAACCGTCCAGATTTCTGCGGCCCTGTCTTACGAAGTTGCTTCCGAACTGAACCCATGCAGGGTTGGAATCAACATTACAGAAATATCTGAATCCGGCATTCTGAAGCATGTTGAACTTTTCATTTTCAGTAGTATATGGATGCCAGTCAGCTATATCCGCACCGAAAGGATAAAGGATGATATCGCAGTTTCCGGGCATGAGCGATTCTACATTACGCTCCCATCTGTCCGTATCCTTTGTAAGTGTTGCCAGCTCTCTGTTTGTGAAATTCAAGTGACCCCAGCTGTGGGATGCAAGCTCATATCCATCATCAATAAGTGCCTGCATAAGTACCTTACAGGTCTCTCTGTCCTCTGCGATGTTTGGATTTGCCTTCATCTTCGGATCACGGTTAGGAGAACTTTCATCATAGGTCTCATCTGTTCTGTAACCAAGGACTCCGTTGTAGCCTGTGAAAGCAATGATAGCCTTTGCTCCTCTGTAGGAGAAGTCAGGATGCTGTTCGATGAAGTTGTCAAGTATAGGAACGATGTCGTAATCACCGATGGAGACATTACCGGCTGCATCTGTATACTGAAGCTTCAGCTTACCGTTCTCGTCCAGAACCATCTTGTCGGCAAAACCCTTGCCTTCCATGTACTCATAGTAGCATACGTCATCCTCGGACATAACGAAGGCCTTCTTACCCTCCGGAAGCATGATCTTTTTCTTGACCATCTTCTCGGTTCCGTCAGGCTGGATCTCGATCTCAGCCATGTCGTGAAGACCTACGAGAACATATCCTCTGTCATACATCTGCTGAAGTATAGCCTCAAACTCCGGTATAGTGGTCATTACCTGATTGAAATCCTTACCGGCTGCATCATTTGTAAATGCTCTTTCTGTATCAACACAGAGTATATGGAAGAAAACATGTGTTACCTGAGAATTATCAAATGCCACGCAGGCAGCTGCCTGATTCTGGTATTCCTGTATCTTTGCCTGTACCTGAGGATCTGACGCATAGCTTGAGGATGTCAATGTCTCTACCGCTGCATCATAATCATACATTGCAGCCTGAATATCACTCTTTGCAACCAGCTGGTAAAGATCTTCCTGAGCTGCAGCTTCCGCACTTTGAGCTTCCATCTCTGATTCAAGAGCTGCTGTAGACTCTTCCGCAACCGTGGTCTCAACAGCTTCCTTTTTCTTTAAGAGTTCTCCGAAATTGATCTTATCCTTTAAAAAGAATGCCGCGATCAAAAGAAGTACGATGATGTCTATGACTATAAGAATTGCAGAAAAACGCATCTGTTTTCTTTTTTTGACACTTTGTCTGTGCCTGCTTCTTATAGCTTCTCTGCCCTCAGCAAGTCTCTCATCGAAGGATTTCTCCTCGTCGGGATAGATGGACATATCATTATCGAAATGCTCTGTATCATAAGAATCATTTCTGTATGGACGTTGTCTCAATGATCCATCACTATATGAATCCTTTTCAAAATCGTCGGAATCCAAAAAGAAATCTGCTGAATCCTCCGGTATATCATCAAAAGTTCTCCTTCTTGAACGACGGGATGGTCTCTTGTATTCACTTCCCAGATCATCGTTTGAAGGTATCCTTCTTGAGTATTCATTATCACCGGAATAAGCACTTCCGGAAGAATTTTTTCTGTAGCGATCCGTACTGTTTGCGGTGCCGGAATTATTTTGAGAAAACTTTTTCAAACTCATATTCTACCCTCTTCTGGAACGTCAGTTCATTTAGATTTCGCTTTGAGTGTCTGACGCTATATGTCATAACTGTTATACATATGACATATTATGTGCTAAAATACCCTTCTAAATATTAAAGAAAGCATATTACACATATTTATTAATATTAACCCTTTTCTGCCTTTAGGGCAAGGTCATTGACATACTTTTATCCTTTGTTATAATATGTAGTAATCAAAACTACGTCAAGAAACGTGGAGGTTATATGGATTACAAGGTAATTGGAGACAGCTGTTGTGATTACACACCGGAATTAAAAGCTGATCCTCATTTTTCTATAGTTCCCCTTACATTGGAGATCGGATCTTATACTGTTATAGATGACGAGAATTTCGATCAGCAGGATTTCCTGAAGAGACTCAAGACGTCTTCCGATGGTGCAAAAACAGCCTGCCCTTCTCCTGAAGCCTATATGAAGGCCATCGAAAACAGTGATTCTGATGAAATATATATCATCACCATTTCAGAGCATCTTTCAGGTTCATATCAGTCAGCAGTCGTAGGACTTCAGATGTATGAGGATGAGCATCCTGAAAGTACCAGGAAGGTAAAGGTTTTTAATACGAACACGGCTACAGCAGGTGAGCTTAATCTCTGTCTCACCATACAGGAACTTAAGAACGAAGGAAAGACATTTGATGAAGTTGTAAGCTTCATCACTGATAAGATCGATGTCATGCAGGTCTATTTCGTTCTGGAGTCTCTTGAGAATCTTCGTAAGAACGGAAGACTTTCCGCTGTGAAGTCTTTCCTCGCCACAGCACTTAATATCAAGCCTGTCATGACTGCAATCAACGGTGTCATTCAGAAGCTCGACCAGCAGAGAGGTCTCAACAAGGCCATTAAGCGTATGGTTCAGCTTGCAGTTGAAAGAGCCGGAGGCCCTGAGAAAACGAAGCATATGCTTCTCACCATTTCTCACGTAAACAATCTTGAGCGTGCTGAATTTGTGAAGGAAGAGCTTTTAAAGCTTGCTACTTTCCGACGAATAGTCATTTCAAACACCATGGGTGTGGCCACTGTATATGCAGAGGATGGCGGTATAGTCATTGCACTTTAAAAAAATGAGCAGGATGTTTGAT
>ALYD01000005.1 GCA_000513555.1 Lachnospiraceae bacterium JC7
TTTCTGATTGTCAAACCTTTTTTTGAAAATTTTTCATTTTTTTCTCAAACTACTTCCTTGGACTTTATTTCTTCTTTATAACGTGCTGTCTGTTCTGCTATGGAATTTCTGAGTCTCTCGGCCTTTTTCGCCCTGAGCATACCAACGAAATTTGCGCAGATAGTGAGCACATCAAAAACTGCTGCCGCAAAATTCATTAACGCAATATCATATACAAGCCACATTATCTGGCATGCACTCAGAACTATCTTCAGTGTACTTTCCTTTTTTGTATCAATGAGCCCGGTATAGACCACTGCTGAAATGATCGGCAGCAATTCTATCCATCTGAATCCTCCTATATACAAAAACACTGATGAAACAAGTACCTGAATGCAGACAAAGAATAACTTCCATCCTTTGGTAAGTTCTCTCTTCAGTATAAAAATATTTCTTATTACACTAATGATATTTGCAACAAAGCCCGATACACCTCCCAGTACCAGATTTCCTATTCCCATAATGAGGAACTGGACATTCTGACCTATGAGAATGTATCTGCGATTATGTACGAAACCTATGCCCACCATAAGAAGTGAGCCTATCAAGCCTAAAACATTGCCAATAATTAAATTCATCTGATCTCCACTTAAATTTATTTTTATCCCGTCAAATCAAGCAGCCTCTAATGAAGCTGTGATGTCTTATCCTGAACCACACTTGTCACATGATTTTCCACAGAGATTTGTGCCATCAACGCTTCAAGCTGCTGTTGATTTGCAGCATCATTGAATGCCACTGCATACATATTGTAGTTCGGATAGTCATAAATCAGTCTGAGGTTATATTTTGTCCTCAGATAATTCAGCTCACCGGGATCAAGCTTCTCATCAACAGACAGTAACACTATATTTGTAAATGTATCCGTCGACGGGCCTCCGGTCGGGAATCCTAAAGTCTGTTCTGCCGTTGTAGGCGCAGTTGTTTCGATGGGTCTTGATGTCACAGGCGGTACTGTCACAGCCGCAGTTGTAGTTTCCGGAACAGGGATAGTTTCCATAACAATTGGAGGAATGGTCTCAGTTGCCTGTAACCCCTCGGGTATATATGTTTCCGACTCACCATTAACATCCGGTTCTGATTCACCCATGACATCAACAACAGCATTGCCATCGGCATCTGTTTCGTTGGTGGCCTCACCCTCAGCAACGGTCTCTGCTGTTTCAGGAAGCACTCCCTCTATACCTTTACGCATTATCTCCCACTTTTCCTTTATCTTCGGACTGTTCACAAGCTTTTTTGCCGTTTCCAGATCTCCTGAATCCTCCAGCATGTTGCTGATGGAATAAAAATCATAAAGGACTGTGTCTGTATAATAGTCCACGCCGGCCCATGTTTCCAGAAAGCCCGCCCTGTCAGCGTCACTGAGTGACTCGTAGACCTCAAGCGTTACCGGACTGACGATGTTTAATGTATATTCACCATCATTTGCCAGTTGAAGCATCCTGACCGCCTGATGAAGTGTCTTGAGCGAAGCACCGGAAGTACCTTTTATTCCCACAAAACTGCCCAATCTGTCACGAAGCCCCTTTTTCAGAGCCGCTTCGCCCATAAGGTTTATGGTTTCAGATTCGGTTTCAGCCTTTGTTTCTATTTTTTTGGCCGATTTCGTCTCTGTGGTTTTTTTAGTCTCTTTAACATAGGACTTTTTTGTACCACAGGCATTTAAACAGACTATAGATAATGTTATCACCAACGGAACCAAATATTTTTTCTTCATAACATTCTCCATCTCGATGACAATACATATGAATTTATATTTTTTACAAAATAAATAATCTCATGTCAAGATTCTTCTTAACATGAGATTTCTTAAATATTCTGTTTTAATTAAGCCCGTCAAATAACATGTAAAATTTCACTTTCGTCATGATTCAGGCCATCATCCCGCTTTACGCAGGGTCTTCAATGTACGGTCAGAAGATCATCTTCCAGCATACCGGCAAGATACTTAATGATAGCATCATCAGCCTTGCCCTTTACACCGGCATATACATCGATGGAAAGACCTTCCTCCTCGATTTTGTCAACAACTCCAGGGCCCATACCCTCAGAAATAATAACACTTACGTCATTCTGAACCATAGCTTCAAGCTTCTGTCCTCCCTGGTCGTCTCCGGCAGGAAGATAGCCATAGCTAACGATATGATTTTCATCATTAACCTCAAAGACCTTGAATCGCGGGCAATGTCCGAACTGCCAATAGATGTTGTCATTTTCATTATTAACTGTAATTGCTATTTTCTTCATTTACATCCCCTCAAATACGTAAAAACATGGCTTAATCCATTAAGCCGACTACTTATGCAGCAAAAATTTCCGCAAAATAACTCCGTTAAACTGCATCTTGAGATATCTATGTGTATTATGTCGGTCAAAAGCATAAAAAATATTACTAAAAAAAGAAAAACAGATGGCCCTGAAAGAGGACCATCTGCTTAAAGCCGCATAAAACCTTATTTTTTTGCAAAATATTCTTTTGTAAGTTCCACCACCTTAGGAGACAGAATGAGTACCGCAATAAGGTTTGGAACCGCCATAAGAGCATTTGTGGTATCCGCTATCTGCCATACCAGGCTAAGCTGAACTGTTGCTCCGACTACAACGAACATAACATAAATAGCCTGATATACAATTATAGCCCTTGTTCCGAAAAGGAACTCCATGCATCGTGCACCATAAAGGCTCCAGGAAAGTAATGTCGAAAATGCAAAGAGTGTGATACAGGAAGCAATGATTATCGAAGCCGTTCTGCCACCGAAGGTTGTTCCAAATGCCATGATGGTCAGGTCTGTACCTGCAGACTGACCGTAAAATCCCTCGGCACAGCCTGAAATAAGTACTGCAACCGCTGTCAGAGTACAGATAACGATAGTATCCATAAATACTTCAAAAACTCCATACATAGCCTGATGAACAGGATGATCTACATCTGCAGCCGCATGTGCGATAGGCGCAGTACCGAGACCTGCCTCGTTGGAGAAAATACCTCTTCCGAAACCTGCTTTTGCAGCCTGCTGTATACCTACTCCCACAAGTCCTCCGCTGATCGATGCAGGTGCAAACGCACCCTTGATGATCTGTGAGAAAACGTATCCCAGTGAACCGATATGAGTCACTACAACTATGATGGAGGTGATAATGTAAACACAGGCCATGATAGGAACCAGCTTTTCCGTAACATTACCGATACGCTGCATACCACCGAAAAGGACCAGAATGGTGAGCATCGCGCCAACGATTCCTATGACCATATATATTCTCTGCATATCAGAGCCTGAGATTTCAGGATCAAATGAATGAAATACAGAACCGATAGAAGTTGCTATAGTATTGATCTGAGTCATATTTCCTGTTCCAAGAGCCGCTACAGCTCCGAAGCAGGAGAATATCATACCGAGCCACTTCCAATTCTTGCCCAGACCGTTCTGGATATAATACATAGGACCGCCTACGTAATCTCCCTTATCATTTACTTCACGATAGTGGACTGCAAGGATGATCTCGGCATACTTGGTACACATTCCAAAAAGCGCTGCGATCCACATCCAGAAAATAGCCCCCGGACCTCCGAGTGATATGGCTCCTGCAACACCGGCTATGTTTCCGGTTCCTACTGTACCTGCCAGAGCAGTAGTAAGAGCCTGAATAGGTGTAAGGGTACCATCCTGACTGGTTTTTTTCTCAAACAGTCTGCCCAGAGTATTTTTCATGATATGACCGAATCTGGAAAACTGAAGAAAATCAAGTCTGATGGTAAGGAAAATACCGGTTCCGATGAGCAGTACCAGTGTAGGCACTCCCCAGACAAAAGAATTAAGAGAATCCGAAATGCTATAAATAAGTTTCACTTTTACACTCCTCAACTTTAAAGTACTAAAAATATAGCATACTTTGTTCTCAACTCCTAATTAAAAACGCCCTGATTTTTGATTTTTATTTACAAATTATACCTTAATCAGAACCTTCAGCATCGAAACATTCACTATCCGCTTCATATACATCGCCCTTTAAGCAAAAAAGATGCAGCATTATCACAATGCCGCATCTTTGTATTTGATTCTTGTTAATGTTTATAGCTCCGAAGCTGAATTACTCCTGTGAACCCTTTAATTCCGAAAGTTCTTCAGAATATGTCTCCCAATCCTCATAAAGCTCGGAAAGTCTTTCATCATTTGCCTCATGTTCCTTATGAAGTTCCATAAGCCTTCCAACATCAGCAGCGATTCCCGGATCCTGATATGCCTCATCCAGCTCTTCGTTGCGGGACTCCAGCTTCTGTATCTCTTCTTCTGCTGCCTTCAGAGATCTCTCAAGTTTCTGAATGTTTTTCTTCAGCTCCTTCTGCATCTCCCAGTCGATCTTCTGTTCCGACTTGACTTCAGGTACAAAAGCAGGAGCTCCTGACTGTACAGTTCCCTTTGAACCTGCAGAAGACGCGTCACCATATCTTCTTACGTCCTCTTTCTTTTCGAGGTAGTAGTCATAATTTCCGATGTAGTTGTCAAATCGGTTCTCAAAGAGCTCGAGAATACGTGTAGAGGTCTTGTTTATGAAATATCGGTCATGGGAAACATAGAGGACGGTTCCCTCATAATTGTTGATGGCATCCTCCAGCACTTCACGCCCCTGAATATCCAGATGGTTCGTAGGCTCGTCAAGGATCAGGAAGTTAGCATTACTGAGCATAAGCTTCGCAAGGGATACTCTTCCCTGCTCTCCACCGCTCAGATCCCCGATACGCTTATAAACATCCTCTCCCCTAAAGAGGAATGCCGCAAGAACATTACGCACCTTGGTGTTGTTAAGATACGGATAATCGTCCTGAATTTCATCAAAGATGGTCTTCTCCATATGAAGAACCGCATGCTCCTGATCATAGTAACCGATCTCAACATTGGTACCCAGCTTGAAACTGCCGGTATCTGCCGAAAGCTGCTCATTAAGTATCTTAAGGAGAGTGGTTTTTCCGGTTCCGTTTGCACCAATGACTGCAACATGCTCACCTCTCTTGATCTCAAAAGAGATATTGGAGAACAATGTCTTATCCTCAAAGGCCTTGCTCAGATCCTTGACAGAAAGTACGTCGTCACCTGACTGTACGCTGGGAGTCAGGGCTAAACGCATCTCATTGTCGATCTCCTCCGGCTTATCCAGAAGTTCCACCTTCGCCAATGCCTTCTCACGGGACTCAGCCCTCTTAATAGACTTCTCCCTGTTGAACTGCTTAAGCTTGGTGATAACAGCCTGCTGATGCTGTATCTCCTGCTGCTGATTAAGATATGCCTTAAGCTCAGCATCTCTGATAAGCTTCTTCTTTTCCGCATATTCAGTGTAGTTACCCTTGTACATCCTTGCCTTGCCGTTATCAAGGTCGATGATCTTTGTAACCACATGATCAAGGAAATATCTGTCGTGTGAAACCAGAAGAACAGCTCCGTCATATCTTTTGAGAACCTTTTCAAGCCACTGAATGGAATCTATGTCCAGATGGTTAGTAGGCTCATCAAGGATAAGAAGGTCAGGTTTTTCCTGAAGGATCTCTTCCAGTCTCTTTCTGGTCTTCTGACCTCCGGAAAGAGTATCGAAATCCTCAAGTCCGGTTTCGATATCAGCATGCTGCTGAGCAAGGTAGCCTATTTTTTTGTCTTTAGAAAAAGCGATAACAGTCTCAGAGTCATCAGGCTCCTCCTGTCCGAGGATACAACGAATAAGGGTCGTCTTGCCGGAACCGTTGATTCCGACTATGGCAGCCTTTTCCTTTTCTTCGATATGGAAGGTCACATCTTTTAAGACATGTTTTCCGATATATGTTTTATTTAAATTTGCAATATTAAGTATCATAGCGTTGATAGTATATCCGAAACCTATCTGCAGTGCAAGTTTACCTTTCCGATGCCTGTAGCTGAATATACGCGTTTTACTGTGTCTTGAACGATATACTTACAGCATTTATATAAAAATCGCAGGCTGCAACAGAATACAGCCTGCGATAATACGTGATTATCTTTTATTTTTTCTCACTTCTGAGGAACGCCCTTCATGGACAGGGATATCTTTTTACGCTCCTTGTCTACTGAAAGGACTTTGACATTGACGATATCGCCTACCTTGACCACATCAAGAGGATGCTTTACGAACTTGTCTGCGATCTGGGATATATGTACCAGACCGTCCTGATGTACTCCGATATCAACAAATGCGCCGAAGTCGATAACGTTACGCACTGTTCCTGAAAGTACCATATCAGGTGTGAGATCGTCAAAATCCAGAACATCGGAACGAAGCACAGGTGCCGGCACATCTTCTCTCGGGTCTCGTCCCGGTTTTGCAAGTTCCTTTACTATATCGTTCAATGTATACTCGCCTACATTCATTTTCTGTGCAAGTTCAGGAATGGATGCCTTGATCTCCTTCAACTTCTTCTCTATGTCCCTGGTGTTTCCGTTCTTTACATCAGATGCATCGAATCCGAGAAGCCTGAGAAGTTCTCTTGCAGCCTCATAGCTCTCCGGATGAACCGAAGTCATATCCAGAACGTCCTGACCGTCTCTTATCCTCAGGAATCCGGCACACTGTTCATAAGCCTTAGGTCCCAGCTTAGGAACCTTAAGGAGTTCCTTTCTGGAAGTAAAAGCACCATTCTCTTCACGGAATGCCACAATATTTTTTGCTATGTTCTTGTTTATTCCTGAAACATACTCAAGAAGCGAGAAGGATGCTGTATTGACATCCACACCTACTCTGTTTACACAGTCCTCAACCACATTTCCAAGCTGCTCACTGAGCTTAGACTGATTCATATCATGCTGATACTGACCTACGCCGATGGACTTCGGATCGATCTTAACCAGCTCCGCAAGAGGATCCTGAAGACGTCTCGCCATGGAGGTAGCCGATCTCTGTCCCACATCAAAGTTAGGGAACTCCTCTGTTGCAAGCTTCGATGCAGAATATACGGAAGCACCTGCTTCATTTACGATAACATACTGTACCGGCAGCTTACTCTTCTTGATAAAATCTGCGATTATCTGTTCTGATTCTCTGGAGGCAGTTCCGTTTCCGAGGGAAATGATATCGACATGATATTTACGGACAAGTCCCTCTATGACCTTCATGGACTCTGCGACCCTGTTCTGAGGTGCCGTAGGGAAAATAACAGTGGTATCAAGCACCTTTCCTGTAGGATCCACAACCGAGATCTTACATCCGGTACGGAATGCAGGATCCCATCCAAGTACTGTCTTACCGATGATAGGGGGCTGCATAAGAAGCTGTCCCAGGTTTTCTCCGAATACCTTTATAGCTCCGTCCTCAGCCTTTTCTGTAAGATCGTTACGTATCTCTGTCTCTATGGAAGGACCGATGAGGCGCTTATACGCATCCGCAGCAGCCTCTTCAAGATACTTCGCTGTCTCTTTGTTTCTTCCAGCGCCTATATGGCGGTTCATAAACCTGAGTATATCTTCTTCCGGTGCTTCGATCTTTACAGTAAGGATCTTTTCACTCTCACCTCTGTTCATAGCGAGAATACGATGTCCCGGTATCTTTTTGAGAGGCTCCGAATACTCATAGTAGTTTTCGTAAACC
This sequence comes from Lachnospiraceae bacterium JC7, assembly GCA_000513555.1. Taxonomy (GTDB): domain Bacteria; phylum Bacillota; class Clostridia; order Lachnospirales; family Lachnospiraceae; genus Oribacterium. The sequence continues at coordinate 7,630 of ALYD01000005.1, forward strand.
GTCTTTTCTTCAGCCTGTTTCTTTGTTTTTGCAGAAGAAACAATAGTACCGGACTCGTATGTCTTTTTACGTATCCAATCACGGAGACTGGCGCTGTCTGACAATGTCTCTGCAATGATGTCCTGTGCTCCGGCGATAGCTGTCTTTGCATCAGGCACTTCCTTTTCTGCATCTATATACTTCTCGGCTTCTGCAGCAACGGATGCAGAAGTTTTACTCGAAACTATAAATACAGCCAGCGGCTCAAGTCCTCTTTCCTTTGCGATCATAGCTCTGGTTCTGCGCTTAGGTTTATACGGGCGATAAATATCCTCGAGTTTTACAGCAGTTTCCGCTTCATCGATCTGCTTTCTGAGTTCTTCTGTAAGCTTCCCCTGCTCCTCAATGGATGCAAGGATAGTATTCTTACGATCTTCAAGATTACGGAGATATCTTAAACGCTCATCAAAAGCACGGAGCACATCGTCATGCATCGCGCCTGTTGCTTCCTTACGATATCTGGCAATAAACGGAATCGTATTTCCCTCGTCTATAAGCTTTATAACAGCTTCCGCATGAACCTTAGTTATGCCAAGCTCCTTTGTAATAATTTCAACAATATTCATCAGTTGGTTTTCCTCTAAAAAAATACATTGTATGATATGATGACACTAAAATGATATTATAACATGGAAAACAGTAATTTTAGGAGAAAACTCAAATGGAAATAACAGATATCAAACAGCGACGTTTTCAGCCGGCAGTTGATGCCATAAACGATTTACTTGAGGACGAGGATTACATGGATGAAGAAGTCCTGATCATAGCTATAGACGGACGTTCCGGCAGCGGTAAGACTGTACTTGCAGATTTTCTGGCAAAGAAGTTCGACGCCAATGTATTCCACATGGATGACTTCTTCCTTCAGAGTAATCAAAGGACCGAAGAACGTCTTTCCGAAGTCGGCGGTAATGTTGATTATGAACGTTTTCGTGAAGAGGTACTGATACCTTTATGGTACGGTGATCCTGTTGCCTATCGTCCTTTCGACTGCAAAACAATGGAGATAGACAAAGAAAAAGAGCAAATAATAAAACCAAAAAGAATAAACATAATAGAAGGTTCATACAGCCTGCACCCATACTTCGGCGAACCGTATCAACTCAGAATATTCTGTGATATCGACGAAGAATCACAGTTAGAAAACATAAAGGCCCGCATCGGGGAAAACAATGAGATCATGGAAAGATTCAAAAACGAATGGATCCCGAAGGAAGAGGAATATATAAAAGAGAACGCTCTGGAAGAAAAAGCAGATGTATATATTTCCTGGAACTGACTCTCATGATTTAGTGCCGGAAGCCAATTAAATAATCAGCCTTAATATCGTGGCGTCTTGTTCTTCATATGAACAGGATGCCTTTTTATATGAGATAAATGCGTTCGGAAACACAAAACGATCTGCTGTCAGGAAAACAGTCTGCGCTCGATGATCCTGTATATGCGTCTATGGAATCTCGCTCTGTGTCTCTGTCTTTCGATTTCCTTTTCAATCTGATAAATGAGATAAACGCTCATGCCGCTGATGGCATATCCCAGGTATCTGACTTCATTGAACTGGCAAAGAGATGCTATAAGTCCAAGCACTAATAAAAAATCTACTACAAATTCAAAGGTTTTGATATTGATTCTCATGACGTTTGCCTCCGTATCAATTTCGATATTCGTATTCTATCACCGAACAAACATTTTGTAAACAGTTGTTCCGTAAATATTTGTTCGAAAAATAAATGTTCTGCAAATAAATGTTCGTTCAGAAAAAAGAAGCTGACTATGATTCATTTGCATAAAAATATCCTGCCGGGAATCGGCAGGATATTATCTCATTCTCATAAACAAAAACCTCCGGCAGGAGAGAGAGTTTCTTCTCTTTCTCCTGCCGGAGGCTTAACTATTTATATTTCAAATGATTTATAAAACGACATCCTGTCACTTGAGAAGTCCCTGCATGTACTTATCCATGTCATCTGCTATCTGCTTTGAGACATTGACAGCAGCAACTACTGTCTTTGCACCTGTCACAACATCTCCTGATGCAAATACACCCGGCATGGTCGTCTCACCGTTCTCATCTGTTTCAAGAGTACCCCTGTCGTTGAGCTTAAGCTCCTTGTCTCTCGATACAAGGCGATCCTTCGGAACCTGTGAAACGGAGATGATAACGAAATCGCAAGGGATCTCCTCCGCACTCTCCTCATGTATAGTGCTCTTTCCATCCTCGTCAAATGTTACAGGAGCCATAACTACGGACTCATCCTTTATTTCAAGAGGAGCCTTGCAGAACTCGAACTTAACGCCATCAAGCTTTGCATACTCGATCTCCTTTACAGATGCCGCAGCAGTATCCCTTCTGGCGTAAACAGTCACGTTTCTTGCACCCTTACGGATAGCTGTTCTCGCTGCATCCATAGCTGCATTACCGGCTCCGATGATAGCCACATTTTCTCCGATGTGGTATGCATCAGGATTTGTAAGATAATTTATAGCATATGCTACATTACCAAATGTCTCACCAGGTATGCGGAGATGTCTCGGGCGCCATGCTCCGGTTCCGATAAATACAGAGCTGTATCCATCAGCGAAGAGATCCTTTATGCTTGTTGAACCTCCGATATTAAAGTTAGGACGGAAAAGAATGCCTAACTCGTGAAGTCTGTCAGCATAACGATCAAGAATAGTCCTCGGAAGACGGAACTCCGGAATTCCGTATCTCAGAACACCTCCAAGTTTCTCTCTTCCCTCAAAGATAGTTATCTTGTATCCCTTCTGGGCGAGAAGAACAGCGATGGTTATTCCTGCCGGACCTCCACCGATAACCGCTACTCTCTTTCCGTTGAAAGGCTTCTTCTCAAGCTTTATACGCTCAAAGCAGGAATCGGATATATAATTCTCTATGGCAGAGATATGTACGGGAGATTCCTTTATTCCACGAACACAATGTCCTTCACACTGCTTTTCATGATCACAGACAAGTGAACATACAATCGAAAGCGGATTGTTGTTGAAAAGCATAACAGCAGCATCCATCATCTGCTCATTCTTAAGAAGTCTGATCATCTCCGGAATGTTTGTATTGATAGGACAGCCTGTACGGCAACGTGGATTTTTACACTGAAGACAACGATTTGCTTCTTCTAAAACATGTACAGCCATAATTTTTCCTCCCTGATCTGTAAACGTTATTTATATCGGTGCGAGTAGTAAAATTTGCCATTAAATTGCGAACACTGAATAATTTAAGCTCAAAGAGGTTTATAGTCAACAAAAGTTAATTTCTTATCATTTTTTATCTACTTTAATACATGATATAACTTTTTGGTATGGCGAAGACTTGGTAAAATGAAGTTTGTATCCATTTTTGAACAGCTTCAAAAGTCCTTCAACACAGTTTTCGTCCAATGTCTCTCCCGGCACCACAACAGGCACCCCGGGGGGATAACAGTAAACATACTCCGAAGAGATCCTGTCTGAAGCTTTCGAAATATCAACTTCTTCGGATTCCGACTCAACTGCACACTGAATAGTAACAGCCTGACAAAGTTCCGTGGACATAAGGCTCATATAATCTGTTCCGGAGCCATATATCTCCCCAGGATCCCGTCGTACTGCGCACTCTTTTTTCAGTTCATGTTCATGCGCTTCGGGCATACGGGGTACATCTTCCGAACGATCACAGAAAGTATCCCCATACTCCTCTTCCCGGTCAAGTGTAAGAAGAGCCTCAGCAAATCTCAGTATCTGCTGTCTGTCATCTCCCGGTCCGGTCATGGCGAGAGCATTGTCCGAAAGCTGCATTTCCAGTTCAAAGCCGAACCTGTCCCTCATTATCTCCATGAATCTTTCACCATTGAGATGAGTGTTCCGGCAGTTCACCAGAAGCTTGCTTTTATCAAAATCAAAGAAGCCATGATCCTCAGGGGCATCCCCTCCATGGCAGAGAACCCTGAAATGCCTGAGGGAACCTATCTTCTCATCAAAAAGCCTGAGTGTCTCAGCCCAGTTTCCGAAGACTTTTTCTCCTTCATTCATCACCATTTCCGTACAGGCATCAAGAGATATCATCATGGGGTAGGATGGAGAGGAAGTCTCATATATATCTATGAATCTCCCGATTTTATCCGTATCAATAAGACTGCTTTTCATATGTAAAAATGCAGTCTGAGTAAGCCCTATAAGAGTTTTATGAGCTGACTGCACAGAAAGATCCGCACCACACTTTACGGCACTTTCCGGAAATCCGGCAGAGCCCACCAGACCAAAATGAGCACCATGGGCCTCATCCACGAAAAGTACAGCGCTGTGTCTGTGACAGACAGAAGCGATTCCGGCGATATCAGAAACTACGCCCTCATATGTGGGGCTCGTAATGACCACTCCACGGGATTCCGGGTACTTCCTGAAAAGCTCCTCCACGGCCTCGGGAGAAACACCTCCGAATATACCGAAGTCTTTTTCAAAATCAGGATACACAAAATGAGCCCTGATATTTCTCAGCTCTAATGCGTGAAAAACTGATCTATGGCAATTTCTCGCCACGATCAGTTCCCCGTTAAGAGGGCATATCGCACTTATACCGATGAGATTACCGGAGGTGCTGCCGTTCACCAGATACCAGCTTCTGTCTGCTCCGAACAAACCTGCGGTACGCTCCATGGAATCCCTCAGTATGCCTTCAGCATGATGAAGATCATCCGTCCCCTCCACCTCTGTGAAATCATAGAGCGTGGGGAGCCCGGGTGTATTCATTCGCCTCTTATGTCCCGGCATGTGCAAAGGATATATGCCCTTTTCAATATATAATTTCAGACTTTCAAACAAGCTCTGTTTACGCTTCATTTTCCTGTTCCTGTGCCATCTCGGCCTCAGCGACCTTCATCATAAGAGCACATTCCATACGCTTGCGGAAAAGCTTGCAGCCGTACTCATAAACGCCCTTGATATCGCCTGTAGCGTGAAGAGCATTGGCAGAGCATCCGCCTGCGCAGTACATTCTTGCCCAGCATTCCTTACACTCAGGACGTGAGTAGACATTGCACTCCTTGAAAGTATCTACAAGATCATGACGATCTACACCGTCGAAAACATTACCGAGCTTATACTCAGGATCGTTTACGAACTGGTGGCATGGATAGAGATCTCCCCATGCTGTCACAGCCATATACTCTGTTCCGGAACCACAGCCTGAAACACGCTTGTATACGCATGGACCATGCTCAAGATCTATCATGTAGTGGTAGAATGTTATCGGCTTGCCATCCTTCTCTCTGCGGAGCATATCCTTCGCGAGGATCTCATACTGCTCATAAAGAACAGGAAGATCTTCCTCTGTGAGAGCACTCGGGCTTGATGGCTCTGTAACAACAGGCTCCATGGAGAGCTCTGTAAATCCGAGGTCATCAGCCATATGGAAGATGTCCTTGGTGAAATCTGTATTGAAGTGAGAGAAGGTTCCTCTCATGTAGTAGTTCTTATCACCGCGGGCCTCTACAAACTTCTGGAAGTTAGGAACGATACGGTCATAGGAACCCTGTCCTGCACGGTTCACACGGAATCTGTCGTTTACTTCCTTACGTCCGTCAAGAGAAAGAACGACGTTGTAGCACTCCTTGTTTGCCCACTCGATGACCTCATCTGTAACATTGACACCGTTTGTTGTAAGAGTGAAACGGAAATTCTTGTTGTGCTGCTTCTCTATGGATCTCGCGTACTCAACAGTCTTCTTACATACATCGAAGTTCACAAGAGGCTCACCGCCGAAGAAATCCACCTCGAGATTGCGACGGTTTCCGGAATTCTCAACAAGGAAATCAATGGCTCTCTTGGCTGTTTCAAAGGTCATGAGACCTTCGTCGCCCTTGAACTTACCCTGTGATGCAAAGCAGTAGCTGCAGTTAAGATTACATGTATGTGCCACAAGAAGACAGAGTGCCTTAACCACTGTTGTCTGCTTTTTCAAATAGCCGGCAGCCTTTTCATAAATGTCCTTTGTGAAAAGTTTTCCGCTGTCTGTCAGCTCCTGGATATCTGAAAAAGTATCATCAAGATCTTCCTCTGTTGCATCCTGATGCATCTTTGCAAGTTCCTTCTTTGCTTCCTCAAATGACTTTCCCTCATCAATGAGCTTTATGGCATCATAAGCAAGATCATCCGTAACGTGTACGCTTGCGCTGTATACGTCAAGTACTATGTTGTAACCATTTAATTTATACTGATGAATCATATATCTCCTAAATAATTGTTTAACACTCAAAAGGCCGGAGCACTATGCCCCGGCCTCGCGAACCTGAAAAATCAAGCGTTCTTGTTCTCGCACTGCTGGTTTGCAATACCGCAGCTTGTCTTACAAGCTGACTGGCAAGATGTCTGGCACTCACCGCATCCGCCCTTCTCTTCTGATCTCTTCATGTCTCTGGTATTTAATGTAATGATATGCTTCATTCCAACACCTCTTTCTGAAAAAAATACTTATTTATAGTAAGTATATGAATTTTACTAGTGTATGTATACATTTGTCAAGACTACCTTGATATACATTGTCCTAAATCAGGTACGACTCAGGAATCTTTTTCCATCAGGCAGTGTAGATAGGCTCCACTCCGTCGATAGCCTTGGCAGCGATAGGTGCCTTTGCAGAAAGAAGTGCCACGCTTCTGTCATGTGAATGATGCTTGCAGATGCTCATGATCTTAGGGAATGACTCCTCCATGGTTCCTGTGTGGTCGATGATGACCACATAGTCAAGGTGACCGTTTCTGACCATGTCTCTGAAATATCCCTTTACGATCTTAGGGTCATTTCTCATAGCCATGATAAGAGAATTCTTGAGTTCCTCGGAAACCTCATCCTCTCGAACATTGCGGAACTCTACTTCCTCTTCGGCACTTGACTTCTCTCCCTGAAGTCCCATCGCTTCGCCCTTGATTCTGGCACGAAGATCTGAAATAGCTGCACGGGCAATAATAAAATTATCTGTTCCCGGATTGATAACGAGACCAAAGATGTGCTCGTCGCCATAAGCAAGATCTGTGATCATCTCAAACTTATGTGTAACAGTTTTTATATTTCTTCCCTCTTTGTTCCAGCTCTTAAGCTTATCCTTGCCGGTGAAAAGCATGTAGAAAGGACGTCCATCCTTCATAGCTGTAACTCCGTAAAGAAGCTTTCTGTCCTCTGCAGACTCTTCATCAGCGATCATTACAGGCATGATGAACTCAGCGTTGTTCAGAAGCTCGGATTCAAGCATCTGATTGGCTTCTCTGTCCTTGCCCTCTGACTCCTTTATTCTTTCGATAGCCTCAATAAGTTTTGTATTGGCGTTCTCGGTATAATCTGCCATATATAACCTCCTGGTTCCCGACCGGATCTCATCCCGGATCATGCCAATGTCTACAGATCCGAAATCCGTCAAGAACTTTTCATTAAACTCGCATACCGAGATAGTGTATCATAGTTTAACTGATGTGTCGATACTATTACGTCTCATGAACAGAGGCCCTGAGGGCGTCACATAACTATCTTCTGTACGTAAGTCCGATCAAGCCTTATGAACAGCCTCGGCCATGGCCTTTACGAACTCCCCGACCTTCTGAGGTGCGTTTTTTCCTTCCTTCGCAATTATCTTTACGATTGCGGAACCCACGATGGCACCGTCACTTAATCCTGCCATGGCTGCTGCCTGATCGGGATTTGAGATTCCGAATCCAACAGCACATGGAACAGATGTATTCTCCTTTACAAGCTTCACCATGGAACCGATGTCTGTTGAGATACTTGAACGCTCTCCTGTAACACCGAGAGAAGATACAACATAGATATAGCCCTTTGCTTCCTTTGCTATCATCTCTATTCTGTCCTCTGATGTAGGAGCTATCATGGAGATAAGCTCTATTCCGTACTTATCGCAGATCTCCGAAAAATCCTTCTTCTCTTCATATGGCACGTCCGGGAGTATCAGTCCGCTCACACCTGCAAGGGAAGCCTCCTTCATAAATTTTTCGATGCCGTAGGAGAAGACAACATTGGCATAAGTCATATAGAGGAAGGGAACCGAAACCTCGCGGCTTAATTCCTTTGTGAATTCAAAGATCTGATCCGTAGTCACACCGCCTGAAAGCGCTCTGTTGTCAGCCTCCATGATGACAGGTCCCTCTGCGGTAGGATCTGAAAAAGGAATTCCCAGCTCGATGATATCCGCACCGTTCTTTGCCATCTCCAGAATGCACGCTTTTGTGGTCTCCAGGTCAGGGTCACCGCAAGTTATAAACGGAATAAATGCCTTATGATCCTTAAATGCTTCTGTAATCCTGCTCATTCTGAAATATCCTCCCCTCTGTAGCGCGCGATGGCCGCACAGTCCTTGTCTCCTCTTCCTGAAACCGTAACAACGATTATCTTGTCCTTATCCATGGCAGGTGCCAGCTTTTTCGCATAGGCAAGCGCATGGGATGACTCGATGGCAGGAATGATTCCCTCTATTTTCGAGAGATATTCAAATGCTTCAACCGCCTCGTCATCAGTGATGGCAACATACTCCGCACGTCCGATGTCGTGAAGATATGCATGCTCAGGTCCGATTCCGGGATAGTCAAGGCCTGCTGAAATGGAGTAAACAGGAGCTATCTGTCCGTATTCATTCTGACAGAAGTAGGACTTCATGCCGTGGAAGATTCCGAGCCTTCCGGTGTTGATGGTGGCAGCTGTCTCGAAGGTGTCAATGCCTCTGCCCGCTGCCTCGCAGCCTATGAGGCGCACATCCTTGTCCTCTATAAAATGATAGAAGGAACCGATGGCATTGGAACCGCCTCCTACGCAGGCGATGACTGCATCCGGAAGGCGTCCTTCCTTCTCAAGCATCTGTTCCTTTATCTCTCTTGAGATAACTGCCTGGAAGTCTCTTACTATAGTAGGGAACGGGTGCGGTCCCATAACAGAACCCAGGCAGTAATGAGTGTCTGCTATCCTTGATGTCCACTCTCTCATGGCCTGGGATACCGCATCCTTGAGGGTTCCTGTTCCTGTGGTTACCGGTACCACTTCAGAACCGAGAAGGCGCATCTTGTAGACATTGAGAGCCTGTCTCTCCATATCCTCCTTGCCCATGAACACAACACATTCCATGTCTAGAAGGGCTGCAACTGTGGCTGTGGCAACACCGTGCTGTCCTGCCCCTGTCTCTGCAATGAGGCGTGTCTTACCCATCTTCTTTGCAAGGAGAGCCTGTCCGAGACAGTTGTTTATCTTGTGGGCACCGGTGTGGTTAAGATCCTCTCTCTTTAAGTAAATCTTTGCGCCTCCCAGAGCCTCGGTAAGTCTCTTCGCATAGTAAAGTCTCGATGGACGGTTCGCATATTCGTTGTAAAGTTCGATGAGCTCTCTGTTGAACTCAGGGTCATCCTTGTATCTGTTGTAAGCCTCTTCAAGTTCGATAACAGCATTCATAAGTGTCTCAGGTATGTACTGTCCGCCATGAACACCAAATCTTCCTTTTGTATCAGACATAGTTTTTTCTCCTTACCGCATCAATAAATGATCTCATTTTTTCCGGATCCTTAAATCCGTCCGTTTCAACTCCCGAGCTGATATCCACAGCATACGGGGAAAGTCGCTGTATGGCGTCGGAAACATTGGCATCCGTAAGTCCCCCTGCCAGGAAATATGGTTTCGGAAAGTCCCTAAGTATCTCCCAGTCGAAGCTCTCACCGGAGCCGAGGCCGTTGTCAAACAGGATATAGTCCGCATCTGTCTCCCGGGCCGCCGCGAGATCTTCTTCTGTCTTAACCAGAAAGGCTTTCATCACCTTAAAGCCTCTTTCATGTTCAGGTTCCCCGAAGCCTATTTCCATTTCCTTTTTCAGCTTTTCTATATATTCCTCTGTCTCGTGTCCATGGAGCTGGGCGATAGATATTATCCCCTTTCTCATGAGCCTTAAGATCAGCTCCGGCTCCGCATCCACGAAGACACCCACGGAAATTATGTCAGGGTCCAATGCTTCTCTCAGAGCCATAGCCTCTTCCTCTGTCACATTACGCCTGCTCTTCTCATAGAACACGAAGCCGATGTACTCTGGTCTCAGCCGGTTCACAGCCTCTATATCCTCCTGCCGCCTTAAGCCGCAGATCTTAACCTTAGTCATATATCCTCACTCGTTGCTGCACTTGATGTACTCATCAAGCTTCTTAAGAGCTGAACCGTTGTCTATAAGCTCTGCTGCCAGCTTTACGCCGGAAGCTATGGAATCTGCCTTGCCGCCCACATAGATAGCTGCTCCGGCGTTAAGGAGGACCGCATTTCTCTTTGTGCCCTTGATCTCGCCATTCAGGATGCCTCTTGTGATCTTCGCATTCTCTTCAGCTGTTCCGCCTACGATATCTTCCTTCTTACCTCTCTCAAGGCCGAAATCTTCAGGCTTTATAACTGTGGTTCTGTAATATCCGTCTCTCAGTTCGCAGACAGTTGTAGGAGCTGATGCGGAGATCTCATCCATTCTGTCCTGACCGTATACAACGAAAGCTCTCTTTACTCCGAGCTTGTCCAAAACCTTGGCAACAGGCTCTACCAGATACTCGTCGTAAACTCCGAGAAGAAACATGTCAGGGTTTGCAGGATTTGTAAGAGGGCCGAGGATGTTGAAGACTGTTCTGAAGCCAAGCTCCTTACGGATAGGTCCTACATACTTCATGGCTGCATGATACTTCTGAGCGAAGAGGAAGCAAATGCCTACATCCTTGAGAAGCTGCTGTGCCTTTTCTACATCCTGCTGGATATTTACACCGAGAGCCTCCTGGCAGTCAGCTGTTCCTGACAGTGATGATGCCGCGCGATTACCGTGCTTTGCGACTTTGATGCCTGCTGCAGCTATGACCATGGCTGCTGTGGTTGAAATATTGAAGCTGTGAGCACCGTCTCCGCCTGTTCCTACGATCTCAAGGACTTCCATACCCGGATGAGGAACCTGTGTGGCCTGATTTCTCATTGCAGCTGCGCAGCCCGAGATCTCGTCTATAGTCTCAGCCTTCGTAGACTTTGTGGAAAGTGCCGCAAGAAACGCCGCGTTCTGTGTCGGAGTCGTCTGTCCTGTCATGATCTCTGTCATAACCTGATAAGCCTCGTCGTAAGTTAAATCACCTTTTAAAGTTGCAATCTTTTCAATAGCATTCTTGATCATTTTGATCTCCTTCCGGGATATACCCTTTTTGAAAAATCATCTCGCCTTGCTTAGAAACTAATCGAAACCAGCCACTGGTGTATCCGGCTGTTGCTGTATGAAAGCTTCCTGAGAATCTTTCACAAAAGCCGGGCGGCCTCGGTATTTCCTGTGGAAAAACCGATATAAAAAAATCCCTGACAAAGTCACTAAAAAGACTTTGTCAGGGACGAATAATCGCGGTGCCACCCTGTTTCACGATAAAAGAATCGTGCGCTTTGCGAGATACCAACATATCTCCGACAACTAACGTATGTCTCACGTCACAGGATACTCAGCAGTACTTCGATAAATCACTCGATGTATACAGATCCACATAAAACGAAACAAATCGATACATCGAAATCCTTTTTTTCTGCTTTTCATTGTGCCCTTAGCGGTCCATTTGCCATGCTGTTTTCTGCCGGATTCTCACCATCGCCGACTCTCTGTGGGAGCATACATAGTTTAATCTCCGCTTCAACGGTTTAAATTATTAACTTGTTAATTACGATAAAACTTTTGAATAAAAAAGTCAATCGCATTTCCTTAACTCAGGATGCTGAAATTTTATATCAACGATAACCTTCGATTTATATTTTCATAATATTTTCATCTGCTCATTATCAAAAAAACCGTATCCCTTATAAATAAAGAGATACGGTTCAGCAATTATAAATCAGCCTATGAAATTACATCGGATTAATCAAAGTCCCTTTGATCTGTTGTAAGCTGCACAGATAGCATTGGTGTTCTTGATGATAATGTTCCATGCGATTATCGGACCAAGACCGCAGAGGAATGAACCTAAAACTGTCCATAAAAGAATAGTTGTACCATTCTCCTGGAAATTCATGCCATAGCGTGGAGCGTTGTTTGCAAGTCTGTTTCCGAGACAATACTGCCAGTACCATCCGTAGATACCGCAGGTAATGACTGAAAGAAGGATATACTTTACGATACCAGCTGTCTCTTCTCCGTCTCCTGCCATCGCGATGTTCACATCCTGAATAAGCTTATATAAGAAGTAAATTGAATAAATACCGCAGGTTACGATAGAAAGAATGATATACATCCATATACTTCTGTCTTCCTTGAGACTTCCACCTGTATATGGGCCTCCGTAATTTCCATTGTTTCCGTTGTAGGTTCCGTTATTACCGTTGAAACCATTGGCAACATCCTGAGCAGCATTACGAAGTTCATTCTCAGCGTTGTTGAATGCGCTGTTAGCCGCGTTTACTGCACCCTGTCCGAGATCCTTTAAATTCACTGAATTGGCAGGTTCTCCGCAAACCGGACAGAACTTTGTGTCATCCGGCATCTCTGTACCACATTTTTTGCAAAACATATTTTGCCCCCTCGTTACGTTTTCTGAGTATTCAGAAAATATTTTTTTCATCATATAGTATATCACAGTATATCCACGGTGAATCAGCAATTTTCTGAAGTAAGTCTTACAGCTGATTAATTAAAATGAGAACAAAAAGTCAGAATTTTAACAATACTGCATCATGCAGTGAATTGCCGAATTCTGACTTTTTTTTTACCCGATCAGTTTTTAAATTCCGGTGTATATGTATGCTCTCTCAGCTGACGATCTTTTCCACGAAGGGACCGAACTTCAGCTCATCAAGCATAGCTTTCTTGTCCTGAGCTCTCATGAGGGTCTCACCGATGAGCACGCCGTTAACATTGCCCTCCTCAAGCATCTCTATATCCTCATGACTCTTTATACCGCTTTCTGCAATGAAAAGTATATCCTCCGGTACATCCTTTCTCAGTTTAATGCTGTTATGGATATCTACTGTGAAATCCTTCAGATTACGATTGTTGACGCCTATGATCCTGGCTCCGGCACGGACAGCTTTTTTCACCTCATCCTCATCGTGAGCCTCACAGATGGCAGAAAGCCCGAGACTATCTGCTATTTTGATATATTCTCTCATAGTCTCCTCATCGAGGAGGGCACATATGAGCAATATGATCTGGGCGCCGAGAACCTTGGCCTCATAGATCATGTAGGAATCAATGGTGAAATCCTTTCTCAGACACGGAAGCTTGACCGTCTCTGCGATCTGGCGGAGATACTCATTACTACCCTTGAACCACTTAGGCTCTGTGAGCACAGAAATAGCTGAAGCGCCTGCCTTCTCGTACTCATATGCTATCTTAAGATATGGAAAATCTACCGCAATAAGGCCCTTTGACGGTGAAGCCTTTTTACATTCACAGATAAAACTGATCCCCGGTTCCTTCAATGCTTTCTCGAAGGGAAAGCCTGTATTGCAGTTCATGTTCTCTGCTCTCTGCTTCATTTCCTGCGGAGAAATGATTTTCTTTGCCTTTTCCACTCGCTTTCTCGTATGTTCAGCGATGTCTTCAAGAATATTAGTCATGGTCTTATTCTCCCCTATACTGATTTATCACGACATGGCTATAACTTTACATAATTTTATATGAGCATCGTATCACAGGGAGTTATGATTGTAATCTATCAAAAAGGACTATCTGTTATAACAAACAGATAGTCCCTTCGAAGCTTTTGTATTTGATTTTGTAATATTTGCCGAATCACATATAATCCATGTCACTGATCTTCTTTTCTGATATGCTGTGTGAGCTGAATGGAAAAACCGCTTGCCGAAATCATAAGACATGATTTAGCATGCTCAGATTCAACTGCATGATCCTCACCTGTAGCGTTCTTGAAACCGTGATCCTTCAGGAATGCATAAGCTTCATCAAAGTCACGAACGTTCATACGCATGGTAGTGATGTCCTTATCAGCATGGATCTGAGCAACATCAAGACAGAATCCATTAGCATCCTTCATACGCACACTGGTGATGCCTTTGTTATCAATATTATCAACTGTATGGCGTCTCTCAAATCCCATCTCTTCGAAAAGCTTGATGATATCCTCAGAATGTGATGAAAGAATCATAGGATTAAAGGTTGTTATCTGCATATTTGTTCCTCCTGATTTATAAAATCTACATTTTACAGAGAAAGTCGGCGGCTTCTATGTGAGTATAAGCAGCATAACCCATATCTCAGAAAAATAATCTGTTATTCAATTTTAAACAGCGTTCTCCGGTCCGGATTATAAAGTATCGAGAACCCGTTCATCTTACTCACCGATAGCGCCACCACACACATTCATGTGCAATTTGTATCCGGATCTTATTGCAGATCAGGCTAATTAAATCTTATTTATATTCTGTATGAGCCGAAGAAAATAGTGTTCTGAAGAAACTATTTTGAGAGTTTCAATTTGTTTAAGTCCGGTAACAATAAGCGAAAGGAATCCGAGCCATGAAAGAAAAACCGTCACCCAAAAAAGGTTATGCGCCAAAAAACTGGCTTAAAAACCTGCGGTTAAACACCCGTCTTAGTCTCATCATAGGTGTTTTTACACTGTTCATTTTCATTCTGTTGAATATAGTCGTTAACAGACTGTTTACCAATGTCATGAATCGCATGACCAGCCGTGGCATTCAGGATATCTGCGCAAAAAATGTAGGCGATATACGTTCTATAGTGGAAAGAAATGATGTTCTGGCGAAGCCCCTGGTGGAATCAGTTAAAACCATGCTGGAAAAGGTTGACGATGGAGAAAAGCTTTATCCCAGTATCGTTGATCCAAGCGTCAATCTTACAGAAATTCGCGCTGACGAGGAAACCGTTATCAAAAATGATCTTTGGGCTATCGTTAATTCCAACGAAAACATAGAGGGCGCGGGTGTATTTTTTAATCAGAATATGTTCACCGAGGATATCCCTTACTATGAGCCCTTCGTCACCAGGGATGATCTGGTGAATCAGACTGTCGGAACACTATCCTATGATCTTTTTAAAGATATGGACTATTTTACCAGATCAGGTTCCCTGAATCAGACTATTTACGGTATTCCATTTAAGAGTGATGTTACAGGAAATATGATCATACCTGCTGCATATCCTATCGTTGTGGATGACACGTTTGTTGGTATTGTGTGCATTGATATCTCCACGAAGATATTTGATTCCATGCTTGTAGACGACCGGGATACCTATGAAACTCTTACTGTAGAGCTTGATACCGGGGATCAGTACGTAGTTTATTCAAACAACAAAGATTCCGAAGGAAAGCATTTCTCGGATCTGCTCCCTCCCGCATCCGTAGAATTCTATAAAAAAATGTTCGGAGCCGGAAAGGCATTCATGCGTGAAAACACAGGTGTTCGCCGTTACTATACTCCTGTATCGGTTGGCGGTGAGACCTGGTGGGTACATACAGCAGTTACCGTTGAAGAGCTGATGAGGGATATCAACCAGCTCACCTTCACGCTGACCATCATACAGATGGTTGCACTTATACTTCTTCTTGTACTGCTTTCCTTCCTTCTCAGAAGATCCCTTAAGCCTCTGGAAGACCTGGCAGTCATCGCCGATAATGTTTCAAACGGTGTATTAAAAGCCGAAGTGAACTACAGTTATAACGATGAGATCGGGCATCTTGCCAACAGCATGCAAAACATGATTTCCAGATTCCGTAATATCATTGAAAACCTTGGAAATAAGCTTCATGAAATGTCTAACGGAAATCTTCAGATTGAAAATCATGAAACAGATATATTTGTCGGAGATTTTTTACCTCTGCTTCAGTCCATGGATGTCATAACAGAAAAACTGAATGCCACTATGATTGACATTCGTAAGGCTTCTCTCAGGGTCAATGAAAGCTCTGATCAGGTTGCATCCGGCGCCCAGGCTCTTGCACAGGGAGCTACGGAACAGGCATCCTCCGTTGAAGATCTTACAAATGAAATGCAGAAGATCAACGAAGGCATCAGCAAGACTTCTGAAAAAACCATACATGCCAATAATTTGAGCCGTGAAGGAAGCTCAGCGGTTGATGAATCCAATAAGCGTATGGAAGAGCTCACACAGGCTATGAATGCCATTATGGCGAAATCCAAAGAAATCGGTGCCATCATTAAGACTATCGATTCCATTGCCTTCCAGACCAATATACTTGCTTTGAATGCTTCTGTTGAGGCCGCAAGAGCGGGTGTTGCAGGAAAGGGCTTTGCCGTGGTCGCAGATGAGGTCGGTAATCTGGCACATAAATCAGCTGAAGCTGCAAAGTCTACCGCAAGCCTCATTCAGGATGCTTTGGATGCTATAGAGCGTGGCGGCGAGATAACAAAGATAACAGCAGAATCACTCATGCGAGCTGCTGAAAGCACAGATCAGGTTACTGTTCTGATTGATGAAATAGCTGTTGCCATGAATGAGCAGACTACTGCAGTTAACAAAGTCTCCCAGGGACTCGGAAACATTTCTTCTGTTGTACAGACCAATTCGGCAACATCGGAGGAAAGTGCAGCAGCTTCAAATGAGCTCAGTAATCAGGCAAGTCAGATGAATCAGCTGATTGAAAGATTCCGTTTAAAGGGATGAATTGATAAGCAGAATTAACCGGCGCTTTTATTTCAAAAATTTCGAGTGTTTACTCATTTATGAGGGATGCTTTCAAAGGAGAGTGAAGGAAACTGTCACTCTCCTTTCTTCATCTTTAATTTATAGTCTTTTTAATCAGGTAGTACAGCTTATCTTAAGCTATTGTACAAGTAGACAAAAATAGTGAACCGGTTTACAACACTTTTCACAAAGTTTTGAAATCGCTTTCATTTTTGCCCCGAACCCCTTGAATCGGCATTGTGAATAATCTATCATTAATTAAGATTTAAAAAAAAGGAGATAATATCATGGCAGGAATTTTGGATAAATTCAGACTCGACGGCAAAGTTGCATGGGTAACCGGCGCTTCTTACGGACTGGGACTTGCTTATGCAAAGGCATTTGCAGAAGCCGGCGCAAAGAAGATCGTTTTCAATGATATCAATCAGGAGCTCGTTGACAGAGGTCTCGCCGAGTACAAGAAGGCAGGAATCGACGCTTACGGTGCAGTTTGTGACGTTACAGACGAGGAGCAGGTCAATGCTTTCGTAAAGACTGTTGAAGAGAAATTCGGCGGCGTTGATATCCTCGTAAATAACGCAGGAATCATCAAGAGAATCCCTATGACAGAAATGACAAAGCAGCAGTGGGATCAGGTCATCAATGTTGACCTTACAGGTCCTTTCCTCTGCTCAAAGGCTGTTCTTCCTGGAATGATCGCAAAAAAAGCCGGAAAAATCATCAACGCATGTTCTATGATGTCAGAGCTTGGACGTGAGACAGTATCTGCATACGCTGCGGCAAAGGGCGGTCTCAAAATGCTCACAAAGAATGTATGCTCAGAGTACGGTCAGTACAACATTCAGTGCAACGCTATCGGACCTGGATATATCGCTACTCCTCAGACAGCTGCTCTTCGTGAGAAGCAGGCTGATGGTTCCATGGCACCATTCGATCGTTTCATCCGTTCAAAGACACCTGCACAGAGATGGGGCGAGACAGAGGATCTTCAGGGTCTTGCTGTATTCCTTGCTTCACCTGCATCTGACTTCATCAACGGACAGGTGGTTTACATCGATGGCGGTATCCTCGCTTATATCGGTCAGGATCCGAGCCAGCTGGATGAATCCAAGTTCCAGGAAGTCACAGGCGTTGAGGATGTCAATGTAGTTGATAAGTAAGCATTAAACATACTGACATTAAATATATAGTTTAAAAATAATCCCCCTGATTTATGACGAAATAAAGCTCCCGCTTTCAACTGCGGGAGCTTTTTGATTTATCAGAGATTTACAGGGCATGACCACCGGACACTTTTATCACCTGTCCGGTAAGGAATCTTGCCTGCTCACTTGCAAGGAACAGAATTGATTCCGCAATATCCTCCGGCTGTATCAGTTTCCCCATAGGTATGAGGGGAATAACCGCTTTTTCCAGATCCTCGTCTATCCATCCTGTCTGAGTTGGTCCCGGTGCAACACAATTGACTGTGATTCCATACTTCGCAACTTCCATGGCGATACTCCGGGTAAGGGCCTCCAATGTTGCTTTACTTGCACCATAAGTGATCTGCCCTGCAAAGACCTGTGACGAATCTGTCGAAAAATTGATGATCCTTCCGTAATCGCCACGTTGTCTTATGAACTCTCTTATCATCAGGATAGTTCCGCGTACATTTACTGCAAATGTATCGTCTATAACAGTCCTGGTGATGGCCTCTATAGTATCTATTCCATCCATGTTACCATCTGCGGCATTGTTGACAAGAATATCTACTCTCCCGTATCGCTTAATCACCTCAGCATAAATTTCCTTTACGGAATCTTCATCACTGATGTCACTTTCCATCATGATATAATCCGCGTTCATTTCCATAAGCTTACGTTCAACGTTTTCCGCATCACCGGCATTGGCAGCAAAATATCTGTCCGGACCGTTTTTATCAGTTTTTTCTTTATCATACTTCCGGGAGATCCTCTTATATACCAGTCCAAGCTTTGCCCCCTCCCTGGCAAAAGCAAATGCAGTTGCCGCACCTATTCCCTGAGGGTTATTTACACCGGTAACTATCACTACTCTGTCTTTTAAGCCGTAATCAACCATACGATCTCCCTTTGATTTCAAAAATTCACTTAATTATCCTTTACAGATACTTTATCATAAAACATGGCTTATGAAGCAATGTTTATGGCTTTTCCTGTCCATGACTCTGAAGGTCATTCTCTTTGTTCATCACCGACACAGTATCATGAGATAAAATAAACTCTGATCAGTTCACACAATCAGCTAAAATTCACACTGATAATGCTATCTCTCTTTAATAATGATGGTCATCATATAATATCCATCTTCAGGAATTTCTTCCTGGGGCATGAAACATCTCTCTTCCTCTGTTCCGCACCCTGAGATAGCATAGATATCTATACCATCCTTCTTTCTCAGCTTTTCCTTCACCCACGAAATCTTCTTTCCGCATTTCATGATAACCTTTGTCCCGGGAAGCTCCAATGCAGCTTCTATATCCTCAATACGGGGAATCACATGAAGCTGTTCACTCCCCTCGCAAAGCGGTATCCCCAATCTGTTGGCACAGGCTGTTATAGAGGTAATGCCACTTATTGTACAGACCTCGATACCGTCTTTATGTGCCAGATCGGAAATATATGAAAATGTAGAATACAGTGCCGGATCACCTATGGTAATGAAGGAGACCTTCTTTCCGTCCAGAACATGTGCTTTTATAATTTCATAGATCCTCAGGTGATTTTGAGCTCTCTTATTTTCGTCTTTTGTCATTTCGAATTCTATGGGAAGTGTATCTATATCTTCCACTTCCGGAATCACCTGTTTTACTATCTGATATGCTCTGCATTCATTCAGATCTTCTTTAGGGCATATCAAAAGGTCTGACTCCTTTATTCTTTTTATGGCTTTAAGTGTCATGTCTTCCGGATCACCGACTCCTACGCCGATCCCATATATACATCCATTCATTTTTTACCGATCCTTTTCCTGGTACTCTTCTTAAGTTTTTTATCTTTATCATAGGCAATATCCGATAACAGTAAAGGGTCGCCTCAAATACGGCGACCCTTTCATACATCTTTCACTCTTTAAAGGATAAATACCCGACATGATTACCTGTCACGATAAGTATATCCTCATATGTCTATACCGGATTCAATGCGATAACAATTCCACTTAAGTACCCTATAATAATGCATAGAGCATCTATTCCTGTCAACGGAATAGTATCAGCATTAAATTCAAATATACAAAACAGAAGGAAAATTATGAAGCTGTACAAAAACATCTTCCGCTCTCTGCTGATCGCAGATATACATTCGTTAAAGTCTTTACAGCTCCGTATATTTTCCATCAGCTGAATGATGATCATACAAAGAAAAGCTATCACAAATGGCGTGAAAACATTTTTTTCGGAATGATCGTTAAGTACCAGTAAATAGCCTTTGATCAATGTAAGGATCAAAGCTATGATATATAACCATATCCTTTCGAAGGTTGAAATGATAAATTTATCCTTGGCCTTATACAGCCAGTTATTCAAAAATCCAAACAGCTTAGCACTCAAAAGAAAAACAATATTGGCAAAAATAGCCACTATAATTGACGAATTCTGCGTTAATGAAAGCGTCAGCCCTTCGCTTAAATTCATCCCGGCTATTGCATCATTAACAGCTTCGGAACTTTGCTGTGCACAGAAACAAAGGAATAATACAAATGCAATAAAAATATAAAACAGAAACCTGAAATCCAGGGTTTCCTTCTTCTTTTGCCAGAAAGCCAAAGAAAAGCTGACCGCCATTGAACAGGTAAAAACTATCACATTCATATTTACTCCTCCCTCTTTATATGAACCCCAAAAATAATGTTCTTAGCCAAATAATATAATGTCACCTGTTTTATATTTTATATCTTCTAACTATGTATTTTATCACAGATCCAGGCAATTCCGACTGTGGATTTTATCTATTTTTATCCTCATTACCCGTCAGAACAGCGGCTCTGCAGGCACCCTGTACTCATACTGTCCGCTTTTTCAGTTACATCAATACGATCTTCAAACATTTTTCCTCTATTTTATGACTGCATCCTTCCGGTATCTACGTCCTGCAGAGCATGACTTTTCTCTTCAGCTCATCACTCCACCATCTGACGCCTGAACAGATCCGCAAAGATTCCATTCTTTTCCATCAGCTCTTCATAGGTTCCGTCTTCCACTATCCGGCCTTCATCCAGCACTATGATCCTGTCACAGTTTTTTACAGTCGAAAGCCTGTGGGCTATGACCAGTCTCGTACATTTCAGCCTGTCCAGTGATTCTGACACCTGCCTCTGTGTTATATTATCCAGAGCACTTGTGGCCTCATCAAACATAAGTATCTTAGGCTTCGAAACTATCGCTCTGGCTATCATCAGTCTCTGACGCTGTCCTCCGGAGATACCTCCGCCTCCGTCTGATATCATGGAAGACATCTGCATAGGCATTTCCCGTATATCATCCGCAACCTTTACCAGCTCTGCAGCTTCCCAGGCATCATCCATAGTAAGCCCCGTATTCGTGGCAACTATATTTGTAAATATATCACCGGGAAACAGCTGGCTGTTCTGCAGCACAGTACCTATCTTAGAACGAACTGATTTTATGTTAAGTGTGTCCAGATTCCTTCCATCATAGTAGACCGCACCTTTCAGCGGCTTCTCAAAGCCAAGCAGGAGTCTCAGCAAGGTACTCTTTCCGCACCCTGTTTTTCCTGTGATAGCCACATACTGACCGGGCTTTATCTTCAGGTTGAGATTATTGAGTATCATAGGCATGTTCTCTTTATACCTGAAAGAAACATGGCTGAGCTCTATAGCTCCATACAGTTTTTTTACCACGGTTTTTTCTTCTGTGACTTCAGGAAGGGTTTCTGTGATAGGTTTTACCATTTCGAGACTCGGTCTGACCAGGGACAGTGGTTCTATGACCATCTGGAGGGCCATATAGGCACCGTTCAAAAATCCAAAGGCTGTATTGAAGGCATAGAATTCACCTACGGTCACGCCTGTTTTTATGGCGGAATAATAGATCACTATAAGACCTATAAGAGGTATAGCATCGGCTATCACATTGCTGACTTTTATAAAAAACGGCGGGCAATAGAGCAACTCTGCCTGTTCTGCATAACTTTTTCCCCATTTAGCAAATGCTCTTTTTTCGGCACCGGAAAGTCTTATCTTCTCTACTCCGGAAATAATAGCTACAGAAAGGCCGCTCTCCTTTGTCTCCAGAGACATCTGCATAAGCCTTATTCTGGCTTTTCCATGAATCGTCATGATATCCACCAGCAGTACCAGAACTGTCACACAGAATCCCGGCCATGCCAGAGCAGGCGAAAAAGAAAACAGCTGAAAGATATAAACAAACGAATAAAGAAAAGTGACTAAACCGGCCAGCCCCATTTCCACCAGATACTCGACCAGAACCTTCATATACCCTACACGCATCGCAAGATCACCTGATGAGTATTCCTTAAAAAAGGAAGTCGGCAGCGAAAGTACACGCATCATGGTAGCGCTCTCCACCTGTATATTTATACCTATGGAAATATTTTTAAGATACAGCTTCTGTATGATACCGAACAATCCCTTTCCCAGTGAAGCCGAAAACATAAACACCGAAGCTGCAATGAGGGCAGAAAACTGTTCAGAAGGTACCACATCCGAAAACAGACTCTTGGAAAGAAACGGCAGTATGGCACCGATCAGAGTTGCGAGCAGTACAAAGCCGTGAAAGATCAGTACTGAATTTAAGCCGATGTTTTCGAAAATATAGGTATATAACTCCCGGATACCAAGCTTTACATTCGGGAATGGTTTATAGAACACTATAGCTTCATCCGAGAACTGGGCCTCGGTCACTTTGCTTACAGACCGTACACTCCCGGTGAAAGGCTCCAGATACTTATAGCCTTTTATTCCCCTGGGAATAAGAGCCACCGGCTGCCCGCTCCCCGCAAAAGTCGTGAGCATCGCCCCGAAAGCGTCATTTCTCCATCCCTTTGTCAGTTTTACCTGCCTCGTAAAAATACCTGACGGCCGAAGAAGATACTCCAGGATCTCTTCGAAGGTCAGTAGTTCATCCGGAATTTCTCTTTTCTTTACATGATAATACTTAAGTATGGCCTCTACGGCATCCATTGACATATTTCTCTCGTCATTCAGTGCAGCAGAAAGCTTCTTACCCATAACAGAGCCTGCTATCCGAAGACATGAATCCTCAAAAGCATCCCTGTCATACTTCTTTCTCTGGTTTATCTGTTCTTCAAACAGGCTCATCAAATCACCTCATTCATTAGCTACAAGGCTGGTATACAAACCGTTATTTTTCATTAGTTCTTCGTGGGTCCCTCTTTCTATCACTTTTCCATGGTCAATGACTATGATCTCATCGCAGTCACGGATAGTTGATAAACGATGGGCTATCACGATACTGGTAATGCCTCTGTTCCGAATGGAACGGACTACCTCATATTCCGTCTTGGCATCCAGTGTACTGGTCGCTTCATCAAGGATGATAAGTGTTGGATCCTGTGCCAGCACTCTGGCTATTTCCATACGCTGTTTCTGACCGCCGGAAAAATCTCTTCCGCCTTCTATCATCCTGTGCTGATATCCGCCATCACGCTGAACTATATCATCATGTATCTGTGCATCTCGTGCAGCAAGGACTATATCGAAATCCTCGATGGAACGGTCCCACATACGGATGTTGTTGGAGATGGTGTCTTCAAACATTATGATATCCTGATTAACAACGGCAACAGACGCGGTAAACACGTCTCTGTCGATCTCACTTATAGGCTTTCCGTCGAAAAGTATCTCACCGCCCCATGGCTTACATAATCCTGAGATCAATCGTCCTATGGTACTTTTCCCTGACCCTGAGCCTCCTACAAAAGCCACGCTCTTTCCAGGATAAAGCTCCAGATCGATCCCCTCGATCAAAGGCGGAGCAAGTTTTGCATATCCGAAACTGAGATCATGTATGCTGAGCTGTCCCGACAATTTTTCAACAGGTGCATCATCATGCTTGTCCAAAGGCTCGGATTCTTTTCTGAATACAGGATCCGTCGGATAATTCATGACATCATCTATACGTTCCATCTGTGTCCTTATCTCCTGCAGCTTGCGTCCTGCCATAACGAACGACTGGGCCGGAGCAAAAAAGCGGGATAAAAGACTGGCAAAAGCCAGCACCATACCCGGCGTGAACTTTTCTGTCATGACCATATAAACTCCCATCACGAGGATGAGATTATTGACTAAAGAAATGATGATCTCCGGTATGCTTCCGAGATACGAATCAAGCTTTACAAACTGCACTCTCTGGGAATTCATGCCCGCCTGATATCCTGCCCATTTTCTGAAGAATCCGACCTCGGATCCACCGGCTTTCAGACTTTCTATTACCTGTATGCCGGATACTGTTGCGGCATACAGCTTTGCAGAATCCACAAGCATCACGCGGGAGACATTAAGCTGCTTTATACTGCACCACCATACCATAGCAACATTTATAATTACCGATACTGTCCCTACGATAGTCATGATCACTGAATGTTGAATCATAACGATGAGATAAAATACCAGCATAAATGAATTTATGGCCAAAGGTGCGAAAAGGGTGATAAGCTGGTTCGCTATATTGGTACTCTGCACTCTTCTTTGTTCAATGTCTCCGGCCATACGCTGTGAAAAGAACTTCATGGGAAGCCGCAGTACATGCCATAAATAAGATGTATTTTCCGTAGCTGCAAATTTGCCTCTGACACGATATGAATAGACGGACTGCAGACATCCCGCCAGTATGGTGATAGCCGCAAAAACCGACATCGCCATGATGAAGGGTATCAACAGATCCGTATTCTGTCCTCCCAGCATGACATCCAGAAAAAATCTGGAAAAACCTGTCATGATGAGACCAATAAACGACATGATGGCAGTCATTGCCGCAACAAATGCCATGGTACCGCCGGTTCCCTTCAGATATCTGGCTGCAAATTCCATTACGCTCTTTCTTTTTCCGGAAGGACAGAACTCCTCCCCCGGAGAAAACAGCAGGCAGATCCCGGTGTATTCCTTATCGAATTCCTCTTCGCTTACGAATAAGTCTCCTCTTGCAGGATCATTCAGGTATACTTTATTTCCCTTAAATCCTTTCAGTACAACAAAATGATTAAAGCTCCAGTGGATGATACATGGAAATGTTGCTTTCTCTTTCAGACTGTCCACCTCATAAAAATATCCCCTGGCATTGAGACCATGAGCTCTGGCTGCCTTTGTTATATTACCTGCTTTTGCTCCGTCTCTCGATACTCCGCAGTCCTCACGCATCTGCTCCAACGGGACCCACTTCTTATAGTAGGCCAGAATCATAGCGAGGCAGGCAGCACCGCATTCCAGTCTCTCCATCTGCATGATGACCGGTACCTTTGCGACCCCGCCCTTCACCGGCTGTTTGATTTTTTTCTTTACGCTCTTTTCCATCCTGGCTGCTCCAATCAATCACTAGTGCAAAAGATATCCTATGGGAGCGATGTACTGCACACCTTCAGGGGTATTTACAGTAATAACGCCAAAAACTCCCCAGATAATGCTTCCGATCAGTACCATTAGGATAGCGATAAGTATCAGCCATACCGATGGAGACGAAATCTTGATATAGTCGTTTATCTGATCAGGATTCGATATATTCTCTAAGCTCTTTTTTCGAAATAAATCTTTACTATCCATATCCTCCACCCAAATCCAAACATGTTTTTCAATGATGGTAATTTCCAGATACACAAATGGATTCACCCGAAACGTAACAGGTTACTACTTTATATATCGACCCTTACTTTTCAATAATAATACCCTCAGGTTATGGCCTCCTTCCGTACCAAAACACCAGGGAACAGTATGGTTCTCCTATATCTTCTTTACACACCGGTCACCGTCCCATCCGAGAGATGGATGATCAGCCTGCCGGTTCCGTATGCATCCTGATGCTGTCCCTTTTGAAGGACCTCCTCGATCACTCCAGCGCAGGATGTACAGATCTGTCTTGACGCATGGTTCCTGTTCAGATCCTCAAGTTCAATGTCGAAGGAATCCTTAACGTTTGTTATATGAAACTGCTGCAGTCCAACAGAGAACACCTCATCATCCCTGATGGGTTCTCCCTTGAAATTGAACTTCATGTATGAATGAGTTTTCTGGTCGTATTCGACTTCAAGCCCGTTAGAAAGCTGATAGAATTCCGTATGGGCGCCTGCCAATGCCTCATCCCTCAACATCCTCAGAAGTCCGTGCTTCAACTGAGCTCCCGTCCAGTAGGTGGCATAGACAGAATCATCATATGGGAAGTTTTCATCAAAATCCTTTTTGGTCACTACAGGTCCCAGCTGCTCTGTGCGGATAGAACCTGATCCAAGCAGGAATATATCCACTCCCAGAGTCTCACAGAGAGCATCCGCATAAAGATCTCCCAGTTCTGTTTCCCTTATCCTGGATGGATGAGTCAGCTCACGTACGAACTTCGTGATGATCCTTCCGTACTTTTCATCCGTACTGTGCTTGTAATTGTTTATGATCTCCTCGATTCCCGGATCCTTGGGACACGTGGTTTCATTTATGGGAACGGCTTTCCAGGTGAAACTGTCAATACAGTTATTGTCAGTATCCACCAGAATATCAAAACGTCCGATCTGATCTGTTCCTGTTCCGGCCTGAACGATAGGAATACCGTTTACAACAGCCGGTTCCTCGATAAATGTGTGGGAATGTCCTCCTATGATCACATCCACTCCCCAGGCAGGATCCAGCATGGCTGCCAGCTTTTTGTCCTCCTCAAATCCTATATGTGTAAGCAGAACCGTAAAGTCTATGTCCATTGCATTATAGGTATCGCATATTCGCCCTATCTCTTCCGCAGCCTCGTTCAGTGTGATGAAGGTTCCGATCAGCTTATCCATCTTGCACTGCATGAGTGCGACTTCCGTAATGATACCTATGAAAAGTATCTTCATACCGCCTATCTCTATAACCTTGCAGGGGTCAAAGAGTCTTGCATTGTTGGTCTTTATATGAAGATTTGCATTTATGATTGGAAATTCCGCACATTTTTCAAGGAAAAGAAGGTGCGCCACACCGTAGTCCACCTCATGATTTCCGAGGGTCACGATATCAGGAGCCAGCATGTTCATGATCTGTATGGTGGAAATGCCATGGAATTCGGAATCGATGACAGAACCGCGGAACATGTCTCCCGCTATAGCGTATAGAACATTTTCCTCCTCATGGCGGACCTTGCTCACATAACCGGATAACAGAGATACTCCTCCTACCAGATTCGAATCTATATTTTCAGCCAGAAAATCACCGTGCATGTCATTGGAATGTAAAAGAGTTAACTTCTTCAGATTCTTCATTTTCCCCTCCCGTTTTAAACGTAATGGATCTTTATTCTGTCTTCAACTTCCGCATCCTGATGCTGTCCCTTTTGAAGCATTTCTTCCAGTACCTGCGCGCAGGATGTGGCCACAGCACGTATGGAATGATTTTTATTTATATCCTCTTCACTAAGATCAAAAGAATCCGGCAGATTCTTCAGGTGATAATCCTGTAACCCGACTGTGAAGACCCTGTCATCAGGGACCTCCTCGCCTTCATATTCAAATTTCAGAAATGAATGGGTCTTCTGGTCATATTCTATTTCGAAGCCCCTGGATACCTGATAAAATTCCGTGTGATCACCGGTGAAGGTCTCGTCTCTCAGCATCCATAATATGCCATGCTTAAGCTGTGCTCCTGTCCAGTAAGTGAGAAAGGCCGCATCATCATAAGGGAAGCATGCGTCAAAGTCCCCCTTGGTGACAACCGGTCCCATCTTCTTCGAACGGATCGAACCTGATCCCATAAGAAACAGATCCAGACCCAGTGAATCTTTCATAAGATCTGCAAACAGATTACCTATCTCGGTCTCCTGATTTCTTTCCGGGTGTGTAAGCTCCCTTACAAACTTGGTGACTATCCTTCCGTACTTTTCGTCGGTAATGTTTTTGTAATTCAGGATCATATCCTTAATGGAGTTGTCGACAGGACAGGTCTTGTTATTGATGGGAACCGACTTCCATTCGAAACTGTCGATGCTGTTGGTATCTGTATCCACAACCATGTCGAAACGCCCTATCTGATCTGTACCGGTACCGGCCTGTACGATAGGGATGCCGTTTACAACTACGGGTTCATCAAGGAATGTATGAGAATGTCCTCCTATGATGACGTCCACTCCCCATGCGGGATCCAGAAGTTCGGCCAGCTTCTGATCCTCCTCGATGCCGATATGTGTGAGGAGCACTGTTAGATCCACGTCGATGGCATTATACGTATTACATATTCGTCCTATCTCACCGGCAGCATCTTCAAGTGTGATGAAGGTGCCTATCATTTTATCCATCTTACACTGAGCAAGAACCGATTCGGTTAAAATGCCTATGAAAAGCACCTTCATTCCGTCTATCTCGATGACCTTACAGGGATCGAACAGTCTTGAGTGATTGGTTTTAATGTATAGATTTGCATTGATGATCGGGAACTCTGCACACTTTTCCAGAAATAAAAGATGTGCCACGCCATAATCCACTTCATGATTTCCCAGGGTCACGATATCAGGCGACAGCATGTTCATGATCTGAATAGTGGAAAGGCCATGATATTCCGAATCTATGATAGATCCGCGGAACATATCACCGGCTATGGCATACAGGACATTTTCCTCTTCATGACGGACCTTGCTTACATAGCCGGATAGCATAGATACTCCTCCCACCAGATCAACATCGACCTTTTCTGCCAGAAAATCGCCATGCATGTCATTGGAATGAAGAAGAGTAAGTTTCTTAAGGTTCTTATTTGATCTCTTGTTTTCGTCCTTCATATGATTCCACCCCCATGGTTCAAATTGCTACACAATCAATCATTAATTTATCGTCAAAATCGAATCTTTTTATAAATTTTTCCATAAAAAAAACGGGTCGAAAAATCGACCCGTAAAAATTATTTTATGCTACCTTCTTTGCCTTTTCAGGACCCTTACCCTGAATCACCTCCAGACCGATAATGGTAGCGATTATCACTATACCGATGATATCAGTTACAGTACCCGGATAAAGCATCATAAGACCTGCAACTGCACATAACACACGTGTGACCATATTGATAGGTCTGATGGTGTAGCCTTCAAGTGCCGCAGAGATAGCGAACATACCTATGAAGCTGGTGATAACGATCATCACAACACCGATTCCGTCCGTATCTATAAGGAGCATAGACGGATTCAGTGAGAAAATGTATGGAACCAGGAAAGCACCTATTGCAAGTCTTGTAGCGTTGAATGCTGTCTTCATAGGATCAGCCTTCGCGATAGCTGAACCGGCATAAGCAGCGAGTGCTACAGGAGGTGTGATATCAGCTACGATACCGAAGTAAAATACGAACATGTTTGCGCTCAGTGCATTAAGTCCCATACCTGTTGTGAGGATAGGCGCACATGTTGTAGCCATGATGATGTATGTCGCTGTTGTAGGAACACCCATTCCGAGGATGATACAGCAAAGCATGGTAAGGAAAAGTGCGATAAGCAGATTTCCGTGTGATACACCAACGATGGCAGAGATAAATACCTGACCGAGACCTGTCATGGTGACAACTCCGGCGATGATTCCGGCAATACCGCAGGCTGCAGCGATGGAAAGTGTGTTCTTCGCACCGGTTACAAGAGCTGCAAATATATCCTTAGGAGACATACGATGGTTCTTGTCAAACATGCTGACAACGATACAGAGCACTGTAGCGATGATAGCTGCACGGCTCATGGTGTATCCCGCACAGATAAGGTAAATAAGAGCAGCAAGCGGAACCAGGAGATAGAGCTTCGGAAGAAGGTCCTTCCACTTGGGAAGATTCTCCTTAGGTATACCCTTGAGTCCCAGTCTCTTGGCACGAAGATGTACCATGAGGAAAATTCCGGTGAAATAAAGAATAGCCGGAAGTATGGCCCTTACTACGATGTTTGAATACGGAACACCTATCATCTCAGCCATAAGGAATGCGGCTGCACCCATGATAGGTGGCATGATCTGTCCGCCTGTTGATGAAGCTGCCTCAACGGCACCGGCGAAATCTCCCGGGAAACCTGTCTCCTTCATCATAGGAATGGTAACTGAACCTGTTGTAACTGTATTTCCAACTGAAGAACCGGAAACCATACCGCAAAGTGCACTGGAGATAACAGAAACCTTTGCGGGTCCGCCTGTAGCAGAACCGGCAAGAGCATTGGCACACTGGATAAAGAACTCAGAGATACCTGTCGCCTCGAGGAAGGCACCGAAAATGATGAAAAGAACGATGTAGGTACTGCAGACTCCTATAGGAGTTCCGATAACACCTGTTGTTGTATAGAACAGGTTGTAAACTATCTTACGAAGTGATGCACCTGTGGAGAATGCATAGATCACGAACAGACCGGCTACGATAACGATAGGGATACCTGTAACACGGCGGCAGCACTCAGCCAGAACCAGGATGCCGATAACACCGAGGATGATCTCTGTCTGATTGATACGGGTTGCGTGATTGATGATCTCACGGTTATTGATAACGAAATAGAAAAAGCTTCCTGAACCGAGAATACCGAGTATCAGATCATAGATCGGGATACGATTTTGTCTTCTGGCATGATGGCTCTTTCCCGCAGGGAAAAGGATAAAGATAAAAAGAATAACTATGCCGACGAACAGCGGACGTCTGATACGCTCATCCCAGACTGCAAAAAGATTCATGTAGATCATGAAAATCGAGAAGGCCGCAAGAAGCACCTTGATAACCATATCCGGAACCCCCGTCCAGGTCCTCGTGTTCGACTCACGATCATACTTTTTCATGATCTCGTCTACAGCAGCCTGAGTATCCAGAGACTGCTCTGCCTGTGTTGATGTTACGGTCTCCTTACTCTCCACAGCTTCTGTCATGTTCTTTGTTCTTTCTTCCAAAGTTGTGTCCTCCATTCCATCGGTAATTTAAAGCGAGTGCCAATGCCTCTGACTCTCACCCTGTGATGCTAAGGCATCAAAAGAAGCGCCACTTCTCATATGAGAATCTGACTCTGGCATTTCTGCCGCACAGATCTCTCAGGCTTATACCCTCTTTGTTGTTTATGGTCAATGTATGATCCGATACAGTCCCCACAAAGTAGGTCAGATCATCCATCTTCCTGTCAAATCCGGATACTATCATGCTTCCGTCCGGTCCGTATGTGAGCGTTTCCCCCTCGGAAAGCTCGGTCTGGACCCCTGCGCCGAAACCATAATACACGGTTTTTTCCACGTATATGCCGTCTTCCTTTATTTCATAATAATCCGTAAGAGGGCTCTTGTTTACGGAATGTATGAAACCTATGCCGAAGGTATCTCCAACTTTTACGGGATACCTGCCGTACAGCGTTCCGTCCGAAGGATCTCTCAGAGTCAAAAAACCTATTCCAACTATCTCTATATAAATAACGACCATAGCGGCGACTGCCAGAATGGCAATCACCGCTACTGAAACATGTATTTTTTTCCCAGAATCAAAGTTCATCAGTTAACTGAAATTCCCTGCTCCTCATAGTACTTCTTTGCACCCGGATGGAAAGGAATGCTGATTCCCTTTGTAGCATCCTCAAGGCTGAGAAGTTCAAACTTCGCATGGCCTGATGCAAGTGCATCCTTGTTATCGAACATGGTCTTCAGCATCTCATAGATAACATCCTCGGAAAGCTTTGTTGATGCGATGATAGTAGCTCTTACTGAAACAGTCTTTGCATCAGCGTCAACACCCTTGTATGTACCTGCAGGAATAGTAGTCGGTGTATAGAAATTGTACTTGCTCTGTAATCCCTTGATATGCTCATCATCAAGCTCTACAAGGTGAATATCCTTTGTTGTGGAAAGGTCTACAACTGCGGTTGTAGGAGCACCTGCTACCATAAATGCCGCATCGATCTTCTGATCCTTGAGGGAATCTGCTGAATCACCGAAGGAAGCATTGACAACCTTGATATCGTCAAATGAAAGGCCGTATGCATCGAGGATCTGACGTGCGTTGAACTCAACACCTGAACCTGCATCACCTACAGATACTGTCTTGCCCTTGAGGTCTGCAACTGTCTTTATATCATCTGTACATGTGATGATCTGAACTGTCTCATCGTAAAGACCTGCTACAGGTGCAAATGTCTCGTAAGCACCTTCATCGGCAAAAAGATCAGAACCGTCATGAGCATATGACATAACGTCGTTCTGTACGATAGCGATATCCGCATCACCGTCATCGATAAGCTGGATGTTTGCCTTTGAAGCACCTGTTGATGTTACTGTAAGGTGTGAATTCTTCATAAGAGGATTCAGCACTGTAGCCATAACACCGCCAACTGCATAATATGTTCCTGTTGTTCCACCGGTACCGAAAACAACCTCTTCACCGGAAGCAGCACCTGAACCTGCTGCAGCTGTATCTGCTGAACCTGCCGCTGCTGTAGTTGTTGCTGTGCCCTGAGAACTTCCGCATGCTGTTAATGCACTCATGGCAACTACACCTGTCATTACTAATGATAATAACTTTTTCATATTTCTCCTCCCGTTTTTCCGTTTTTCGTTATGGTACGAACCAACGTCATAACTTTTTCAATCGGTATATGATTAAATGGTACGTCCTGAACCGCTTTTTGTCAACATGTTTTTCTATGCAGTATTTATACATTTTATATGTCGTTTGAGCATATTTATAAAGGGTTTATGCATTATGATATGCATATATCTGCTTATATTGCATATTATTGCATTTTTCTGTTAAAGGACACATTTATCACATGTCCTTAACATTACGATTATTGTCGCAATTCTTCGTGCAATTTTAAGTCTTATCTTCAAATTATGTCCGTTATTATCATTAGTGCATAAACCTATGACCGATATAGCAAAAACCTTATGGTTTTTAAGGCTTTTTTATCCTCCTGGGAGCTTTTTTATCCTGCACTTTAGGACTTTAAAGACTTAAATACATTTTGCTGTACAGAACCGGGCATA
This sequence comes from Lachnospiraceae bacterium JC7, assembly GCA_000513555.1. Taxonomy (GTDB): domain Bacteria; phylum Bacillota; class Clostridia; order Lachnospirales; family Lachnospiraceae; genus Oribacterium. Next base: position 40,471 of record ALYD01000005.1, read on the forward strand.
ATCGTAATTTTTCAAGGATGATATGATAAAAGGCCATGGCAAACACGCATATCGTATCTGCCACAGCCTCCGTTGACCGTGCATGTCATCCCTTTTGAAGCTGATGGATCCTTACGGTACCTTCCTGTTCCTGTATTTTCACAGGAAGCCGGCCGTATTCATCACCACCCTTCATAGGTGCTTATCTTATACTGTTGTAATTTGTATTCATAATTCTCCGGATGGTTTCTCCACTCGTGTGTAGGCATGCCTACGAACTTGAAAAAGTTTCTCTGGAAGGTGGAGATGGATGTGAATCCGGTCTCAAAGGCCACTGTCCTTATGGGCTTGTCAGTAGTCCTCAGCTCTCTGCAGGCCTCATGGATACGTATGGAATTCACGTATTCAAGTGGCGAGAGATGGATGTTCTCATTAAATAAGCGTCTGAAATGTGTCTCTGACAAAGCACAGAGATCCGCAAGCTCACCGATATAGATCTCATCCATGTAATGAGTCTTGATATAAGACAGAGCCGGCATAAGACGTTCCATATCTCCGAACTCGTCCTTCATGAAAGAGGTCTCTTCATGCTTCACTTCGGCATCGGACTCATTCATGCGGATCACTTCAGTCAGAAGATCTATGAGAAAAGCATCACTTTTCTGCTTGAAGAGATGCTTCCTGTCCTTTTGCTCCCGAAACACAGTCATTATATCATTTTTCAGGGCTTCGCCTTGTCCTTTTTCAAAAAAATAGGGTCTTCTGTAAAGTTCTTCTATGGCTACCCTTGCGCTGTCCTCTTTTTTTTCAAAGATACACTTGATGAGACCCTCGCAGTCCACAAACAGATATTCCCAAAATCCCAGAGTTCCGGGCTCTGAATTTGTGGTATGAGGATAGTTCGGAGGAATGATGGTAAAGCATCCCGGTTCAAAATGATAAGCCTTATCTTCAAACAGCATCTCACCTGTTCCCTCATGGCAGACGCCTATCTCCATATAATTATGAAAATGGAGATAATCGATACCATCTCCGTACTGCCTGATCCAGGTCTGTCCCATGAGGGGCAGCACGAAGGAATCCTCAGGCATCTCATAATAGCGATATTGCATTTCCCGTTTCTTTTTCGGCATAAAAAACTCCAGCAGCTCAGATACCTTTGAATTCAAAAGAAAAACTGAGCTTTTTAGTATTATCAAGTAAAAACTCTTTATGGGTCCTTGCGCCCCATGAATCGTCTCCCGCAACACCCATCTGCTTCAGCGAGCAGCGAACTACGGTATTCATGACTCTCGGAAGTTCGTATGGATGCTTTGCCTCTTCAAGCTGCTCCGGTGTATACGGAATAGCCGAGAACTCCATACCGTCAAAGGATACAGAACGGAATCTCATCCCCCGTCCTCTTCTGTCCGTTACCTCTGCCCAGCGCACAGCCGTGTGATTTCCTGTTTCCTGAGGAACGAGATAAGGTGCCATGGAATCCCGGGCAGTTGTACTGTAAACCCCAAGTCTCGAACCCGTGTTTCTGTCACAGTAGTTCTCCTCCGGACCGTTTCCGTAAAATCTCACCTGATCATAATCCGCATCAAGCTTCATTATATACCCAAATTCAGGCATAGGAGGAAGAATTTTGTCAGATTCGTATTCCATGCTTATCCTGCAGGTTCCGTCTCCGTATACGCTGTAGGTAACTGTCGCAAAGGTCTCCTTCTCTGTCGGGAAGAGCCAGTGTTTAAATGTCACATCCACATGATCCTCATGCTCCGTCACTTCAGGGTACGCCATGACTTCCCTGCCCCATAGATCGTCCTCTTTTGCAGCCTGAGGTACAGTTGTCTGATAGAGACTCGCCAGCTTCCATATGCCCTGTCTTGCGGCCATCTGATTTCCGTCATCGTTGGCATTCGGTGCTCTCCAGAAATTAGGACGAGGTACGGCACCTATCATTTCCTTACCGGCATAGCGATAGGATGTGATGCCGCCCCTTAATGTGGAAATAAGGATATCGAAATTCTCTCCCTTTACCCCTACATTGACGGAACCTCTCACTACCCTGAAAGGTTTCCTGATCTCTGCTTCATGTCTCCTTGCAATTTCCTCTTCATTGACTCTTACTATGCCCTGACCGTAGGCGATCTCATGTCCCTTTCCGGCCCAGATGGTATCCTCCTTTAAACGGAAGGAAACATCAACCGTATACTCTCCTGCCTCTTCCGGTATCTCGAAAGGATAGTCGAAGCTCTTTTCCGTGAGAGGCGCGACTTCAACCATCAATTTCTTTCTCACAAGCTCTGTTCCATACTTTTTAAGGCTTACGATGCAGTCCCATGCTGAGGCATCGGTGAAGAGATTTCTGTTATAAACGGTGATCTTCCCGTCAGAAACATTGACTCTGAGAGTCTGGAAGCAGTAACGCACCTCCTGCATCTTTCCGCCATACCCTTTCCGGGTTCCGTCCATGATACCGTTTCCGCTGAATTCATAGTCCGTAGGTCTCTCGCCGAAATCTCCTCCATAAGCCTGATACTCTTCTCCGAAGCGGTTCCTGGTTCTTATGGACTGATCCACATAATCCCAGATAAACCCTCCCTGGTATCTCGGCTCCCTGTCCGAAAGTTCGGTATACTTGAACATTCCGCCGTTGGAGTTACCCATGGAGTGGGTGTACTCGCAGAGAATGAACGGCTTGTCAGTATGCTCCTTCAGATATCTTTCGATATCCGCTGCCGGGGTGTACATCTGTGAATACATATCTGTAGTTTCCGGATAGCGCTCATCGTGAGCCACACCCTCATAGTGTACCAGTCTGTCTCTGTCCAGTGAGCGGAACCGGTCTGCCATCATGAGAGGGAGCTTTCCTCCGAAGGATTCGTTTCCGATGGACCAGATAATGACTGAAGGATGATTCTTATCCAGCTGATATGTGCTGTTCACACGATCCTTCAGCATGGGAATATACTCTTCACGGTTTCCGGGAAGTGCATACTCAAGGGGCTTCTGTCCCCTTGCTATCATGTCCCAGATTCCATGGCTCTCCATGTTGTTCTCTGCGATCATATAGAGTCCGTACTCATCGCAGAGGCGATAGATGTATGGTGCATTTTGATAATGTGATGTGCGGACAGCATTGATATTGTTACGCTTCATGGCGATAACGTCAGCTCTTACGTCCTCTTCAGTAACCGCAGCACGTCCCTTATCCGTATAGAACTCATGTCGGTTTACGCCGTTGAATACTATACGTTGGCCGTTTATCTTCATGATGCCGTCCACCATTTCGAAGCGACGGAAACCTACAGGCTGCTCGATGATCTCCGAGATCCTACCCTTTTCATCCTTGAGTCTGAGCTTCAGACTGTACAATGCAGGATCTTCCGCGGACCAGAGCACCGGATCCTCAACTCCACCGGTAACTCTCAGTGAAGATGCTATATTTTTCACTTCACCCTTCAGTACCACCTTCCCATTATAGGAAAGACTGTATTCTGTAGATCCTACGGCCTCCTCCAGCTCTATGGAAAATTCAATGGTGGCTTTTTTCAATGTCTCGTCCGGCAGTGCTCTCACCTTTATGTCATTGGCATGCACCCTGGGAACAGTATAGAGATATACATCTCTGTAGATTCCGGAGAAGCGGTAAAAATCCTGATCCTCAAGCCAGCTTGAGGATGTCCACTTGAACACCTGAACAGAAAGCTTATTCTCTCCGGACTTAACATATGGTGTAAGTTCAAAATCACTCGGTGTGAAGGTATCTTCACTGTAACCTACGAATTTACCATTAAGCCACAGTGCATATCCAGACTCCACTCCCTGAAATGATATAAAGAGTCGCTCTCCCTTAAATCCCTCGGGAACTGTAAAGTACTTTACATAAGAAGCTACAGGATTAAAATCCTCAGGGATCTCTCCCGGCTCGATCTGCTCTCTTCCGTCCCATGGATACTGAGTGTTCACATAGGCAGGAACATCATAGCCCTCCATCTGTATATGGGCAGGAACCCTGATATCCTCCCAGCTGTGTGCATCATAATCTTCCTTATAGAAATCAGGAATTGCGCACACATGATTTTTTGCATAGGCGAACTTCCAGAATCCGTTCAGAGAATAGCGTAGACTGGTTTCGCCGGACGCAAGTTCCTCTTCACTTCTGTATGCTATATGATCCGATGTCGCAGGAAGGACGTTTATCTTGAACACCTTCGGATCCTTTACTATTGAATAATCAAACTTTTCCATAACTACCCTTTCCCCAGTTAGGATTGCTTTTTTCCATGTGTATTTTAACAACGAAGTAGGCATAAATGTTCACAATTCCGTCTATGATATGTTCATTTTCGACCATCATGGCAAACATGTACAAAACCCGACAGGATTACCCAGGTTTTTTGAATATTATTGACATATCATTAAAATCTTACAACAAAAAGGCTGCCCGTTCGCACGGACAGCCCTTGTAAACCGATATTTGATTTTAATTAAGCGTTTGCTTCTGCAGCCTTCTTCTGTACTTCGTTCTTCTTGATGATAGGAAGAATTACACCGAGAGCTGTAAGTACGCAAGGAGTTACGATATTGAGAGCCATTGTGAAAGGATCTGTATCGTATACACCGAGAATACAGCAAGCAGCTGTAACGAAGAAGCACCATCCACCGGCGATAAGAGCAACTGTGTTGTTCTTTACGAAACGGTACTCAGGAGCATACTTTGCGCCTGCCTTACGGAGTGCGATATAAGCTGTGAAAACCCAGAGGTAACGCATAGGCATACATACTGAGTTAAGCTTTGTAAGCTGCTTAAGAACTGCTGCTGCACCAGGTACGAATGACTGGATAAGGATGATAGCACCTGAAAGAACTGCAACCATCTTGATACCGTTGATGTAAGCACCTGCATCGTTCTTCTTGAGAAGAGCTGTAGGGATGAACTCCTGAGCATCCTCGTTGTCGAGAAGCATACGAAGAGGAGCATCGATACTGATTACGAGTGTTGAAAGCTGACCAACCATGTTACATACAGCATAGATGATAAGAAGTGTATCACCGATACCATAGTAGTTTCCGAGCTTCTGGAATGCCCAGTAAGAACCGTTTGAAACGTATGCGTTGAAGTTCTCGTTGATGGCAACAGGATCGAACATCATGCCCATAGCGATAGTTCCGAGAATAGCACAGACTACAACCATGATAGCAAGTGTGATCATTGACTTAGGGAAGCCCTTGCTTGGGTTCTCTACCTTGTTAACGTATGGAGAGATCTTCTCGCATCCGCCTACTGCAAATACAAGGATAGAAAGTGATGTAAAATACTTAACGTCGAACTGTGGGATAAGGTTCTTCATGCTGAAATCCAGTGATACATAATCAGCTGTCGGATTGATAGCACGTGCAGTGAAGATCATGATGATGTAAAGGATAGACATTACAAACATACTTGTTCCTGCGATAGTTGCAAGCTTCTTTAACGGGTTAAGACCACGGCTGGCAACCCAGCAGAAGAAAAGAAGTACTGCAAATGTGATGAGCTGTACACCGATGGTTGGGAATGTATCGTATGTCTCAGCGTTGCGGAATACTGCCCAGCTGAGAGCCTTGAGTCCGCCTGATGACTTACTTGCGATATAAGTGATGTGGCATGCCCAGTATGTCCATCCTGCATAGTATGCAAGCTTAGGACCTGTTGTCTTCAAGATCCATGAACTTACTCCACCGCCTGACTCCTTGAAAGCAGAACCAAGCTCACCAACCATAAGTGCATATGGGATGAAGTAAAGTGCAAACATTAAGATCCAGCTGAAAATAACCTGGATACCGTTGAAGTAGACGAAACCGTTCAGAACGTTACCAAAGCCCCATACTGTTGAGAACGCCATGAATGCGAGAGTCGTCCATTTGATACGCTTTGAATCCATAACAAAAACTCTCCTTTTCATACCGGCAAAGCTGATTCATACTTTGCCTGATTTTTCCGAGATGCGGTATATTTTTTGCATCCCCTTCTTTTTTTGCATCTACAGATAATCTCTCCCACCATTTCTCTGTATCCGCATAAAGCATCGGCCGAAAGTGTTCGAATTCGTGCAGCCTCTGCCTTAATTACATAAACGAAGTTGACTATTAAAACTTCAGTTTGTAATTTCCGTCTCCTGCTCCCTCAATCGATGATGAGAACAGTACCTTTGCAGCCTCCACAAGATAAGCCGTATCCTTTGCGCCGGCTGTCTCGTATGGTGAGTGCATGGCAAGCTGTGGAAGTCCGATATCCACAGTGTTGAGTGCAACCTGATTCTGTGAAATGTTGCCCAGAGTTGAACCGCCCAGCATGTCAGAACGGTTTGTGAATGTCTGATATGGTACATCCGCCTTCTTGCAGATAGCTCTCATGATCGCACCTGAGATCGCATCAGTCGTGTACTTCTGGTTGGCACTGTACTTGATGACGATACCCTTGTTGAGATACGGGCGGTTTGTTGGATCAGACTTTTCAGGATGGTTAGGATGTACGGCATGAGCATTATCCGCAGATACAAGGAAGCTCTTTGCGATACTCATGAGGTACTCATCCTCGGACTTTCCGAAAGCGTTGTTTATACGATGAAGTGTATCCTTAAGGAACGTTGAAGCTGCGCCCTGCTTGGTGCCGGAACCTACTTCCTCGTTGTCGTATACACAGTGAACTGCTACTGAATCCTTTGGCTCAGCCTGAAGGAATCCCTGAAGTGATGCGAATGCACACTGAAGGTCATCCAGTCGTCCGCTGGCGATGAACTCGTTGTTAAGACCAAGCTTGGTTCCCTTCATACGGTTATAAAGGAAAAGGTCTGTGTCGAGAATGTCTTCGGCCTTTACTCCTGCCTCATCCGCAATGAGCTTCAGGAATACATCCTTCTCCTCACCCTTCTCACAGAAAAGAGGCAGCATATCGACCTGAGCGTTGAAATTGTATCCCTCGTTCACCTGACGGTTCATGTGAATAGCGAGGTTCGGAATGATCATGAGATCACGGTCGAGGTTCACGAGCTTTGTCGTGATGCCGTCCTCTGTGCTGACTACGATTCGTCCGGCAACAGAAAGAGGTCTGTCAAGCCATGGTGAACAGATCATGCCGCCGTACTTCTCGACATTGAGCTTTACATACTGCTTGTCGATGGTGATCTCTGCGTTGGTCTTTATCTTGAAGACCGGTGAATCACAGTGGCTGGCCATCATCTGGAAACCTGTGTAATCCGTTTTAGGGATGCGAAAGGCGATGATAGCAGAGTCGTTTCTAGTCACATAGTATCCTTTTCCGGCCTCAAGCTTCCATGCCTCACCCTCAAATAAACGGGTAAAACCTTCACTGTTCAGAGTCTCGCACATATTGCGGACTGCAAAAAATGATACAGGGCTGCTATCAAGGAATGAAATCAGCTCGTTATTTATATTTTCAAAATTCATTTATGATACTCCCTCCTTGGAAAGATCAGTCCGTTCTGTTTCCGAAAAAAACGAACTGCGGAAACATGTTTCATATAAACAGACAAATCCAATAAATAAAAAATCTTTATGTATTATATTTAATATTCTTTGCGTCAATATTTAACATGCCTGCTGATTATATCACCTTGTTAATTTTTCCTCAACCGATTGATTTGATTATGTTTTCCTTAAAATATAACTTCTTTTTATAATATTTATATCTTATATTTATGTCTTTAATTCATTTCGGACATACAGTTGTCCGTACAAAAAAGACATCGGCCATTTACCGCGTTAAACTGCTGATTTTACCTGTCAGTGTATTTAACGGGGTAAAAAACCGATGTCCGGATATCCGACACGGGGTTCTAATGTCTATAATGTCCCTTTAATATTTTTAACTATTTTTTAACTTGCTGTAACTGTATTCAGTCCGTTTCAAAAATAAGTCCAAAGAGATACACCCTGTGGTGTCTCATTTATTCACAATATGTGTCACTGTCATATGTGCCATAGTCTTCTCAGGATAAACGATTTCATCCGCTCCAAGCTTTTTAAGCACTTTTCCCATTCTCTCGCTTCCCGCCTTGGCGATGACCCTGTGAACTCCCTGCTCCTTGGCTATAGTCGTGCACATGATGCTGGATTCAAGAGAACTGCCCATGGCCACTATCACTATATTCATATTACCAAGTCCCAGTTTCTCAACAGCATCCGGGTCTGCAAGGTCACAGACCACTGCCATATCAGCGATCTCCGACATCTGGTTAATGACTTCATCATCATTATCCGCCAGCAAAAGATCCGCTCCGTTTTCAAAAAGCTCCTTCGCCACGTATTTTCCGAACCTTCCGAGACCCAGCACCGCTACTGAAAGTTTTTTATTGTCAGACATATTTGTTCCTCCCGTTATTCCCTCTGATTCTTGAATTTAAATGTGTATGCAAAAGTCGATATCGGGCTGTTCCGCCCACCCATTTCGCTTTCGCACTACTCCATATTACCCTATATAGTATTTTCCCTCTGCGTATTTCAGCAGGTCACTCCTGTCTCTGCTGCTCCTGAAGAACATCACAAGCGATATGGGTCCTATTCTGCCGAGATACATGGCTACTATTATGATAAGCTTTCCGGCATTATTCAGCGATGCGGTCAGATTTCTGGAAAGTCCAACTGTCGCTGTGGCACTAAAGGTTTCATAAAGTGCATCCACGAGAGAGACTGTAGGGTTCGTAAGCATCAGCAGGATGCTCAGTCCACAGGTCACGAGGAAACTGATGATAATTATGGCTACAGCCTTGTGAATAGTCTCAAAGGAAAAAGCCCTGTTGAAGATCACAGGTTTTCTGTGGCGATTCAGGGAGCTCAACGCATAAAGTATAAGCGCGAAAAATGTCACTGTCTTAACTCCGCCTGCCGTTCCCATGGGGGAGCCTCCGATGAACATATACAGAAGTCCGGAAAATGCGGTCACATCCCTTAGTTCATGCTGTGGTACCGTCATAAATCCGGCTGTTCTGAAGGTCACTGACTGGAAAATACTGTTCCATATCTTTCCGGAGAGCGTCATGTTCTGCATGGTGCCGGGATTGTCATGCTCTGCCACAAAAACAAGCACTGCTCCCGAAACTATCAGAACCGCTGTCAGTGAAAGCACGAGCCATGTATGCTCCACGATCCTGATCCTCTTCTTTTCTTCCTGTTTACTGAAAATATTTTTTACATAGCCCATGACATCGAACCACACTACAAAGCCGAGGCCGCCTGATACGATAAGGACCATGGTCACAAAAAGGAAAAAGTAGTTGTCCGAAAAACCGATGAGGCTGTCTGAACCGAGCACATCGATACCGGCATTGCAAAAGGCGGATATCGAATGGAAGATAGCCGCGTAGATCCCCTTCTCTCTTCCAAGTCTGGGTATAAAAACCTCTGCCGTCAGGATGGCTCCGATGCCTTCAACTATAAAAATATCCATGATGACTCTCCTGCAGAACCGGACAACACCTTTTATGGAATCAAGATTGAAGGTTTCCATCATGAGAACTCTGGTCTTAAGAGACAGACCTTTTTTCATGAGAAGAAGCAGTACTGCAGAGAGACATACAACTCCGATGCCGCCTACCTGTATGAGTATGAGTATCACTATCTGTCCAAAAAGAGTCCAGTGGGAGAATGTATCAACCACCACAAGCCCCGTGATACACACTGAGGTCGTTGCCGTAAACAGTGCAGTCAGAAGACTCGTCTCCTCCCCGGATACTGTTGCCCAGGGAAGCATCAAAAGGATCGTCCCCACGATGATCGCAACCAGAAAGCTCAATGCTATAAGCTGCGTCGTACTGAAATTCCATTTTTTGATTTTTTTCTTTTTATTCATATCATGCCCGTTAGTAAGTTTATTTCTAATCCGGATGATCCCGTAAAGATTTTAAATTCATGGAAGTGCCACTGCACCGGGGCCGCCTGTAGGATAGCCTATAGGTGTCTGCGGGAAAACAGCTGTTTCAGTCTCAGGCACCTGGTCAGTTTCTTTCTGCTTCTCTTCCTGAACCGGCACCTCAGGGAAAGCGGGGATCTCTTCCGTTTCAGCGGTCTCCACCTCTGACTCCGCATTATTTGCCTTAGGTAAACGGATAACACGGCCGTATTCGTCGATGACCAGATTCTCTTCAGGATTATCTCCTATCAGATTTCCGTTTCTGTCTGTCGCATAAATGGTAGTTCCGTTTTCATCGGTTCCCAGAATATGATAACCGTACTTATCGGTTTCGAATACAGTTTCTGTTTCTGATTCAATTTCATTTCCGCTCTCGACTTCGGTCTCATCTCCGCCTTCTCCGGTTTCAATTATCATTTCAGGAAGCACCGCATCTATGCCTTTCCGCATCCTCTCCCATTTTTCCTTTACAGCTGCGGTGTTTGCCAGCTTTTTTGCACTGTCCAGATCACCGGCGTTCTCCAGCATACTGCTTACGGAATTGAAATCATAAAGAATAGCATCTGTATAGCGTTCTATACCGTCCCACGTTTCGAGAAATCCCGCCTTATCCTCATCACTTAAGGAATCGAAGAACTCAAGTACAACAGGGCTCACGATATTCAGGCTATAGTCACCGTCATTTGCAAGCTGAAGAAAATGCACCGCCTGATGGATGGTCTTCAGAGACGCTCCTGAGGTACCTTTTATTCCGATGCAATTACCGAGCCTCTGGCGCAATGCCTCCTTCAGAACGCTCTCTCCCCTCAGTTCCGTGGTCTCAGACCCGGCTTTTGTTTCTGTTTCCGTTTTAACAGTCTCGCTCATCTCCGTCTCCGCGGTAGACGCAACAGGAGTTTTTTCAAACCCGCAGGCACTTAGCATTGCTATAAACGCCATAGTGGTCAATGGGACTAATATTCGTTTCATCATATCCTCCCTGATAAGGAAAATTCAGACATCATTTGATTATTATACCACTATTTTACGGTATGAAATCAGGCCATAGCCAACTTCTTCTTTGTATGATAAAATCCCACTACGGCAAATGCCATGTTTATGAGATAACACCATTATCGAATTACGACAAATATAGATTTACGGAGTAAGAACTATGAAAACAAAACTCACCTTCGGAGAGCTGGTAACCATTTCCAGTATGCTCTTCGGACTTTTCTTCGGTGCAGGAAACCTTATTTTTCCGGCATATTTCGGCCAGATGGCAGGAAACAACATTTTCGCCGCACTGACCGGTTTTCTGATTACCGCAGTGGGTATGCCTCTCCTTGCGGTCATATCTCTGGGCATCACAGGCAGCAACGGACTTCTGGATCTGAGCCAGAAGGTCGGGAAGAAATTCGGCTATGTCTTCACCATAGCCCTTTACCTCGCCATCGGCCCTTTCTTTGCGGCACCGAGATGCCTGACAGTACCCTTCGAGATAGGAATACGTCCCATGCTGTCAGAAGGGACCGATCTGCATCTGGCACTTTTCGTTTTCACCCTGATCATGTATGCCCTCGTGCTCTGGTTCTCCCTGACTCCGGGCAAGATACTTATATGGATAGGTAAATTCCTGAATCCGGTCTTCATTACCGTTTTGGGAATACTTCTGTTCATCGCACTCATAAGTCCCGAAGAGAGTCTCTCTTCTTTTCCTGCACAGGGAGCCTATGGATCCACCGCGGTCCTTCAGGGAATCCTGGACGGATACAATACCATGGATACGCTTGCAGGTCTTGCCTTCGGTATAATAGTTGTTGAAGTTGTAAAAGAACAGGGAATAACATCTCCGGAGCACATCGCAAAGAACACAGTAAAGGCCGGAGTTTTCAGTTGCGGCTTCATGGGTGTCATATATTTCTTTGTGGCACTTGCAGGGGCGGAAAGCAGAGCCTACGCTCCTCTCAGTGATAATGGCGGAGCCGTTCTGGCGGACATATCAGCCCACTACTTCCCGGGCTTCGGTTCCATACTTCTCGCAGTCATCGTATTTTTTGCCTGCCTGAAGACTGCAGTCGGCCTCATGACAAGCTGTGCCACAACATTTTTCGAACTGTTCCCCGGAAAGCTTTCCTATAGAAAATGGGCAGTTCTCTTTTCAACCGTTACCTTCCTGATCTCCAATGTGGGACTGGCTTCCATCATAAAGATCTCCGTACCGGTACTGATGATGATCTATCCTATCGCCATCACACTGACTCTTCTGTCTGTGTTCGGAGGATTCTTTAAAAGAAATCACACCATCATCGTCTCTGTGATGACCATGGTCGTTATAAGTTCCTTCTTCGACTTCATAAAGGCCCTTCCTTCCGACTGGACAGCGGCAATGAAGCTTACAGGAATCATCGATTTCTGTGACAGATACATACCATGGTTCTCCTATGGCTTCGGATGGATCGTGCCTACCGTTGTCGGTTTCCTGATCGGAGCCGCCATACTTCAGTTCAGAAAAATGAAATTGCAAAAAAGCTGACAGATCATCAATTCCCGGCACTATAAGATAGTAGCCATTACAGGTATATGTTATATGAAAGCTTTATACGAAAAACGGAGCAGCCTAAAAGCTGCTCCGTTTTATTGTTTATATTATGGATAAAAATGGAATGGATAATTTTTTATTTAGTACCGAATACCTGCTCACGGTATCTCTTGCCTGTAGGTGTCGCTGCAAGACCGCCTGTGGCTGTTTCCTTAAGGTCTCTTGACATTGCGTCACCGACTTCACGCATGGCATCTATGCACTCATCTGCAGGGATCTTTGCCTCGATGCCTGCGAGAGCCATATCCGCTGACGAAAATGCGATAACTACGCCGGAAGCATTTCTCTTGATGCATGGGATCTCAACGAGTCCTGCAACAGGATCACATACCAGGCCCTCCTGATTTACGATAGAGATCGCAAGAGCGTCTGCGCACATCTCCGGTGTTCCGCCCATAAGCTCTACGAGCGCCGCTGCCGCCATACCTGAAGCACTTCCGCACTCTGCCTGGCAGCCACCCTGTGCACCGGCGATAGAAGCCTTTTCAGCAACTATCATACCGAAAGCGGCTGCAGTAAAGATAGACATGACTACGTCCTTCTTGTCAAGCTTTCTGTCTTCGTAAGCTGTGATGAGACATCCCGGAAGTATTCCACAGCTTCCCGCTGTAGGCGTAGCCACGATCTTACCCATGGCAGCATTGCAGTTTGATACTGCAAGAGCTCTGGAAACAGCTCTGGACATGGTCTTTCCCATGAGTCCTCCGCCATTCTTGGCGTAATTCGTCATTTTGAAGCCTTCATCACCTGTAAGACCTGATGTGGATCTGCGGCCTTCCTGCTCGCCCCACTCTGCTGACTCACACATGATGTCAAAGCACTTCTCCATGCTCTTATAGGCATCCTCTTCGGAAATTCCCATCTTCTTGGCCTGATCCCTGATACAGATATCACTGATACGGCACTTCTGTTCGTTAGCTGCATCAACCAGCTCTTTTATTGAATTATATGAAAGCATTTATTTTCTCCTTAAATTGCATGGATAAGTAATGCATTATCGATATTATCCATTTTCTTAAGATCTGTGATCAGCTGCTCCGGTGGAAGTTCGTCAAGCTCAAGAGTCATGAGCGCATCTCCACCGCGTTCCTTTCTGCTGAGATGGAAACCGCTGATATTGAGTTCTCCGTAGCGCCAGTACATGAGATTTGTAACATTGGCAATTACGCCCGGCGTATCTTTATGAAGCACGAAGAGAGTGTTGTTCTCTCCGCTGAAGTTCACTTCCATTCCGTCTATATTGCTTACGCGAATGTTTCCGCCGCCGATGCTTGCGCCCTCGACAAATCCTGTTTTACCGCTTTTACATGTATAGTATATTCTCGCTGTGTTTGGATGAGCACCCGGAATATCTTCTGCAATGAATTCATATTTAAGACCACGTTCCGCTGCAATGTCCATTGCGTTTCTTATCTCTTCGGAATAGCTTTTGAAGCCCATGATCCCGGCAAGGAGAGCCCTATCGGTCCCATGCCCTCTATAGGTACGGGCAAATGAACCCGAAAGCTGTATCCTGACTTCAGTCAGCACGTCATTATCAACTATCTTATTGACTATCGCACCGATTCTGCAGGCACCTGCAGTATGTGAACTGGACGGTCCGATCATGACAGGTCCTATAATATTGAATATATTCATCTTGCTTTCAAGACCTTTCTTTTCTGATACAGTTTTGGGGGCTAAACATTGCCCCCAAAATCACGTGTATTTTCCTCAATGGAAAAAATATTCTCTTTGTTTAAAATCAGTCGTCAGCTACTGCCTGACCCTTCATGATGACCTTTCTGTAGATCTGGTCAACTACAACGCCGATAGCATTATCTCCGGAAACATTACATGCTGTTCCGAAAGAATCCTGTGTGATGTAAAGAGCTACCATAAGTGCGCAGATAGGGCCGTTAGGATCACCTGCTGTTGTTCCGAATACCATGTAAAGGAATGGGAGGGCTGTCATGATAGATCCGCCCGGAGCTCCAGGAGACGCAACCATGGCAACACCGAGTGTCATGATGAACGGGATCACAGTTGCAAGGCTGATCGGAAGATCATTCATGAGACATACTGCTGTAGCGCAGGCTGTGATAGTGATCATTGAACCACACATGTGGATGTTAGCGCAAAGTGGTACTACAAAGTTTCTGATCTGTGAGCAGATACCGTCAGCACGTGCACACTCAAGGTTTACAGGAATTGTAGCTGCAGAAGACTGTGTTCCGATAGCTGTTGTGTAACCTGAGATCTGGTTTGTCATAAGCTTGAAAGGATTCTTGTGAGAAATGCTGCCTGCAATTGAGAACTCGATAACGAGGTAAACAAGGTGCATGGCGATAACTACGATAAATACCTTCCAGAGGATTCCAAGGATAGTGAATGTCTTTCCTGAGTATGTAAGGTCTACGAATGTACCGCAGATATACAGAGGAAGAAGTGGAATGATAGCTGTGTGAAGAACCGCATCAATGATAGCTGAGAAATCCTTCATGCTGTTGTAAAGAGTTGTACCGATGGTCTTTCCGCGAAGGTTTGACATGCAGAGTCCGAGGATGAATGCAAGAACAACTGCTGAAAGTGTATCGATAACAGCAGGAAGTGAAATGCTGAAATATGTTCCGACACTTACATCTGCTGTTGACTGGATCTTCTCAAGGGCATCCGGTGCCATGAAATGCGGGAAGAGTGAGCTTGATACGATGAAAGACATGCTTCCTGCAACAAGTGTACTGCAGTATGCGAGAAGAACTGTGATGATAAGGAGCTTACCTGCACCCTGTGACAGATCTGCGATACCCATGGTAACGTATGCAAGAATCATAAGAGGTATAACGAACTTCAGGAATGAACTGAAGATTGATGATAATGTAACTACTGTCTTACAGAACCATAATGGCATGAACTCGCCGATCAGTATACCAACGATGATGGCGATGATAAGTTTTGGCACAAGACCTAATTTAAACTGTTTCATAAATTTCCCCTTAAAACTTTACGGGCCTGACCCCGTATAATATAGACTTAACAACAGGAAGATGTGCACCCCTCTTCCCATTAGTTATGGGGATAATAACTAAAAATAATACATTTGTAAAATTCATAGTTTTAAACCAGCCCATTAAAAATAATAATGGGTAAAGCATTGTATGAAACGTTTTATTGTATACAGAATTCAAGTGTTTTCAACACTTTTAAAATTATGGTCTTCCTCCCTTGATAATCTATCTCACAGGCTTTTCCACAGCATTAAAGCATCCCAGGAATCGGACAGATTCCATCCCGCTTATCTTTTCCAGCTGTTCCTTCGTGATGCCATCAGGATCTTCGGTCTCTATCTCATAGCGATATCTTCCCAGTGCACTCCCCTCCGGTCTGTCATGAATGGTTACCAGCTCGAGGCCTGCATCATGGATCGCCACGATGATGTCATCGATCCGATTCGCTTCACAATCCGCCAGAAATACTGACCGACTGTTTTTTTCTCCGGAAAGAGCAGCTTTCGAAAGCACATAGAATCTTGTCTTGTTTGCATCTGTTATCTGAACATTCCGAGCCAGAACCTCGAGTCCGTAAAGCTCCGCCGCACCGGGGGCAGCTATGGCCGCTATGGTCCTGTCGCCCTGCTCAGCCACATAGCTGGCAGCCGCTGCAGTGCTGGGCTTTTCTTCCGTGACCGCCGAAGGCATGTGTTCACTGCGCCACTCCTCAGTCTGCTTTATACCCTGAGCATGTGAGCATACCGTTTTTATCTCATCGATGGTAGTTCCAGGAACTCCCATGAGAGTCTGACTTATGGGAAGTACGATCTCTCCCACCACATATACTCCATCAGTAGCCATAAGTGCATCCACATAATTGGTGACCGCTCCCCCGAGAGTGTTCTCCTGAGGTATCACTGCATAATCAGACACTCCATCCACCACATCAGAAATCGCATCATCCACAGTGTCCTTCGGAATAAATTCTCCGGTATCACTGAAGAAGAACTGCGCCGCTTCCTCTGTGTAAGTCCCCTCCGGTCCCAGATAACTTATTTTCGTCCCGGCATCAGCCTCAATACTGCTTTCAGTCGGAACCGACGGTGTCTCAATCGCTCCCCCGCAGCCGTAAACAATCACCCCTAACGTCAGTCCAAGTACTGCTCCAAAAAGTCTTCTCCTCATTATATCCATCTCCTGATCTCGTTATTTCACCCGTTATGCAAGCTTTAATTTTTGTCCGATCTCTATTCTATCCGGATTTTTTATGGTGTCCCTATTCAGTTTATAGATCTCCTTCCACTTTCCGGAATCTCCATATACTTTCTTTGCTATCTTCTGAAGAGTATCACCACGCTTCACCACATAAATTCCGGCATCTTCTCCCGCGTTCTCTTTATCCTTTCCGGAAGCAGCATTTGAAATTCCCGCTTCTGTTCCCAGCGAAGAAGCATTGACATCTAAACCGGACTGCGAAATGACTGTTTTAACCAGAATATCTTTAAGCTTCTCTATTTCCTCATCCGAAAGGCCCCTGGATCTGAGGTACTCTGTGGCCTTTTCACTAAGATCCTCCGTCTTCAGTGCCCCTGACTCATAAGCCTTCAGAAGCTCTTTCACTATTTCACTGTCTGCGATGGCCTGATACCTGCTGTCATCCTTCACCATAGAATAATAGTTAAACAAAGAAGACATAACATCCTCAGGTTTTATACCCTGAAGCATATCGCTATAGCTTCCTGTGTTTCCGGCGGTCGCACTGGTGTCACCCACTGTTTCTGCGGCATACGCCGTCATAAGCATCATTGAACTCAGTACCACTGCAAGAACTGTAGTTACCGCTGATAATCTCATTTTGTTTCTCATCATACTCTCCTTCCTGTTATATATTTTCCGGGTCATGCTCCACGCAAAAGGCCCAATCATTTCCATCATAAAGAACTAAGGGAAAATCTCTCCTTACATCTTACCGGGCTGCCCGAATCATATCTCCAAAGTATCCAGTCTTCCCAGCAGTTCTTCAACTCTCTCCATGCACATTTTCGCTATACTCTTTTCTTTTTCCGTCAGCTCCACATGTTTATGAATTTTTCTCACCATCCTGATGTAACTGATAAACGCAGCCTTGTCCCTGATCTTTCCAAGTACGCTTTCATCCTCGGTGTCGAAATAGATCTTCAGGAAGGTTTCAAAAAACCTCCTGGATGTCTGATATGAGAATCCCATGAATTTCTCTACCACTGACGGATCATTCTCACCCAGTGCCACATAGAAATGATGAAGTCCGGCGATCTCGATTATAGGATTTCCTCTTGATACCCTGTCCATGTCTATGAGTAGCGCCTCACCGTTCTGCATAAAGACATTGCCGGTATGGAAATCTCCGTGTATAAGAGTTGTCGGATCAGGCAGTGTGCCGATAAGCTTCATGCACCTTTCTGCCAATGCCTCGTCATCGTAAGCGATACCTCCACGGATATAATCCCTCAGATTTTCTGTAGCGTCTGAAAAACCGTCTTCTTCTGTGACTTCAATGTCATGGATCGTATGTGCAAGTTCAGCCATTACTCTCGCATATGTGTCTACCTGCGACGGGTCTCTCGATATACATCCCGAGATAGTCTCAGAAGCTATGAGCTCATACATGGCACCATAACGGTCTCCAACCGAAACTATTCCGAAAGAAATGGCGGTAGGCATACCGAGTACGAAGGTCTTACGGCTCAATGCTATCTCCTGCTCAACATCACGGTAGGTGTTGTTCTCATTGAACACCTTGATCACCAGCTCATCATCATAGCGGTAAACCTCTCCCTTTGCCCCCTTGCCTATGAGCTTGCAGCCATCTATCGAAACTTCTCTGTACTTTTTATATCTGGCCTTTTCCGAATCAAATGTTCCCGGCCAGATAAAATTGACGTGCTTGATATATTCCTTAAAGGCACCGGTCTTGTTCAGTGACAGCTCCACTATTTCGGCGATGGTCCTGTAGTACCAGCATTGAAGCTGCGGATCCCCCTGATGAAAGCCTGTCCACATGCTCTCACCCATTTCAGAATACATGCCTGAAAGTGACCTGATATTTGCAAGCTTGTCAGCCAGCCACAGCATCTTCACACCTATATCACGACTGTTTCTGAGAACCTGCAGGGCTTCTTCCTTACGGCGTTTCCATGTTTCTCCGGGATCCTCATCAGGATACTTATTCTCGGACTCAGAAGAGACCAGAAATGCAACTCTGTCTCCAAAGCGTTTCTTTATCTCTTCCAGTGTACCATCCGTATCCTCAACGATATCATGAAGTATACCTGCAGTGATGATCTCCTGATCATCAGTCATGGTAGAAAGGATCTGAGCAACTTCTATCGGATGTAAAATATACGGGATATTCTTGAATTTTCGTATCTTGCCCTGATGCAGAACTGTAGCGTAGATTATGGCCTCTTCCAACATATTCATCATATAGATCTTTCCTGCCTTTCCCCGACTTCTGGCAAAAAGTCGAACCTAATGCATTATCAATAAAAAACTTATCGGCGTAAACTTCTTATATCTTTAGAAAAACCACAGGATATTTTCATCTCCGAAGAAAATAAAGTCTCTTCTTTCATCATTTTATCACAGCCATATGTAACGGTGCCGGAAAATAAAGGAAATGAATCAAAAAAGGGGCCAGACCCTAAGGTCTGACCCCAGATTAACTTTAAAGACCAAGAATGTTTATTTTACATTCGCTGCCTTTTTTCTTTTTCTGTCAGCATAGAACCATGCTGCCAGTACTGCAAGTGAGAAGATAGCGCCGATTCCATAGAAGATCATGTTCGAATCATCACCTGTCCTAGGAATTCTTGTGGCACCTAAAACTTCCGGCTCTTCAGGTGTCGGACGGTTTGCACCAAGTACCTCTCCATCATCGGTTGAATCGGAGCCTCCCGGTGTATTTCCACCGCCTCCTCCACCTCCGCCGCCACCGCCACCGTTGTCGGTGTAGCTGTTGGTGAAGGTCACTTCAGATACCTTTCCGTTTTCTGTATAAACTCTTGCAGCCACTACTCCTTCACCTGTACGAGCTTCAGTACCATAGCTTACAGACTTATAAGAAGACTTGTAGCTTGTGATAGTCTGCTCTGTGAATGTGTAGTAAATACGCTTTCCGTCTGCGGTATAAACAGGAACCTCTGCCCATGTTGTGTCATCAGTCCAGTTGTTTGCCGCATTGAGAATTGTCTCAGTCTTAAGTCCGTCTACTGTGATGTCCTTGGTTGTTCCACCCACCACTGTTGATGCCTTAAGTGTTATCTTGAGTTCCTGAGGACGCTTCTTATATCTGTCATTTTCATCACTCCAGGTCTTTGAAACCTTCAGTGAAGCTGTATCCATACGGTTCGTGATATCTGTTCTGAATCCGATCTCCGTCTCCGTTGAATCTGAAGTATATACATAGGCTCCTACAGTACCCTTTGTATAGTCCTTATTCTTGACATCTACATTGATCTGAGTTCCGTCTGAAAGATAGATTCTGGTCTCAACCGCACGATAGTTGTAAATGTAACCTGCAGCGTCACATACAGGAAGATCCTGTACTGTCCACTCCTGTTCATTCTTGTTTATAACGTGGGTCATGAGAGTTCTGTTTCCGTTTACAGTTACGTAAACATTAGTCCAGTCTGTCTTCTCGGTCTTACGCTGAAGAACTACTTCAGCTCCTGTCACTGTCTTTCCGATACCCTGATACTCATTCTCCCAGTTCTTTCTGACTACGATCTCCCTGGGTTCAAGAGTATTGGTGATGATGATCTCAAAGATCTTCTTTCCGGATTCATCCTCAGTAACAGTTACTGTACTTCTCTCTTCATCAAATGTATAGCCATTGATCATGTTGCCGTAAGTCTGGATGTACTCATTTGTCTGTGTATCAGCATTGAAATCATACTCTCTTACATAGTAGTTGATTTCCTTGCCTCTCTGTCCTCTTCTGTACTGAGGAAGATCCTTCCATGTATGTGTCCAGTTATCCTTCGCACTGAGAGTAACATTATCATAATCCTTGCTGTCAAAATTCTTATCTTCATCCAGCAGCATCTGACTTACAGGCTCGTCAACTCTTTCGTTGTCGCCATTATAGTAGTAATCCCAAAGAGCAACTTTGATCTTTTCAGGTCTGTCGCCGTACTTGTTGTCGTTGTCATCCCACTTCTTGGTAACAGAAACATCTACTGTTCTAAGCTTGTGGATATTTGAATATGTGCTCTTTACGAGAGCCTCTTCTTCAAGAATGACACCTCCGTCCGTCTTGAATTCATAACCGCTTACTTCATCCTCATCAGCTCTGTAGATATATTCTTCACCGTTTGGAGCCTTTACAGGAAGCTCTGACCATGAAGCTGTTGTCCACTTATCTAAGCCTGCCTCAGTCTGGTTGGTGATCTCCCTGTCAAACTTCTCAGGTAATGTCGCCCACTTGTCATCAGACTCTGACTTAAGCTTACGCTGCAGATGGAATTTTACGCTGTCAGGACGAACGTCTTCTCTGTTATCGTCATCGTCCCAAACCTTTGTGATGGAGAAATTACCCTTCTGCAGGATGTTGCTGAGAGATGCAACAAATGTTCCATTCTCCTGCCTGATCATCTTGAAGTCGTAGTTATAAGCTCCAACCACATTGCCGTCAAGTTCAGTTACAGTTCTGACTTCTTCGCCGTCGACCATCCGTACTGTTTCAATAGATGTTTCAACTGCACGGTAAGCCAGTTCTTCACCGTCCTGTCCGTATAATGGAAGATCATCCCACATGAAGCTGTAGTTATTATCCTTTGAAAGCACTGCCGTTACATCAGTTCCTGTGGACTTACGATTTCCATCGTCATCAAGGTAGTTCTTAACCGGTTTCCAGTTTTCACCATCCTTTGTGTACTGGAGGGCAATATGTACATAACGATCGAACTCTGCATTAGCATCGGTCTCGTCAGTTTCTATTGTATCCCAGTATTTCTCTGCGATGACAGAAGTCGTAGCCACCTTATTCTCGATCAGTGTTTCAAACTTCCATGAATCCAATGTTTCCGTACGTACCGTATCGGACTTCTCCTTGGTGTATCCGTTCACCTCTCTTTCCTTAACAACATATGTTATCTCTGTCTTCTTGAATCCGCGCTTATACTTCGGCAGATTGCTCCAGCTTGCCTTCCAGTCATTGGAAGCTTCCAGAATAACCGGATTATCAAGCTTCTGTATCTTTCCGTCAGCAAGCTCGAAGTTTTCAACTAACTCGCTTACTGTAGCATTAGTCTCAGGGTCCTTATACTCTGCATAAAGAGTAGCCTCAAGTTTAACCGGTCTCTCTCCATACTTATCATTCTGATCCACCCAAACCTTGGATACTTCCGCATCCACTGTATCAAGATCATGAATGTTTACATATTCTACATAAACCGTTTCTTCTTCTATGAGTTCGATTCCCTTATCAATGTAAGTCTCAACCAGATCCCTGCCTGTGATGAGCTTATAGAAGAATTCTCTTACAGGCTTTGTGAAATCCTTGATAGCATTGATAATTCTCTGAACAACACTGTACTCTTCGTTGTAGAGTCTCAGAACGTATCCATCGACCTCGTCCTCTATTACTCTGTATGAGTAAGGTTTGCCAAGGGCATTCTCCACAGGAAGTCCTTCCCATGTAGCGGTTGACCATTCACCTGAAACCGAAGTCTGGTTGGTTATAGTTCTGTCAAAGCTTTCAGGTAATGTTACCCACTTGTCATCAGACTCTGACTTAAGCTTACGCTGTAAGTGGAAGGTCACGCTATCCGGACGGATACCGTCACGGTCATTGTCATCATCCCACTTCTTTGTAATGGAGTAATTTCCCTTCTTAAATAAGTTGTAGAGCTTTGTCAGACCTATTTCTTCTTCAGTATAGGTTTCTTCGGCTTCGAAGTTGTAGCCTCCGACAGTTCCCTTTGCCATTTCTTCGGCGGTAGCGTCTTTTGTTACATACATTACAGTACTTGATGTAGCAGTAGTGAACTTAATGCTTACCTCAACTGCTCTGTAACTGTAAAGATCACCATCAGGATCTCTTGCAGGAAGGTCATCCCACTTATGTCTGTATTGGTTGCTCTCATTAAGAACAGCATCTACCTCTACTCCATCCGGGGATACCCACTCCCACTCGTCTGTCGTGCCCTGCTTCTTCTGACGTCTCTCAAGTTTTACATTTACTTCTTTCTTTATACCATCATCATTAGCATGAGTAGGATCACTTTCGTCTGTATCCCAGTATTTCTCTACTATGTATGATGTTGTTGCGATCTTATTTGTAAACAATACTTCAACCTGACCATCATCAACGACAGTTACAGGATCAGACTCGTAACCTTCCTTCTCACTCGCACCGTTAAGTCTGATAAGACTTGTTGCATCATAAGAATTGATGAGAACTTCCTTATTGTTTATGATCGCATATTCCTGAAGGATGTATGTGATCTCATCATTGTTTGAATCATAAACCGGCAGCTCACTCCAGGTCGCCTTCCAGTTATTCAACTTGTTAAGGGTCTTTGACTCAAGAACATACTTCTTTGTCTGACCTTCGGTTATCTCGTTAAGTTTACCGTCCTTATCCTTTACAGGACTTGAAGCGATAAGCTTAACCTTGAGATCCTGAGGTCTAAGCTTGTATCTGTCATCAAAATCTTCCCATTTCTTGGATACTGCAATGCTTCCGAATCTGAATCTGTTGGTGAAGTCTGTTTTATAGATCTTATTGTATATTCCGCTGCCATCTACAGTTCTGTTCTCAGAACCGTACGCATAGGCATTTGTACCTCCTGTCTGGTTTCCGCTTGATGCATCATCAACTGAAACCGCTACCTCTACTGCTCCGGAACCATACTCAGAGGTAAGAACAATCTCTGTTTCTACAGCTCTGTAAATATAGTTCGTTCCGTTCTTGTCCTTTGCAATCAGCTTATCAAATGTTGCCTTCTGGTCTCCGCTTCTTGAGATGGTCTTTGTAACGACCTTGTTGTTCTCCTTAACGTCAGCCCAGTCATTTGTACCTTCCAGTTTTCTCTGAAGCTTAAAGCTGATATGGTCGATCTTGCTGCCAAAATCTCGTACCTCACCCTTCCAGGTCTTAGTCACATCAAGCTTGGTAACATCAAGGATGTTTGTGACTGTTGTTCTGAAGTAATGTGGATACCCATCATTATTTGTGTTTTCTGTCTTGGTTGTCTCAGATGTAACTGCCTCGATATTTCCAAAGGCTGTTCCTTCTGTCTTTCCTTCAAGTTCTGCCCGGATGCTTTCATCAGATCTTATAACCGGATCAGTATCACCGTTGTAAAGTAATGAATACTCAACAGCACGATACTTTATTTCCTTGTAATCATCAGTCTGCTCATCATAGGCATATGCTATAAGACCTGTCTTTTCTACATATTCATGCGACTTATCAGCGTTATAATATTTTCCCTTGTTAGCATCAAAGTGTAACTGCATTGAGGAAATATCATCTCCGCTCTTAAGAAGATTCCATGTATCAGTTCCTTCAATCTGGTAGTAGATACGATATTCTATGGTCTTCGGAATCGCCTTGTCTGCATATAACAGTTTAAGTTCAGCAGGTGAAAGCTTGGTTTCCTCAGGACCTGCCTTAAATACCTTGGCTGCCGATACACTAGTCTGCTTAATGACATTCTTTCGACCTGTAACCATAGGTGACGGATCATCAAATACTACTCCATCTACCGTATCCGGCACTCCATTTTTATCTAACTGTCCTATACCGCCATTCCAGAATTCGCCATCCCTTGTCTCTACAACAAACGGGATATACGTCCAGCCTTCAGGAATTATTTCTCTTACATAATACCTGTAATAATAACCTCTAGGCTCGAATCTCAGAAGATTATCGATCTTCTTTGTCCAGTCGTTTTCGGCATCAATAGTTATTGTGTCTATAAGAGTTTCCTTTTTCAGGTTATTGTAATCTGTAAGGTCTTTGGTTCTGTCCTTTATTCTGTAAAGTTCAAAGTCGATCTTATCCGGAAGAACTGTTATTCCGTCATAGTTCTTAAATTCGGACCATAACTTCTTGATAGTAAGCGATGTACGTATCTTTGTATAAACATTGATAATAGCCGCATTACCGCTTCCCTTACTGTTCTTTGAATCATTCTCGTCAATAGTATAGCTTCCCTTTACTTCGACGTCATAACCTGTCCAGCTGTTATCATGCTTAACCTTTCTGCCTGCTTCATTGAACAGATTTACTTCATTTGCTCTTTCAAGAGTTGCCGTACCATCAGCGCTTTCTACTACTGTTGCCTCGTAGACCTCCTCATATCCTCTTGTGTAACTTGAAGCCTGAATCTGTTCAGAAACAATATACTTGTAAGGATTAAGATTCGGTGCATAGTAGGTAAGATTCTTCCAAGTGCAGGATGTATACTCTTTATTCTTAGTATCGTATTTCAGAGTGACTGAACTAGCGTTTTTATGAAGTGTCTTATTTCTTCCGACATAAACATCAGCTGATATCAGCTCAGGCGTACCTATCGGATCTCCAGACTCATTCTGAAGGCATCTGTAAAGTCTGACATTGATCTGAGGTGTATCCTTTTCCGGATCCAGATACTTACTATCATAGGTATTGGTCTCAGGATCAAATCCTGTCCACTTCTTATAGAAGGTGACTTCATAGTTCTCTGTAGGCTTATATGCATTTGAAGCCTGAATACCATTTGTTAATGTGTCATCCGACTCAACTTCGAAATCGTATACAGCTGCTAAGATCTTTCTTTCTTCTTCTGAATCAGCTTCCTCCTTAATGAAATAGGTGTATGGACGTCCTGTGTCATCGTACTTGGGAACCTCTGCCTGTTCTGATGTAGGATTTCCGTTTTCATCAGTATTGTAGAAAGTGAATTGACGCTTGTAGAGTGAGTTGGCACCTTTCAATACCGTATCAAGGTAACTGTTGGTTGCCTTCTCAACAAGTATCTCATTGCCCATAAGGTCTGTTCCTATGGTGTACTCATGAACTCGCTCCTCTACCGTACTATCGTATGGCCTTCTCCAAAGCTGTACCTTGACATCCGGAAGATTCTCGGCAATGTATCCCTTAGGAAGATTCTTATAGATCTTCACACCGGTAACAGTTCTCTTGTTTCTAGGTCTGTTTACAAGTGTTGATGCCTTATCCGGATCAAGAGTTACCTTTGCTGCCACTATGGTCTCAGTGTCTGATACCTTCAGTGTAAGCAGATCAGCTTCATCATAATCGTACTTGGCAACCTGATGAGTATCATCTGTATACTCAGGAGGACCGGGGAACGCACCTATCTCTGCGTATTCATTTCTGTTTGTTGATGCATATTCCTCACTTATATAGTAGGAATACTCATAAAATCTTTCTCCGTCTGAAACTTTCTCAACTCTGAATCTAGGCAACGGCTTATACCTTACCTGCCACCAGTTATGAGTCTTTTCGTCTAAAACAGTGTTCCAGTCGTAATCGTAATATGTATTTTTATCTATCTGCTCAACGTGCTCTACTCCGTCCTTATCAGTATATGAACGCCAGAGATTTGAGAAAATATCAGGACGCTTGTTCTCCTTTCCGTCATCCAGATCATAATCCTCCCAGAACTTATTAACTACAGGAGTTATAGTTCCGGTAAGTTCATTTCTGATGGCGATGGAATAAACATCACCTGTATGGTGATCTGCTCCCAAAGTAAGAGTAGCTTCAGTATTACCCGACATCGAATATGCCTTGGTATACTTCTCTGCTGCATCAGCATCTCTTCCCGCACCGTAAACAAACTCTTCATAATTTCCGGATGAATTCTTTACGAGGTGTGGATCGTAATTGATCAGCTCACCCGCATCATTATATTTACGGAAAGGACCTAACTTGGCACTCCACTTGTTTGCTCTGTTAAGAGTTACTTCGTGAGTATCATTTCCTATCTTTACTTCCAGCTTAATTTCGTCAGGACGATAGGTATATGCTTCACCGGTAGAATCCTTATAATCCTCACCATCCTTCCAGGTCTTCTGGATGTCAACGTAGATAACACCAACTCTGACATTTGAAAGTGCGAAGTCGAAGTTTCTGTTTCCGATTACATTTCCTTCCTCGAAATACTGATAATTGATGTAACTGTTGCTTGCCTTACGTGCAGATTCACTGTCAACCAGAAGAACATCATAATCATAGTACTGTCCCTGAACAAAACCGTAATCATCGGTTTCCTTCGTGAGATTCAGGAATGTTTCTTCATTACCTTCATACTGATTCCAGTCGTGTCCCAGATAGTAATCCTTATTAGGGAAATCCTTTACGATGGTCTCTCCGTCTTTTCCTGTGTAGTAATGAACATCACTGGATCCGAGTCTGATCTCTCTTACTCTGAATGAACCAGAACCATCCTTTTCCTTATATCCGTTGTCTCTCCAGTTGTTGAAATCTTTTCTAAGACTGCTCGGACTTGCAGGAATAGGTATAAATAAATACTTTGAATACTCTGCAGCTCTCGGGTTGATAGTGTATTCTTCTGTACCTACCTGCTTCCAGCCGTCACCCTTATTCTGTTCAAGAATAAAAGTTACAGGCTCTCTTCTTTCTGAATCCCCTCCGTCAAGCCATTCCTTATAAACGGTAATATAGTTCTCATCACCGGTATTGTTGGAAATCTCAACAGAGTCAAGAAGATACTTATCCTTTTCAGCAACATACGGATATACTACTGTATCATTTGATTCATGATATGTTTCTTCGGATATGACATTGACAACGCTTGGAAGATATCCTCTGTCCTCCGCATCCTCATGCTCAAAGATCGAATATGTATATTCAGTTCCGTCAGCTGTAAATCTGGGCAGCAGTCCTGTGAAACTACTGAAAGCCGATGTCTTGGAAAGTTCAGGATCGTCATAAGCATCTATGATGATAACATCCGTAAACGGCTGCTTCAGATCATCCATACTTGTTATAGTCGTCTCTGTAACTGTTCCATCATCGTTTAACTTATTGTATGTACCTCCGGCCTTGTAAGTTCTTACTATGCTTCCTATCTTCATTTTGTCCTGGAAGACATCAAATGAGAAAGAAACAGTATCCTTTGACTGATCAGTAACTGATAATCCATTAGGGAACTTCTTTACCAGCTTGACCTGAGCATTTCCTACCAGAGTATTCTTTATCGTTGTGTCAACATTGCCATGTTCGTTCATAGTTGTGGTAACGCTCTGAACATAACGATAACCATCCGCAGTAAGGAAATAAGTCTTTCCGTTTATCACTTCAAGCTTAGCATCCTTAAATTCGTCACCTACTTTAGTCTGAACCATTCCTTCTCTGACGAAATAGTACAGTCTTCTGCCTTCATCGTCATACTTCTCAAGGTTCCATGAATAGCTCTTTGTAGTCACTTCTGATGAGAAACCTTCAAGTACCTTAGTCTCCACTTCAGAAGCAGTTGCTGTATTCACATACTGAGTAATGTCATTGCTAATTCCAGGATTTTCCAGACTCTTATAAAGGGTAATGAAAACCTTAGACTCAGTATCCTGTCTTGCGGTTGTCTTCCATGTCTTTGTGACTTCAACCTTTACCTTATCCTCGATAGTATTAACAAGACTTTCACCAT
Source organism: Lachnospiraceae bacterium JC7 (assembly GCA_000513555.1). Taxonomy (GTDB): domain Bacteria; phylum Bacillota; class Clostridia; order Lachnospirales; family Lachnospiraceae; genus Oribacterium. The sequence goes on from ALYD01000005.1 coordinate 68,557, forward strand.
TTAATATGAATACTCCCTCATGAAGTCCTGTCAGCTGGTTGTCTTTTGTAAGAAGCTGCTGTACATAATGGTTTTTACCATTCGACATACGCTCCTTACCGACATATACAAACTGAACACCATCTCCGTTATAAGCATCTGTATATCCGCTTGAAGGAAGAATCAGCTGATAATACTTATTCAGGTTGCCATCTTCTTCTGTGCCTATATTTTTCTTTATCTCTTTATACTCAGCATTCTGAATAGGAGATAAATGTCTCCATGCATCTGCATTTGTTCCTATATATCTATAGAATATGATCTCCGCCTTAGGACGATCTTTAACGGTACCAACCTCTCCATCATCCTTCCAGATCTTATACATGGTGTAGGTCGTGTCACCGGCAAGTACGTTTACGAGCGTACCGTTATTGTAAAGACCATTGGTTTTGTTGGCGGAAGAACCTACGTTATTGTATGTAGGCTCATAACGACGATTTATGATCTCGTTGCCTTCTCTTGCAGTGTCATTCTCGAGACCATCCAGCTTCTCAGTCAGATAATAATGAACGTTATAGTCATTCTTATCATAACCATAACCCTTGATCTCAACTGTCCATGTATCATTGCCGTTATCAGTCACCTTGATAGAGCCTTCTACATTTTCCTGATCTGTTACGAGTGGAACAGTTGAAGGTGAAGCTGTCTTTCCTTCGAGGACCTTCTGAAGAGTTATGGAATTGAGCCAGTCTTCAGTTGATGGTCTGTCCAGGTTTGTAGATCCGCTCTTACGTGCATCGATATCGTTCCACTTGATCGTAGCTGTATAAGTCTGTATCTCATAGTTACGAAGAACTGCTCCATCCGGATCATCCTCTTCGTTTTCATTCTCATACTTGCTGAAATACTTTGCCTTTATCTCATCAGTTTCAGCCAGACGATACTTGATAGGTGCGATCTTTATCTCACCGGAAGCATCACGATATACATAGTTTGCGTATAATTTACTCTGGAAGTTGTAATCGTATAAAGTAGGTCCGGTATAGCTGAAACTTGCATTCTTTGCTGTCAGATCAGACATTGCCTTGCTTGAATGGAAGCCAAGCACATCCTTCATTGCAGTTGTATCAAGCTTCTGCCATGTATCACTTATACCCTCGATCTTGTATTCGAGATACATGCATTCAGCTACATCTTTACCAACGAGAGTGGTCTTCTCGGTATTATTCTTTCCACCGTCTTCCCAACGCTTGGTAAGAACTATACTTGTGCTGAAGTATTCTACAAACAGATTATTTTCTGTAAAATCTTCAGAAGTTTTCTTTTTAAGTGTGATGGGATCAACTCCTGTTCCCGCATGCTGCTGGAAGTTTTTGTTGGAGTCATCGACCATTATGGTCAGGTCCTTATCATCAGACATAACCATAAAATAATAATCATTTGTATTCTTGTTTACCTTAAAGGCATATCTTTCATTACTTGTCTTCGTTAAGGCCGGTGTCTTTACAGTCTTTGTTGCAGCATCAACCTCATAAACTTCAACGATATTTCCATCATCAAGTCCGTCTATCTTCAAGTTGACAGTAGTGTTATTCGGAACATTCTCTGTCTGAATATGTACAGGATATGAGATCATCTCTGAGAAATTAAGTTTCAGAGTCGCATCGTCAGTTATGTCAGTTGTTGAAGAACCATCGCCAAACCGGAAGTTACTTATCTCAGTAACATCGTATGAAGCTCCTCCGATCTCAATCTTTGCTCCTCTGAATCTGTATCCCGGAACATCAAAAAGCTTTGATACATCATTGAGATCCTTGAGACTTGTATACTTTGCAGTATATTTGTCTGCATCCAGTTTAACGCCTTCGCAGTAAAGCTCTATATCGATCTTAGGCACATCGAATTCAAGCTCAAGGGCCTTGTCTTCGCTAAGGTTGTCAGCTGTAAGGTTAGTCTTACAGATCATGTTGTTTTCAGATCCGTCTTTTCCGGAAGCTGAATCCATCTTTATATTGACTTCCTTGGCAAGAACACTGAAGCTTGCAACCCTGGCATCAAGATCAAATGTAAGATTACCGGATTCATCAGCTGTAGCTTTAGTGATGTCAACACCATCAGCATTTGCCACATGAACAGCTATTTCTTCATTCTTTCCAAGACCTGAAAGTGTATAACTGATCCTGTCGGATTCCGCAGTTGTAAACAGCTCATCATTCTGCTTTACAGTCTGATGTACTACATATGAGTAATCCTTAAGATTTGTAAATATGAAACTGGTAGGGGCACCGGAATCTATAGAAACAGTTCCATCTTCTCCGGCACTTGAAGTATATGAATAGTTCTCGCTTTCAACAGGCTTAAGCTTAATGATATCTGTTGCATCGATAGTAAATGACTTATCACTTGCATCAACGTCAAACCTTGCGGTGTCACCACCGTTACTGTTTACGGCAAGTGTGCGCTCACTTCCGTTCTTATCAATTACAGATACAGTTGCCTTACCACCGTTATCAGTTCCGAATCCTGAGATCTCATAGGTGATCTTGCCCTGAATATTTGCAGCATCCTGTGTTGCATAAAACTTTTCATCGAGATTCCAATATACGCCCTTGTGCGTGATCTCTTCGTCAGGATCAACTGTAGCAGCTCTGGATGTAACTTTATATGTCACACCATCCCTTGTAAGCTCTGTAGCCTTTACTGAGATGCCGGCTGAATCAGCTATAAGTCCAAAGGTCTTAAGGTTTGCAGGGATCTTAACTGTACTTCCAACCTGGGCATCCTTAAGAAGCTCATCAAGATCTGTCGGGTTCATGGAAACATATCCAACAAATTCCTCGAACTGCTCTTCATCGCAATATAATGCAGCTAACTTTTTCTCTTCTGAAGAATCACCTGTGGATAAAAGCTCAAGTGTAAGCTGATCTCCTTCCTCATAGCTGTAAAGTGAATCATCTTCATCGGAGACTGTTACATAGTAAGCCTTTATAGGAGATTTCTCCGAATAGAAAGCTATAGTGTATACAGAGAAGTCAGATGTCTTTACAGTTATTTCTCCATCAGCAGAAACATTCTTACTGTCATCAGTCTTCGGAGCTTCACTGTTTTCTTCTGTGCTTTCTGTAGCATCTTCCGGTTTTTCAGCCTTGAGGTACTTAGGCTTATTTAATTTCTGATTTGTTGCACCTGATGCAACAAGAGAGGTAAATAAGTTCTTAACTGTCTCAATGGCTTGCTGCAGGAAGTCAAGTTCTTCCAGGTCAGACTTTGCAGCATCCTTTACATCATCATAATCAACACCCTCAAAGTGGAAAACTGAAAGATACTGCTCGTCATCAAGAGCTGCATCCTTTATCGCATCTGATTTGAAAGTGATGATAACCTTCTGCTTTGTTTCTGTACCGGATGTACCCGGTTTTGGACTGTAATTTGGAGTAACCTCATTGTTATCCTCATCAACCACCTTGATGTCGAATGAAAGGGAATCCTTTACAGCCAGATCATTGGCAAGGCTCTTGGTGACAGCTTCTTCAATTTTCAGCCTGCTGCTCCTGTCGTCCTCATTATCTATTTTAACGACCTGAAGTTTACTTCCCTTAGGGAATACGCCTGCAGGCGCACTGACAGTAATTTCTACTCCGTCAACGATCTCAGTAGCAAGGAACTTTTCCTCGCCTTCTTCAAGGACTTCAACATCTATACTTGGAAGCAGATCTTCAGGAACCTCATACTTGGAGCTTTCGATAACTTCAGCAGTGAACTGATATGTACCGGCTTCCTCAGGATCATACTCTCTACCAAGGGATGCATCATCGTTTACCCACTTAAGATCGAGAGATTTGATCTCATAATTTTTAAGATTAAGTCCTGTCTCTTTTTCGATCTTTGCCTTGGATGGCATAGTCTTCGAATATAAGATCTCAGAAACTATCTTTCTCTGCTCATCACTGATAAACTCAACATCTTCATTGATCGTTGAGCTTGTTGCTTTATCCTTTATAGAAGACCCTGTAGCCTCACTTGTCGTGGCTTTCCATGTCTTTCCGGTCTTACTTCCGGTTGCAACATCCTCGTCATCATCCTCGTCTTCCTTTGCTTCGCGGACCAGGGCATAAAGACTACCGGGCAGATTAAGATCTTTCTTCGGAGTACCGAACTCCACGACCTGATAACTTACGTCATCCGGGAGGCTGGCTACCACCTTAGCCAGATACTTCGGGTTTCCCGATGTGCTTGTGTTTTCTATAGCGTATCCGGTGATACCTGCACTAAGGCTGGACTCCACCACCATAAACGCGCTCAAAAACAGTGATAGCAATCGTTTTGATAACTTGTTCATACTTTGACCCCACTCATAAAAACTACTCTAAATACTATCAGTGAATTTTATGATAGTTTTACCATTTTTATATTTCTTTTATTATGATAGTACAGCTATCATAAAAGTACATAAAAATTTAATTAATTTCTTAACATTTTCTGAATTTGTACAATCCATTAAATTTTTTGAGATATAAAATTGGCAATACCTACATTTTTTATCATAAATAGTCTCGTAAAATCAAGGTTTTGCACAGATTTTATAATTGATTATTAAATTTCAAGCCTTTTTGATTAATTTTAATAAATTGTAATAATTTTACTTTTTTATCAAAAAAATGTGCCCTCATCGAAGCTTTCTTTTGTAAAAAACTCCTCGATGCAGGCACATTCTGCTTTAGACCCGGTGTCAAAAGATCCCATCTCTTTCTTCAACACTCAGATCTTTTTTATTCTTTTTTAGAACTGTCCTGAACTGAATTCAGGGCTGTTTACCAGGCTGTCATATATGGTGTATCCGTCTCTGGTCGTATTCTTGGTATGATACAGAGCCATATCAGCCTTTTTATAGAGATCATTTGTGAATCCCTGAGCCGAGAAGGCGATTCCTGCGCTTATGGAAACCTTAGGTATATTCTTGCTGCGCGGATTCTTCAGAGCGCTGTTTATAGCATATATCTTATCTATAAGCATCTGGGCATCCTTGTCTTCTATACCGGTCATGATCACACAGAACTCGTCACCACCCATACGGATGATATGATCCGACAGACGGAACTCGTTTCGCATGAAGCAGGCAAGCCTCTTAAGTACTGAGTCACCGATTCCGTGTCCATAGGTGTCATTTATCTGTTTAAACCTGTCCACATCAAGTAGAATATATGCTATAGCCATATCAGACTTTTTCAGGAGCTCAGTATACTTATCATACGCATTACGATTAAGTACGCCTGTAAGCGCATCATGTTCAATCTTGAACTCAAGATCTGCCTGTTCATTCTTTTCCTGATCGATATCCTCCATGGCCATCGATGCCCTGAGAACATTTCCTTTTTCATCAGTCTTTGAGACAGTAACTATGATACGGAACCACTTATTGCTCTTTCCATAGTATTCTGTAGATATAAACGCTTTCTTTCTGAGCCTCTCCTGCATGGTGGAGATATCCATAAATTCATTTACCTTGTCATAATAATCTTCAGACACATAATTCTCTATGAACATTTCCTTTGCCAGCTCATAGGGCTGTTGATTCATCCCAAGCCTGTCCTTGATAAAATCAGGAAGTATCAATGGAATGAATTCTCTGGTCACAAATATGATATGGATAAGGCTGAAATAGATCTTAGACATGTCCATAAGTACATCCTTATAGTCCATCTCCGTCTTTTTACTCTCATCAATTATACGTGTGGTATAAAGAATTTTTACCGCCTTGCCACTTTCATCCCTGTCCAATACGAAGAAGGCAGCGGTTGTCCATCCGTTGATGACACCGATAAAGTCCGTCTCAATATAGTCTCTTTCAGAAAGCCTGTCTGCCAGGGTATCGGGATTAGTGAAAGCAAGCACAGCTTCCATGTATTCAGTGGCAGTGAATGTACGCATAATAGCGGGCATAACCCTACTGATACGGCCTTCGTCTCCCAAAAATCTATGCATGGCATAATTTGCCTTGATCTCTTTATAACTATCCTCTTCGAGATCAAGCATATATATGCTATTGTAAATTGACGATATGGCGCTGAAAACCTTCTGTGCTTCACTGAGATCCTGTCTCGCCACAAAAGAAATGGCCGGATCCTTCTTTATAACTTCCACTACCTCAGAACCTGGTTTCTTGCTGGCAGCATCTACATTCATAGGTATCTCATCCGGAATACGTTCGGATGGTCTTCCATAGGAATAATAATAGCCCTGAACTATTTCACAGCCGACACTTCTAAGGTACTCTATCTGTTCCTCAGTTTCTACACCCTTTGCAAAGGTATGTATACCGAGACCTTTGCTCATGTTTATGACAGGCTTAAGTATATTCTTTGATTTTTCATCAAAATTCTCCATGTATCCGATATCTATGAGGATGCCGTCAAACTCATACTCACGGATTGTATTAAGAGATGAATGTTCATTTCCGAAATCATCAATGAATACACGAAAACCATTATCCCTCAGCCTTCTGATCTCACGTTTAAAGAGATTCGGATCAGCATTGAGTGTATTCTCACTTATCTCAACCTGAAAATAGTCTCTCGGTATATCAAAGGTCCTTGTTATGTCTATCAATTCCTTACACGGATCAAAAGTCAGGAAGTCATTATGAGAAAGATTGAAGGAGACAGGTATGAGTTTACCAAACTTCTTCCTCTGCTTATTCACGTCCATGGCGATCTGTCTCATGACGTACCTGTCCAGAATATGAGTCAGCTTATACTCCTCAAGTACAGGAACATACTCTCCCGGAAGGAGCATACCATACTTCGGATCCACCCATCTGGACAATGCCTCGAATCCGTACAGTTTACCTGTAGATGTTTCAAACTTCGGCTGATAATAGATCTTTATATAATCCTCCTTAACAGCCTTATCTATGGTGTTGAGAATATAGTTTCTGCTGGAGTTGTCGACAATGAACCTGTGTCTGGTTCTGAAGGTCCTCTTTTCCTCTTCCTTCAGTACAGTCATGGTAACCGAAATAAGCTCTCCCTCTTCGTCAGAAGAATAGAGCTTCCCCTGTATCTCCACATACTTTATCTGATCCTTCTTACTTCTTATACGAAAACTAACCTTATCGTATATTCCGTTTTCAGAGATCTGGGAAGTAATATTGTCCTCTGTAACACTAAGATCGGCCGGGAAGATCATTCCTGCAAATGTATACCCTGTGAGATCCCTGAACTCATCTTCATCAGCACAATCATATATATCGAGAACAGCTTCATTGATATAAAGCAGTTCACCGGAATAATCCGCCCTGTAAATAAAAAATCCGCTCATCATAGATGTAAGTCCATCCAATATATAACTACGGGACAGTCCGGCATCAAGCTTAGGTTTCATTATTCAATATCTCCTACTTTTAGACGTAAAACGTATATCAAGCGTACGCTTCTTTATGTTGGCTTTTTCATCCAGATCTGTAATGAAAAAGCTGCATCTATCTGCTAAAAATATCACGAACCAGCAAACATTCATATTATACCTAAAGGGGGTAAATTATACAAAGGCAATTAAAAAAATAAATAGTACACTTAAATATCCCGGAATTCTAATATAAATTTAATGCTTTGTACTACAATCTTAATTCCTAAATCGTTTTCTGTATGCAAAAACCTACAATATATTCTGACTGATTATCCCTGTTTAATACTCAAAAGGCTGTATAGCACGTTCTAAACGCCTTACATTTTCCCTTTGCTACGACCATTGCATTTTTAATTATTTAATTTTTTATAAAATAAAAATGCCCTCCGTATAAAAACGGAAGACATTTACATAATAACTCTTTCTCATTACCGAAAAAAACGGCTTATTATGAATCACTATGATTCAACGGGATAAAATCCGCACGAAATCACATGTCATATGTTATACTACACTCTTTAGTCCAAGCGTCTTCTCGATTATCAGCATGACTGCAAGGGTAGCAACCATAAGCAGAGTCGCAAGAGCCGCAATAGTCGGATCAAAATGATACTCTACATAAGCCATCATCTCTATAGGCAGAACGTTAACTCCCGGTCCTGTCAGAAATGCCGAAAGAGAAACATTGTTAAAAGAATTGATCATAGCCATGATACTGGCTGATGCAATGGCCGACTTGATGTTCGGCAGGATAATGTTGAAAAAGCAGTATACCTTGGTTGCACCGAGGCTTCCGGCAGCTTCCTCGATAGCGAAATCGAAGTTTGAAAGGGCTGCTGTTACCACACGCATCACATAAGGAATGCCCAGGAGCGTATGCCCTATCAGAAGACTGGGCATAACAGGCATTTTGAAAGCATTGACAACATATCTCAGCATGATAAATCCAAGTACGATCACCGGAATAAGAACCGGTGAAAGAAATACTGTCTTGATCACTTCCTTACCGCGGAAACGGTAACGGTTAAGTGCGTATGCAGCAGGGAGTCCGAGGGCCAGTGCGAAAAGTGTAGAAACAACCGCAACTATGATGGAGGTCCTGGCTGAATCTATGAAGGAACTCATAGTCAGTACCTGCGCATACCACTTGAGAGTAAAACCCTTACCCGGAAATGTAAGGTAATTTGTATCGCTGAAAGAGGCCGCCATGATGATTACAAGGGGACCTATCAGGAAGAAATATACCAGTATAGTTAACAGGAGAAGACTCTTACTCTTTTTCATTTGTGACCTTTCTTTCAAAAAGAATTTCGAATTAAATTTATCTTACTGAACTGAGAAAAGGTTGTTCCACTTCTCGATCCACTCAGCCTTCTTCTCTGTAATGAGATCCCAGTCAGGAACGATGAGGCCGTTTACCATCTCTGCACCGTATGTGAAGTTCTTTGCCTGCTCAGCTGTAAGCTCAACAGAAGTATTTACAGGAGAATCAACACCATCGAGAGCCTCTGCCTCCTGAACTTCCTTTGAAAGATAGAAGTCGATGAAAGCCTGAGCAAGTTCCTTGTTCTCGCAGCCCTTAACGATGTTGAGCATGTTGAAGCCTGAGAAGCTGCCCTCTGCAGGATCTACCCAAACATAAGCATCATTAGCCTGCTTAGCTGATGTGTAGCTGTAGTCAAGGAGAAGGGCAACTGTAGCCTCACCCTGGTTAAGCATAGTGATAGTATCGTTAGCTGATGTATATGTCTTTACTACATTTGGCTTAAGCTCTGAAAGCTTCTCGAAGATAGCGTCATCATCCTTACCCGGCTCAAGACCGAAAGCTGCAGCTGTTCCGTAGTAGAAAAGAGGTCCTGAAGTTGTTGTGATATCAGGAATAGCGATGCATCCCTCAAGCTCTGGATTCCAGAGATCTGCAAAGCTCTTGATCTCGGTTGTGCATGTCTCAGGATCATAAACGATTCCGAGGCGGTTGAATGTATATGCAGGTCCGAACTCCTCACCCATAGGAGCCTTGGCTGAATCATAGATAGAATCAAGGTTTGTAAGAGTTGATCTGTCAAGAGACTCAAGTACGCCGTCCTTTGCGAGCTGAGCTGCGAAAGAATCACCGATGATAACTACGTCATAGTTCTCAGGAGACTCTTCGATCTTTGTAACACGCTCTGCATTCTTTCCTGTCTCGATAACGAGCTCTGCGCCTGTCTGCTCCATGAATGGATCATAAACGTTCTTCTGAAGAAGCTCTGCGTTGAATGAGAATGTGCTTACTGTGAGCTTCTGTCCTGCGAAAGGCTTCTCTCCTGAAGCTTCAGCGGCTGTTGTCTCCTCCTTAGCGGCAGCTGTTGTTGTCTCTGCGGCTGCGGCTGTTGTCTCTTCCTTTGCGGCAGCTGTCGTAGCGGCTGTCTGTGATGAGCCACATGCAGCGAGGCCAAGGCTCATTGCAGCTACAAGTCCAAGTGATAATACTCTCTTCATAATTTCCTCCTAATAATAGATGGTGATAAATGGACCTTTGTACTTTTCCTTATGGAATAAGTACGATTTTATTTGGTGTCAGAGAAAGTGTGATGTTGTCTCCGACAGAAAATACATTTTCCTGAGCGGTGCTCACTATAAGCTCGCCTATATCTGTTGACACATTGTACTGTGTTCTCTTGCCGAGGAAGGTCTGGACGTTTATCTGTCCGCGTATTGCATTAACTGCGTCAGCGCCTTCACTCTCTATAACTATATCCTCCGGACGGATGCAGGCTCTTAACTTATCCCTCGGAATATCCTCTGTAACTGTGATCTCACTTCCTACTGAAGTTCTGAACTTTCCGTCAGAAACCCTGGTAAGATCCATAAAGTTCTCAAATCCTACGAATCTCGCGATAAATTCTGTTTTCGGATGATTATAGATCTCTGCAGGCTTATCCATCTGCTCGATGACACCATGATTCATGATGGCCACCTTGTCACTGATGGCGAAGCACTCTTCCTGATCATGTGTTACGTAGATAGCTGTGAATCCCAGCTTCTGCTGAAGCTTACGTATCTCAACTCGCATCTGCACGCGAAGCTTGGCATCCAGATTTGAAAGAGGCTCATCAAAAAGCATCAGGTCAGGATTGATGACCATGGCTCTCGCAAGGGCAACTCTCTGTCTCTGTCCTCCTGACATCTCCTTGGGAAGTCTCGCCTCGAATCCGTCAAGATCTACCGTGTGAAGCATGTCCATGACCTTTGTCTTTATCTCTGACTCAGGTACCTTTCTCTGACGAAGTCCGAATGCAACATTGTCATAGATGTTCATGTGCGGGAACAGTGCATAACTCTGAAACACAAATCCGAAATTTCTCTTATGAAGAGGTATCTTTGTGTAGTCCTTCTCATTAAAGAAGAAGTTTCCGGAAATAGGCTCGGAAAATCCGGCTATAAGTCTAAGGGTAGTTGTCTTTCCGCATCCGCTGGGACCAAGGAGGCTCACAAGCTCTCCCTTCTCCACATTAAGATTCAGGTTCTTCAGGATCACGTTCTTGTCGTATCCTGCGGTAATATCTCTAAGTTCAAGTAATGACACTTTTCTTCCTCCTATTTTCCCGAAACGTCGTCCCGTTTTAATGTTTTTGTCCGGGACCCGGGCACCTTACGGATCACTCCGAAAGCAGACTCTTTATGTCAGTGGATTCACTTTCTTGCTGACTGCATTGAAAACTGACGAGATCAGCATGGTGACGATTATCATGATGACTGCAACGACAGAAGCATTGATCCAGTCTCCGAGGCTCATGGCATACTGATAGATCATGGTGGAAAGCACTCTTGTATCTGTTCCGCCGAGGAGCTGAGGAGTTGTATATGCTGTTATGCAGCCTGTGAAAACCAGTACGCTTCCGGTAACGAGACCTGAAACGCTTAACGGCAATGTGATCTTTACAAATGTCTCCATTGCTGTGCAGCCGAGATTACGGGCAGCAAGCGTCAGATCATCAGGAATACTCTCGAGTACACCGATAAGAGACAATATCATAAGTGGAAGAAACAACTGTACGAAACCTACAGTGATCGAAAATTCGTTATACAAAAGACTCTGGGGTTTAGCAAACAAACCGGCAGAAACAAGAAGTTTATTGACGATGCCCTTCTTACCTAAAATGACCATCCAGCTGAAAGAACGGATGACAGGGCTTGTGAACATAGGGAACACTGCAAATGCCATGAGCATGCCCTTATTCTTTGAAAACTTTGCGATATAGTATGCTGCAGGATATCCAAGTACCGCGCAGACAAGCGTACTCAAGATACTGAGCTTAATGCTTCTTACGAACACCTGCTGAAAATAGGTGCTTCGGACTATCTCACCGTAAGCGGATAATGAAAACGCTCCTTCATTTGGAAAGAAAGTTGCAATGAGAAGTGTACAAAGTGGAATCAGCATGAATACCGCAAGGAATAAGATACCCGGCAATATCATAAAGATCCACGCTTTATTTTTGATCCAGTTCACGTGATGTCCTCCTGAAAACGGTGAATCGTTTATCAGTTTCAGATGCCGCCGCTTAGTCATGTTTCACCGCATAAAACGGTGTTTTTCCGGCGCGCTTCAAAAACCTTTTTGTTTATAGCATATTTAGAGTTCCACTGTAAATGTTTAACATGATGAAATATTGCATTAATATGCATTCATTTATCCAAATTTAAAACAAGAAACTGAAGCGCGCCCCGAATTCTGCCAAAAAAAGTATCAGATTATATCCCTGTATTCCTCTGCCGCCTCCATGAACGGCTTCATGGCCTGAAGGAGGTCCGACTTTATCTTCGGAAGGTCAAGGGTGGTCAATCGACCGTCCCGTACGAGTATCTTTCCGTCTGCCATGACAAGGTCAACGTTAGAAGCATTGGCAGAATAGACCAGTGCGGAATACGGATTATAGGCCGGGAACATGTTCACGGACTTTGTCTCCACTATCTGAAGATCCGCCTTCTTTCCGGGCTCCAGACTTCCGTAATGCTCTGCGCCGAGAGCCTCCGCACCGCCCGCTGTAGCCGCTCTCACCACGCGCTCCGCAGAGAAGAGACTTCTGTCATGATACTTTGTTTTCTGGGCGTTCGGCATGAGACGCATCTGATCGAACATGGACAGTGTGTTGCCCGAGGATGGTCCGTCGGTTCCAAGCCCGAAAGGGATACCTGCCTTATCCGCATCCTTCATGGGAGCGATCCCCTTTCCGGCCTTGGTGTTGCTGGCTATACAATGAGCTATCCTGCTGCCTCTTTCTTTCATAAGAGAAAGATCAGACTCCGTGGCGTGGATACAGTGGGCCGCAAGAGTATGCTCTGAAAGGGCCCCGATGGAATCCAGGAACTCGATAGGAGATTGTCCCAGCTCCCTGAAATAACTCATCTCATAGTCCATCTCGCAGGCATGAAGTGTATAAAGGGTGTCATATCTGACCGCTATATCATGTGCCTCCCTGAGCTTTTCCGGGCTCAGTGTGGTGGTGCCGTGAGGCGCGATTATCGGGATGATACGGTCATGACCCCTGAAATTTTCCAGGAATTCCTTCTGATAATCAAAACCTCCATACTCCTTTTCAGGACTGTCGCAGGTCTTCTGTCCGATAAGTGTTTCTCCGAGATAACCTCTGATCCCGGTTTCAAGACAGGCCTTCGCCACCTCATCCTCGAAATAATACATATCAAGGAAGGTTGTTGTACCGGAGAGAAGCATTTCCGCAATTCCGTAAAGGGCTCCGAGATACACAAGCTCACGGTTCATAGCCTGAAGCTCCAGCGGGAACAGGAACTTCCTGAGTCTGTCAGGACAGTCGTCTCCCATGGTACGGAAGGGAACCATGGAAACATGGCAGTGAGTGTTCACGAAACCCGGCAGCAGGATGCCACCCTTCGCATCTACATATTCGTCCGCTTCAACCCCCTCAGGCTTTTCCCCCTCAGAGTTTCCCAGTTCTTTGATAATGTCTCCCTCTGTAAGTATCCAGCCACCCTTAAAGACTGTGCCTGATCTATCCATGGTGAGGATTGTCGCGTTGTAAATAAGTGTTTTCATTATCTCTCCTGCCCTTTCCCGTTCAGGTCATATACTATGGAAGAAAAAACTCTGATCCCCTTCACCAGCACCTTCTCATCGAAATCAAATCTCACGGTGTGCTGCGGGCTTGCCATAGGGGTCATGGTCCGCATATAGGTAGCGAGACCGCCATGGCTCTGTACTCTGTTCATCATGACAGATATATCCTCACTTCCCCAGTTCCTTGCATTGGGAACACTGCTTACTTTAAGATCAGGACAATGTCCGGCCACCATACTGCCTATTCTTTCCCAAAGCTTTTCATCACTGTGCTGTGTCTCTCCGCGGCCGACCATCTGCATCTCACAGCTGCAGCCTGTCATCATGGCTGCCCCCTTGCAGATATTCTCCGCCTGCTCTGACATGTAGTTATTTATCTCCGTATCCTCACCGCGAACCTCTATCTCAAGCTTTGCGGTGTCAGGAATAACGTTCCTTCCGGTGCCTGCGTGGAGGGTCCCGACATTGACACGGGTCTGACCCGCACTGTGGCGCGGTATGGCGTAAAGCCCAAGGACTGCATGGGATGCAGATACCAGGGCATTCCTACCCTTCTCCGGGAAACCGCCGGCATGGGATGCTTCGCCTCTGAACCAGACATCATATTTTGTGTTTGCAAGAGAACCGTAGGTTCCCGGTGTCACATCACCATCATCATAAGAGTCTGTTGGCGCGATATGATTTCCTATAAAATACTCCACGTCATCAAGATGTCCGTTGGCAACTATTGGGACCGCTCCGTGGCCACCCTCTTCTCCCGGCTGGAAAATGAGCTTTATGGTTCCGCGAAGCTCATCCTTTATCTCCATAAGAAGCTTTGCAGTCCCGAGTCCTATGGTCACATGGCCGTCGTGTCCGCAGCCGTGCATCATCCCGTGGTTTATCGAAGAAAATCCTTCCCTGAAGGGTCTGTGTGACATGTCTTCGGCCTCTATCATCCCAAGGGCATCAATGTCGAAACGAAGGGCAGTCACAGGTCCGTCACCGCATCTCAGGATTCCGATGACTCCGGTGTATCCATTTCGGATATCCTCTGTGAGATCCTCATCTTTGACTCCCTGCCTGAGAACTTCCGAAGCATGAAGAGAAAGCTCTTCTTCCGTGGGAACACCCAGACGTTCCCCCTCCTTACATACCGTTTTCCCCGTGAGCACCTCATATCCGAGAGCTCTGAGCTTATTTGCGATGATCACCGTGGTTCTCATTTCCAGAAATGCCGTTTCAGGATGCCTGTGAAGATCCCGTCTGACACAGACGGACTCCTCTTCCATTTTTTCTGAAAGTGTCTTTATCTTTTCGTAAATGTCCATAGTTGTCTTCTCTTTCATCATGAATATCCGTCTGCAACTATAGCACAAAACCGGCTTTCTTTGATAGTTTCCTCCAACCTTAAATTAACCTTAAAAACCGGGACGGTATTTTCAATAATGTTTTAAGAGTCATTTATTATAATGAGTTATGTCATGAACCGTTTTACTAATTATTTACACAAATTAGGACTATGAATTTTTTTAGACATAAAAAACAGTTACTTGTACAGAAAAAACTATACAACCCGTTACTGATCTCTTTCGCTGTAAATGTGGTCGCTTACAATGTCTCGCGACTATGGACCACCTCATCCCACCACATAAATATGGCGGTCCGGTTTGACAGTTATATTCATGTCATCCCATGGACCACAGCGATCTATTTAGGAAGTTATATTTTTTGGATTATAAATTATCTGCTTGGTGCTCTGCAGGATGACGACGATGAAGTCTACAGCTTCCTCTGTGCGGATGTACTGGCGAAGCTCATCTGCCTGGTTTTCTTTACCCTGTTGCCCACGACGACCTTACGACCCGTAATCGTCGGTACCGATTTCTGGTCCCGGTTGCTGCGCATGGTTTACAGGATGGATGCGGCGGACAATCTATTCCCATCCATCCACTGTCTAACCAGTCAGTTCTGTTTTATAGCCGTAAGAAAGTGCAGCTTCGTTCCCAGATGGTACAAGATATTTTCCATTATAGCGGCGGCTCTGATCTGCATTTCCACCCTTACCACAAAACAGCATGTCCTGGCAGATGTGCTGATGGGCATAGCATTGGCAGAAGCAAGCTACGGACTGGTAAAAGTGACCGGTCTTTCCAGACTGTACAGTCGTGTAATAAACATAAATTATCAATATGAGCGCAAACTGAAATGAATGTTAAAAAGAATATTATGTTCGCATTGGGAGCTTTGCTTATCGCATATCTCACACTGAGAACCGTTTCATCCCAAAGCAGAGCCCTTACACCGAGTCACCTTATGGTCATGCTGGAGCATGCCTCCATCCCCGGTCTCATAGCCGCTTTTCTGTCGATGTTCGGTTTCATCCTGTTTGAGGGTCTCGCTCTCCAGTGCCTGCTGAACTCACTTGGATATAAAACAAATATACTGAAGGGCCTTTTGTACAGCGCCGGAGATCAGTTCTTCTCCGCCATCACACCATCCGCCAGCGGCGGTCAGCCTGTGAGTGCGCTGTTCATGCGTTTCAACCGGATACCCGTTTCAGCCATCACGGTAACGCTTCTTGCCAATCTCGTGATGTACACCCTGTCCTCCTTCTCCATCGGAGCCGTGAGCCTTCTGTTCATGCCGGAGGTACTCGATGATTTCAACGAGATATCACTGTCCTTCATCCTTTTCGGAAGCGTGGTAATGCTTACACTTACCATCGCATTCTACGCATTGCTCAGGAAAAGTTCCTACCTGAAGCGTATGGAACTTGGCACCATAAAGTTCCTTCACAGGATCCACATCATAAGAGATGTGAACAAATGGAACAACCGCATGGAGAGACACATGTCTGACTTCAAACTGTGTTCGGAGATGCTCCACAACAAAGGATCCGTACTGCTGTTAGCCTTCATTTTCAATCTTCTGCAGCGGATCTCGCAGATAAGCATCACACCGCTGATGCATATGGCTCTCGGCAATCTGGAAAATGTGAGCCTCCTGAGATTATGGGTCATACAGAATCTCGCACAGGTTGGTTCCAACTGCGTCCCGATCCCCGGTGGAATGGGCGTTGCGGACTACCTCATGCTGGATGGATTTCAATCGATATTTACAAAGGACTATGCCTACATGCTGCAGACATTGTGCAGAAGTGTTTCCTTCTACATATGCTCTTCAGTTTCAGGCCTGATAGTCCTTGTAGGATATATAAAACAAATCATTAAAACAAATAAGGAGTTTTCTAAAAATGATTAAGCCATTAGGTTACTACGATTACACTGTTGTTCTTACATATGCCGGAATGATGTTTTCCTTCTACGGAATCATGATGTCCATAGACGGCAAGTTCTTTGAGGCTCTGTTCTGTCTCCTCATCGCAGGACTTTGCGATATGCTGGACGGAACTGTTGCTTCCACAAAGGAAAGAAGTATTCAGGAAAAAAGATTCGGTGTTCAGATCGATTCTCTCTGTGACCTTATTAGCTTCGGGATCATGCCTGCGGTCTTCACATACATGATCTCAAACTGCAACCCTCTGGTAGGTATCGTTGCCTCACTTTACACTCTTGCAGGACTTATCAGACTTGCTTATTTCAATGTTCTCGAAGAGGACAGATCACAGAATCATCCTGAAAGAAAGAGATGCTTCATGGGAGTACCTATCACCACCATCGCTCTCTTACTTCCTATAGCCTGCGTACTTCGTGCAAACTTCGCCATGAACGGCTATGAGCTTATCCTCGGAACACTTATCTTCTGCAGCATCGGTTTCCTCACTCCTATCGAGATCCAGAAGCCTAACACCACAGGAAAGGTCCTCCTTTCAGCTATCGGACTTGTTGAAGCATTTTGTGTATTTTTCGTAGGACGTACTATCATATGAGCAACTCATTAGGATTAAAGTTTTTATATCACACTGTTCCCGGCCGCATCATCTTAAAACAGCTTGTGAAGCCTTCTGTTTCAGTAAAGATGGGCAGGTTCCTGTCCACCGGTTTTTCGGCACGACTGGTACCCGGTTATGTAAAAAAGAACGGGATCGATTTAAATCGCTATGAGGTTCCCTCAGCCGGATATGCATCCTTCAATGATTTCTTCACGAGAAAGCTTCGTCTGGAAAATCGTCCGAAGCCCAAGTCAGAGCTTATAGCTCCCTGTGACGGACTTCTGACTGTTCTTGACATAGACAGCGAGTCAAATTTCCTTATAAAGAACAGTAACTACAGTCTGGTGCGTCTCCTTAAGGACAAGGAACTGGCAGACAGGTTCAGCAACGGAACAGCATTTATCTTCCGCCTGACACCAAATCACTATCACAGATACAATTTCTGTTCCAACGGAACAGTTTCTTCTCAGAAGACCATCACTGGAAAGCTTCACTGTGTAAGACCTATTGCACTGGAACAGCTTCCTGTCTTCATAGAGAACAGCCGAGAATATGTGACCATAGAAAGCGATCACGAAGGTACACTTATCCAGATGGAGGTCGGCGCCCTTTTCGTAGGGAAGATCTCAAACTATCAGCATAAGGATAAGATCTACTCTGTACGAACCACCGACGAAAAAGGCTATTTCGAGTTCGGCGGTTCAACCATCATAGTTCTTACGGACCACAGGATCCGTGTCAATGAAGAAATACTCAAGAGAAAAAGAAATGAAGAAGGCGAGATACCGGTTACTATAGGTGAATCACTGATTTGATGATATAATCTTTTTTATGAGAATTTTAGTAATTGAAGATGAAAAAGAAATATCTGACGGTATAAGCGCCATACTTAGGGGAGAGGGCTATCAGGTGGATGCGGTCTATGACGGGCTGTCCGGACTGGATTCGATCCTGGGAGATATATATGATCTCATCCTTCTTGATCTTATGCTTCCGAAGCTTAACGGCATCGACATATTGAGAAATGCAAGAATGGAGGGTATAAAGACCCCCATCATCATACTTACAGCCAAGTCCCAGTCAGAGGACAAGATCCAGGGGCTCGACCTCGGTGCCGATGACTACCTTACGAAGCCCTTCGATGCGGGGGAGCTTCTTGCAAGAATACGTGCCCGCACCAGAAAACCGGGGCAGGACAATGATTCGGCATTGACATTTGGCGACATCAGGCTGGATAAGAACAGCTATAAGCTCTGCGGAAAGGAAAAATCCGTAAAACTCGGAAACAAGGAATTTCAGCTTCTGGAATGTCTCATGACAGATCCCGGACACATCCACACAAAGGATACTCTTATTTCAAAGGTCTGGGGGTTCTGCGACGAGGGTGATTACAACAGTCTTGAGGTCTACATCTCCTTTCTGAGAAAGAAACTCAAATTCATTGAAGCCGAAACTCAGATCATAACCACCAAGGGCGTTGGTTACTCTATCGAAGGAGAAAAGAACGATGGTTGAGAATCTGAGAAAAAAATTCGTAACTGTCACCATGGTTCTGCTGATAGCCACCATAGGTATGCTGTTCGTGGCATTTTACCATTACTCTTCCTATGAGACCGCGGTAAATAAATTCCAGATAGTCAAGTGGGTGGCTGACAGCGATGTACTTCTCCGTGGAGATTACAAAAACCGCATAACCGCTCTGGAGGAAACAGGCTTCAATCCTGTTGTAGGTGTTATCATCGACGGGAACGGCGAGGTCATAGACATCAGAAAGATCGGCAGCGGAAATACCGATGATATCACCCAGCGTCTCATCGACCGTATACTGAACAACACGCCTAAGGGATGGAGGGAAGGTTCCTTCGTATACATTAAAAAGGAGCTTCCTGACGGCAACAGACTCATAGTCCTGCTGAATACCGTCCAACGTGAGCGTTCCATCTATCTCATCGGAAGCTTGATCCTGTTTCTCTTCGGCATAGCGATCCTTACCTTCGTAACAAACGACCTCTCGAGATTCGTCACCGAACCGGCCAGACTGGAGCTCGAAAGAGAAAAACGGTTTATCACGGATGCGAGTCATGAACTGAAGACTCCTCTTGGAGCCATCAGTATCAATGCCCAGGCTCTCGAAATGGAGAACGGTGATAATATCCACGTAAAAAATATCGTTTCAGAGACCTGCCGGATGAACCATCTCATAGAGCGACTGCTGACTCTTGCGAGACTTGAAGAGGCTTCAACTATGGACAGCAGAGAGTTTTCATTATCCGCTGCCGTGGAGGAGATCTCACTGACATATGAATCCATAGCTTACGAGAAGAAGATAGATTATAAGTATGATGTTCAGGACGGGATCCGGGCTGTCGGTAATGATGACGAGTTTAAACAGCTTGTGGCCATCCTCCTTGATAATGCTCTGAAGCATACCACAAAGGATGAACGGATTCGCATCAGGCTGACCAGGGATGACGACAGGATCCTTTTCACGGTAAAAAATACCGGCGAGTTCATTTCAGAGGCTGATCTGCCATATATTTTCGACAGGTTCTATTCCTGTGACAGAGAAAACAACAAGGGTTCTTTCGGTCTCGGTCTCGCCATCGCAAAGGCCATAGTGGAAAGGATGAAAGGAACCATCACCGCTGAAAACGAATCCGACGGAACCTGCTTTACAGTAGAATTATAAAAAAATCTCATTGACCATCCGGTCAATGAGATTTTTTTTAGTGGCGAGCCTTTCACAGCCCATGTCCGGTGTCTCGATCCACGCCGGCTTTTACACTTCCATATTTCTTATATTATCACTTCAGGAAACCGTTTATGATCTGCTCCTCTGCCTCAGCCTCAGTGAGTCCGAGAGTCATGAGCTTGATGATCTGATCTCCGGCGATCTTACCGATGGCAGCCTCATGCACAAGAGCTGCATCGAGATCATTGGCCTCAAGAGCAGGAACCGCAAGGATCTTTCCTCTGTCCATGATGATGGAATCGCACTCTGTATGACCCGAGCAGGCTGCATTACCAACAAGCTTCGCATCGAACTTCTGATATGAATCATCCCTTGCAACAGATCTGGAAACCACATCCGCACTTGCGCCTTCGCCGTTCAGATTAACTACATAGGTGCTGAGGGCCTTCTGGTCGCCGTGAGTCATGAGACGCTCTCTGACCACAAGCTTAGCACCTGCAGCGAGCTCTGCTGTCGTGGTACGGTTTGTGTCATCAACACCCTTTATCTGTACCATCTCCATCTCAACTGTGCTGCCCTCTTCCTGATAAACCTCGGTTCCCGGATTCAGGATCCTCTTTCCGCTTCCAGTTCCTGAACCATAGTGCTTCTCGACATACTTTACCTTCGCGTTCTTTCCAACGAAGAAACGATGGATACCGTCATGCTCGGAATCCTGTGATCCACAGTTGTCGATACCGCAGCCTGCAACGATGATAACATCCGCATCCTCACCGATGTAGAAATCGTTGTAAACGACCTCCTTCAGTCCGGTCTTCGTCATAACAACAGGAATGTGCACGCTCTGGTTCTTTGTACCCGGCTTGATACGTACAGTAAGTCCCTGTCCGTCTTCTCTCGGAATGATCTCGATGTTCTCTGTAGAAACGCGTCCTGCAGATTCACCGTTGGAACGGATGTTGTAGGCTCCCTCCGGAACCTTATGAAGATCTGCAACCTCTTTCAGCAGTCTCATCTGTATTTCATCAAGCTTAAGCATCCTGCTTTGCCTCCCTTACCTTCTCTACTTTATTGCATCCGGGCACTGCCATGGAAGTTCCCATAAGCTCAGGAAGAATCTCATTCTTTGAGCCGCGTTTCACCACGCTTCCGTCCCTGATAACAATTATCTCATCAGCGATGTTGAGTATCCTCTCCTGATGTGAAATGATCAGGATGGAGCTGTTGCTGATCTTCTCTCTCATTCTCTGGAATACCTCTATGAGATTCTGGAAGCTCCAGAGGTCGATACCGGCTTCAGGCTCATCAAAAACAGACATCTTTGAAGCCTTCGCGAGTACAGTCGCGATCTCTATTCTCTTAAGCTCACCTCCGGAAAGGCTGCTGTTCACCTCTCTGTCGATGTAATCCTTGGCGCAAAGTCCAACCTCCGCAAGATACTTACACGCATCCACTATGGAAATGTTCTTACCTGTAGCAAGCTTGATGAGGTCGAAAACCTGAATGCCCTTAAATCTTACAGGCTGCTGGAAAGCAAAACCGAGTCCCTTTTTCGCACGTTCTGTGATGGAAAAATCTGTAATATCCTCTCCGTCGAAAAGTATCCTTCCCGAAGTAGGCTTCTCGATTCCGATGATAAGTCTCGCAAGAGTAGACTTACCTCCGCCGTTAGGTCCTGTGATGACCACCAGCTTGTCATCGGGAATAGTCAATGATATATCCCTGATGATCTCTTTATCCTGACCCTCCGCGTCTACCTGAAAAGAGATGTTCTGTAACTCTAACATAAAAAACCTCCAAGTTTCCTGACTCAACAAAATGTCCTATTATACTATCATATCGGCGTCCTGTTTCCCATGTATATTTTGTTTTTTATAAATACAGCCGGGCCGCACTATACTTACGAAAACCGGAATTTTTATCCTCCTGTGTTCCACCGTAACACTTTAACACTTAGACATTGACCTTGCACGTCCAAAGGATTATTCTTTTGCATGATCATATTTATAAAAAAGAGGGACCCATGAATTCCGTAAAAAGCTTTATAAAAAAAGAAATTGTACTCAGTGTTTCATTTATTCTGGCAGCACTGTCCTGCCTTTTCGTACGACCAGACAGTCTGTACATCGACTACATAGATTTCAGGACTCTGAGCATCCTGCTTGCTCTCATGCTTACCATGGCGGGCTTCCAGCAGCAGGATGTATTCCTGCAGATAGGAAAGAAGCTTGTAGGCAGGATGAACTCCATCCGCGGCGTTTCCATCATCCTCATCGCCCTCTGCTTCTTCTCCAGCATGTTCATCACGAACGATGTAGCGCTTCTGACCTTCGTGCCGTTTTCCATCATCACACTGTCCATCTCCGGTCACAGAGACCTCTTCATCGATGTGATAGTTCTGGAAACCGTAGCCGCAAACCTCGGAAGTATGCTGACACCCCTCGGAAACCCCCAGAACCTTTACCTCTATTCCCTTTCAGGTATGAGCCTCACAGAGTTCATCATGCTAATGCTTCCCTACAGCATCGCAGCCGGCATCCTGCTTCTCGTTTTCGCCTTTTTTATGGTGAAACCGGAACCTGCCGCATTACAGGAGGACAGCGATTTCTCAGGTTCTAAAAAGAGAAACATGATGATCGCTATGTACATCCTTGCATTTATGATGTCCCTTCTCGTGGTGGTACGTGTACTTCCATATCAGGCAGGACTTTTGGCAGTACTCCTTCTGGTGCTGATCTTTGACCGCGGAATCCTGAAAAAACCGGACTACTCGCTTCTCTTCACCTTTGTATTTCTCTTTATCTTCATCGGAAATATCAAGAGGATACCTTTCCTCAGTGATATCCTGAAGGAACTGGTGAAGCTCAACGAGGTGGGCATCAGCATACTGCTCAGTCAGTTTATCAGTAATGTTCCTGCCGCCATCCTCTGCTCCGGATTCACCACTGACATCCCGAAGCTTATAGTCGGAACAAACCTCGGAGGCCTCGGCACTCTGATAGCTTCCATGGCCAGCCTCATTTCCTTCAAGCAGTACTGCAGCACGGAAAAAGCTGATACGAAGAAGTATCTCACAGTCTTCACAGTGATAAACATTATCTTCCTGATAGCCATGGCAGGAGTACTACTGTTAAATAGCTTTCTGTAATCAACCGTTCAATTTCAGTCAGATTCCGTCATTTTCGCTTGGTACTTTTTCGAAATCATTATGTTCAGGTTTTTTGATTTTTTGACAGAGCTGTAGAAGACATTGTTATGAATTATTAAAAGCCTTCAAATTATTTGTAAAATATATATAAACTGATTGCGACATCATTTTTACATTTTCAAAAAAATGTAGATATTTCGCCCGTTTTTCACCGATGTTCCCAAGGCTTGTCAGCATCCTGATAAGGGTGTATAGTAGCCACCATCAAAAAAAGAGGTGAAAAAATGATGACATATAAGTTAAAGAACGGGACTCATGAAGTAACAGCTGTTCGTTACGATATGGGATCACTTGAAGGCTACAAGGTACAGTACAAACCTGACTGCAACTGGGTATGGTGCGAGAGAACAGGTTTCGAAAGAGACTACGAGCCCTGCAACTAAATCATGAATTGTTCGAAGAACTTCTCCGGAATGAATTTCATCCCGGCGGAGTTCTTTTTTATTATATTCCTACCTTCTATGCCGAAATAAAATAATATAGGGTATCCACATTAATCTTTTGTGAGGAAAATATTTTTATAAAAGTCAATAAAGGGACTTCACCAAAGAAGGAGGAACAAATGATGACAAAGAAAACCTTAGCAGCTGCTGTCGTAACCATAAGCTGCATAATGATGTTTGGTCTCACTGCTCTTGCAGAAAGCACCTGGAGGCACGACGGCTACGGGTGGTGGTATGATCATGGCGACGGAAGGTACCCCAAAAGCACAATGAAAAAAATCGATGATGAATATTACATCTTCGATAAACACGGCTACTGTATTACCAGCCAGTGGACCATGTACAATGGTCAATGGTACTATGCAACCGGAAGCGGTGTAGTTGCCACCAGTCAGTGGATAGGTGATTATTATGTAGGTAAGGACGGCATCATGCTCACAGACTGCTGGACCCCTGACGGATACTATGTTGACTCTACAGGAAAATGGGATAAAACCAAGAACAAGAATGGAAGTGCTGATGCGACTGATGAATACTTTACCATCGATGGTAACTGGGATAACAGAGACCAATCAGGTTTCAGCAAGGACAAGCGTGTAGACATGTGGATCGAAGTGGATCCAGGCGATGCCTATATCGCCAGCGCTGACTTCGGTCTCTACATGAGTTCAGGCACTCCTTACAGTTTATATGATAAACAAAATCCAAACGGCGATTGCCTGAAGCTCGGCACTGTTGACGGTCTTGAATGGGGTGCAAGAAGTACTATTTCCGACAAGTGGTATGACCTTGAATATAACGGCAAGGACACCATCACTCTTAAATGGAGATCCACTCAATGGACCAACGGAAATCTCGTATTCAAGAGAAGATCCGGAGGTCGTCTCTTACATGCAGGAACCGACGGTGCAGTCGGCTGATCTCGAAACTTATACTCTAACATAATCGATCCCCCTTGTCGCAACGGCAAGGGGGATCCTGTTTTGAGTCTTCATTATATACTGTGGTTCCTGAATAACTCCCAAAGATCAGGAATTCCATGAAACACAACTGCCGGGTATTTCGTTTCTTTTAAACCGGCTCATCCTCATATGCATATTTCTTAATATTCTTGTAGGCTGTGACATTGAGCACCACCATGGCGGCAACCAGGCCGAGTCCCAAAAGAGCTGTTATGATCTCCGATTCCATAACTCCCGCAAGGAAACAAATGAAATCATACCATCCGTGTATCAGTATGGCGGTGATAATTCCCTTTCTTCTCATGGCTTTAGCTCCGGCCAGATCTCCTCTTAGCTCCAGAGTCTTTGCCTGTCCGTAATAATAACCCATGTATATTCCGAAGATACAGTGCCCCGGAAAAGCAGCTCTCGTAAATGCAGTGTCTGCCGTACTGTCGATAAGATAAAGGAAGTTTTCAAATATCTCGAAGCCTATGGCGACGGTGGTACTGTAGACCACTCCGTCAAAACGGTAGTTAAATGCAGGATGCCTCCATGTCACGGCCTTCAGCACCGCATATTTGCAAAGCTCCTCCGTTGCGGCTGCCATGATGAAGGCAGCTGCGAAACAGTAAAGTATGGGATGCCACCCGAACAGAACAGTTATGATCCCTTCCAGCACTGATTCGATAAGTGCTGCAGAAATCGTGGAAATGATGGCTCCCCCGAAAAACAGCTTGAGCAAAAGCCCCAGTGGTTCCGGCTCTATCCTGTCCAGTCTGTAGATAAGAAACAAAAGAACCACTCCCGGAACACAGGAAACTATGAGGGCTATTTCCATCTCCGCTTCTGCAGTGAACATGGATGCCATGAAAAATCCAAGGGTCAGCACCGCTATAAGGAACATAGGCATCCTCCTGACCACAAGGGGCGGCTTCGGGTCAGCTAACCTGCTGCCGCAATAGGTACAGAACTCTGCTCCCGGTTCTGCCGGTGCCCCACAGCATCTGCACTTTTTCATATATCCTGATCTGTAATCTTCCATAGCGGAAACACTCTCCTGCATCCCTTTTTTTATACAGCATTTCTGGTCTTCAGGTATTTCTTGTTCTCATACATCCTGGTATCTGCCCGTTCAAAAACTGCTGCCACATTCTTGTCATTATTAAATCTGGCAAATCCGGCAGCCACTATAACTCCGCCGTTTTTCAGATTTTCTTCATTCCTGTCTTCTATCTGCTTCATCAGACTGTCGATCTCTTCATAACTCTTTCCCTGAGCTATAACGGCAAATTCATCACCCCCGACTCTGAATACAGGACAATGGGCAAATATCTCGCATATCTCAGCACATCCCTTTTTGATGTACTCATCGCCCTTCTTATGTCCGTAAGTATCGTTGATGTACTTGAGTCCGTTGATATCGAAAACAGCCACGGCAAATTCCTTGATGGTCTTTTCTTCTATGTGCCTGTTTATCTCATCCTCAACATCGATGAAAGCATGTTTGCTCTTTACACCGGTCAATGCATCCTTGTTTACCTCGTTGCGGGCCGCAGTAAGGTTTGAAGCGTACTCAAGTTCTCTCTTTACCTGCTCATCAACATCCACGATACCTACAACCAGCTGTTCCATTCCGTCTTCGTTTATAAAAGCCGCCTTTACGGTCACATAAACGATGTCATCATGCACCACACCCCGAATATTAATAGAATAAAATCCGTTCTTTTTTATCAAGTCCAGAATATTTTTCTTGGTAAAAGACTGAAGGAACATGTCCCTGTCTTCCTCATAGATATTGAGTATCCCCTCATCTCTTATTTTACCGAAAAAGTCTGTTCCCTTCTTTTCAATAAGCTCGATCGAAGCATGCTCTTTTGCAGTGAACTGATCATATTCATCAGTGATCAGATTAACTGTATAGATCACGACGATATCACCGGAAAGAGCATTGACTCTTGAATAGATCCTTCGCTCCTGCTGAGCTCTCTCGAATTCAGCCTGCTGTTTCTTCTGGGCATCTATATTACTGACCCCCACAAGGATAGCATTTCTCTTTGTGTTGGCACGAACAACCTTCATGTTTACGTAAGTCGATTCATCATTGATCATAAGCCTGTAGGTATAATTGAAGCTTCCGCTTTCTTCTACAGCTCTCATGACATTTTCCTTTGTGAAGACCTTTACAAACATATCCACATCATGAGGATGAAGGACATATCTTGAGTTCTTTCTTGATTCGGCAAAAAAGTCCTTTCCCTTACTCTCGATAAGCAGATTGATACCCGCATTTCCCGGTCCATACTCTACGTATCTATCCGTATCCAGATCTACGTAGTAGAAATAAATGTAATCAGTGGAAAGCTCCTTGATCACACTCGCAAAAGTAAGCCCGTGCTCATCGCTTACTTCCGATGTTCCGAGCACAGCAACCACATAAGCCGCAACTCCGGTCACAGGATTTGTCGCTATACGCCGTATGAAAAGGTGTATAGTGAGTCCATCATCCATGGCTTCGTCCAGAAATACATGCTTGCCGTCCACATCACATCTGGTCAGAGCATTGAGAAATAACTCATTCTGACGATTGACCAGCTTACTGTAAGGCATACGGGCCCCTGCATTATATGCGGCAAATTCATTCTTGAAAAAATTACGGAAAGCCTGATTTGACCGCACCATCCAAAGAGCCTTTCCATCCCTTTCCACTATGTTTATGGGCATGGTATTGAAATACTTTTTCGTCGCATCATCACTATCATCATCGCCAAATGATGTTCCGAAATCATAAAGATTGACTCTGCCTATAGTTGCATAGTACGGTGCTTCCTCAGGATTCTCAAAACCTATCTGGGTTCCTGCACTGTATCTGTCAAAAATCGCCTGAAGAGATATGGGTTTACAAAAATGATATCCCTGAAGCTTAGTACATCCTATCTCCTTCAGAAACTCCACCTGATCATCCGTTTCAACTCCCTCAACGACCGTTTCTATGCCGAGGGCAATCGCCATCTTTATCAGTTCTGACAGAATGATCCTGCTCTCACTGCCTGAATAGAAGAGCTTCATGTACTGCATATCAAATTTGATGGTATCAAAATGTATCTTCTGAAGAACGTCAGGTGAAGAGTATCCGCTGCCGTAATCGTCCATCCAGACCTTAAACCCGAGTTTCTGAAATCTCTCGACCTGTAGTTTTACATAATCTACATCACTTGCCACAAGACTCTCTGTAAGTTCAATAGTGATATTTTCCCGTCCGAGACCTGAATCGTCCACAAGCCTCCTTATCTCTTCCACGATATCACAGGAATAAAAGTCGGCTTTGGAAAGATTCACAGACTGGGGTATGACAAAAAATCCGGCTTCTTTCTGCTTTCTGAGTTTATCAAGTACCTTTTTTATAACATGAAGATCCAGCTTGTATATGAGCCTCGCATCCTCAAGTACGGATATAAAATCTCCGGGCATAAGTATGCCTTTTTCCGGATCTGCCCATCGTGCCAATGCTTCCTCGTCACTTACCCGGCCATTCGCTGCTCTGACTATGGGCTGATAGTAAACCTTGATCCAGTCGTTAGCCAATGCCTTGTCCAGATTTTCAACCACGTACTGCCGCTTCTCTTCTCTATCCAGCATCTCGGCAGTAAAATAGCTGAAGCCGGAAACATAGCCGCTCCTTATACTGTCACAGGCCATCTTTGCTCTGTCGCAGGCTATACTTGCTTCGACAGGATTTTCATCCGTAACATATATGCCTACTCTTGCCGGAAGATTTACACCTCCGTTTACTGCTTTTATATCTTTCAGCATGTCGTTAAGTCTATCTTCCAGATTATCCAATGAAGCATATACAGCAAAGTGATCGCCTCCGAACCTTCCGCAGTTCTCTGTACTGAAATGATTTTTGAGTACATCGGCAACTTCACGGATAAGCTTATCACCCTCTGAAAATCCGTGTTTCTGGTTAAAAAGCTTCATCCCCGTAAGATCCAGATACAGCATCACAGGTCTTAGGCCGTTTTCCACCATCACCTTCTTGCCATGTGCTGCAAGTTCAAAAAAATAGGTCATGTTGGGAAGCCCTGTGAGATAGTCATACTTCGCTTCGTAGCCTTTGGTCTGCTCCCGGACATACTCTCCCAGAGACTCGTTTATATCCTTCGTAAACTCCGTATCATTATCTGAATACGGTCCCTCATCCATGTATCTGATAACTCCGAGTCTTACGCCGTCACCCTTGTATTCATGTTCTCCTCTTGCCCTGAATATCCTGTACTGACCATCGACCTTGGATCTGTAGACAACATCATACCTACCGCCTTCTGTTGCAAATCTGTAGGCTTCCTCTGCAATTCTCGCCACATCGTCCGGATGCGCATCACGATACATGTCATTATCCATAAGGTCATAGGCATCTTCCTTTGAGCCTAGGCCGAAGATCTTCCTCATACCGGAAGAAAGTGCAATAGTAACCACACGTCTATCGATAAACTGATAGACAGCCATAGGGATACTGCTTTCCTCTATTAACCTCTGTTCAACATCACTAAACCTGAATTTTTCCATAACTCTATACTGTATGTCGAAAAATGATACCGGACCCCCGTTCTAAATCCGATTCTTATTATCATTTTATCAAAAATAAAATTGGAAATGTGCAAAAAAAAAGGATTTTTTCGCCTTTTTAAAAGGTAATGTAAGCCATAATCATTTGGTCTGGCAGCATATCCCATTTCTCGTTTATATCTCTTTTGTTTCATATTACCCGGTGTTATAATTTGAAATAAAAGTCTGCTCTGTACGGAACGATTTGATGTCAGCTTTTTATCAATCACGTCATAATATAAAACTCAATATCAGAAAGTGAGGTCCTATCATCATGGTTATTTCAAAGAATATGGAAAAGTTGGTTGCAGGAAGTTCTACCATCAGAAAGCTCTTCGAAGAAGGTCTTCAGATGGCCGCTCAGGTAGGAGCTGAAAATGTTTATGACTTCAGTCTCGGAAATCCCGCATCACCGGTACCTCATGAAGTTCGCGATTCCATAGAAGATATTCTTGATAACACCGATGGAAACATTGTCCACGGATACATGAAGAACGCCGGTTACGATGAGGTTCGAAAGGCTGTTGCAGACAGTCTGAACAGAAAGAACGGATGCTCATATACACCGGATAACATCATCATGACCTGTGGTGCCGCAGGCGCCATGAACTGCGTTTTCAGAAGCCTTCTGAGCCCTGAGGATGAAGTCATCACCTTTGCTCCTTTCTTCGGCGAATACAGAAGCTATGTAAGTAATTTCGGCGGAAATCTCGTTGTTGTTCCTGCGGATACAGAGACCTTCCAGTTAAATCTCGATGCTCTTCGTCCTCTCATCAGTGAAAAGACAAAGGCCGTTATCATCAACAATCCGAATAACCCTTCAGGTGTTATTTATACCGAAGAGACTCTGAAAAAGCTTAACGACATACTCGTTGAAGCAGAAAAGGAGATCGGTCACCCGATATATGTTCTAGCTGATGAGCCATATCGTGAGCTTGTGTACGGTGATCAGACCGTTCCGTACATTCCTAATATAATCAGGAACAGCTTTTTCCTTTACTCCTTCAGTAAGACTCTTTCACTTCCGGGAGAAAGAATCGGATACCTTGCAGTTTCAAGTGAAGTTGATTACTATGATGAGATCATTTCTGCTTTTGTTGTTGCCAACCGTTGTCTCGGATACATCAATGCACCTTCACTTTTCCAGCTTGTAGTCGCAAGATGCCTCGATATACCTGCAAATCTCGAGTTCTATGACAAAAACCGAACCCTTCTTTATGATAAGCTCACGAAGCTTGGCTTTGAAGTGGTTCATCCTGACGGTGCTTTCTACATGCTCATCAAGTCTCCTGTTCCCGAAGAGGATGATTTCGTTGCCATGGGAAAGAAATATCACATCATCCTTGTACCGGCGAAGTCCTTCGGCTGCCCGGGATATGTGAGACTGGCTTACTGTGTATCTCACGATATGATCGAGCGTTCGCTTCCGGCCTTTGAAAAGCTCGCTGCGGAGTACTACAATTAAGTACCGGATTATCATATGAAACATTGACGCAGTCAAAATTCAGTATCATTCCTATTCCAGCACAGAATACACACGACAGATCCCTGCCGATTCTTTCAGGGATCCGGTAAAATATCCTGAGATCCTAAAAAAAACATCTACATCCGAAGTCTTCAAAAGTAAACTTGGATGTAGATGTTTTTTTACATGATATTCTCTGCCAGTGCCTGCTCCACGCCTCTTGCAAGCTGATCTGCGCAGGATGTACCCTTGGATCCGCAAAGATTGCCTTTAAGTATCTCTACTGCCTTCTTTGCATCATAGCCTTCAAGAAGCTTGCTGATGGCAAGTGTATTTCCGGCGCATCCACCATAAAAGTGTACATCGTGAAGCTTGCCGTCTTCAATACCGAAATCCACCTGTCTCGCGCAAACTCCGCTGGTTCTCATACTGTAATTCTGCATCGTCTGTAATCTCCTTTAATGTCATATAACATTATCTTTCTGATTATACGTAAATGCCTTCATATATCAAGTGAATTGTTGTGTTCGTCAGCCACAGATGATCCTTATCTCTTATACAGAGACTTTTTAGAAGCAGTTTTTTATTTGCTTATAGAATTTTTATCAAAAATATAGTATAGAATAAACATCAGGTCATATTCTGGCTTGGTGTTTTTTTATTTTTAATTAATGTTATAATGTCTAACATTAATGCTGATATTATATATTATTATGAGGTTTTTATTTGGGTCTTTTGACTCAGAAATAATCTATACCAGAGGAAGATATGGGTCAATCTAATATACGAGAATACGATGAATTTATGTTAAACAACCGACGAAAGGTCAATGGTTACATGAACCTGGTTCTGTGGCATTTTGTACTGACAGGCCCGGCCATTGCCCTTGGTATACATGCGGGAATTTTCCCTTATGTTACCTACGTCACCTGTCTCTATATAAGTATCATGGTCATCGGACTTTCCTCGCTGCATCTTATCATGATGCGCCGGATCCCTCACTCTCTTGCCTCCAGTGTTTTTGCTCTTACTGCACTGGACCTTCTTTTGTTCTACATGTTTTTATCCGATGTATCCATTCGCCTCACATGGTTCCTTGTTCCGGTACTGAGCTTACTTTTCTGCGACAGGATCATTTATTATTATGCCGTGATACTTAACTTTATCACGATGTTCGGGGCAACATATATCACTTCGTTTTATGAGGCAGCCCAGACCGGCTCATATCCGGTATCGACCATGGCATTTTTCCTTGATTCTATCGGTGGTCTCATCATAGAGTCGTTTGTTATGTTCATCGCCGGATGCATCATCCAAAGACTGACATCAGAGTACTATAAAGAGCTCATCACCAAGAACAGCATCATTGAAGCCCAGAAAAAAGAAATGATCGAGAAGGTGGTACTCCTTGATTCGATTGTAAAGATCTTTGATAATGCCAACCTTATAGACTTTACCACTTTCACCGAAAATCCGCTTAAGGGTCCTGAAAAAAAGCCTATTCATATCGATGTGGATCAGACCCATACGACTCTGAATATGAAGCTGCAGGAATACATCATCCCTGAACAGCATGAGTTCTTTATGAACTTTACGAATCTACATACCCTCCGGGAGAGACTGGCATCGAAAAACATCATCAGTGAAGATTTCATTCATTCAGAGATAGGCTGGATACGTGCACAGTACATCACTGTTGCCGCCGATAGCGATGGAGTTCCTACAGTCGTGATCTACGTCACAAGAAACGTAGATGCGGATAAGCGGCGTGAGGCCGCACTTCTCAAGATATCCATGACCGACGAGCTGACCAATCTATACAACAGACGCCGGTACAACAAGGATGTCCTTGCCATCAAAGAGACTGATCTTCCGGAAGACCTGGTTATCTTCTCAATGGATGTAAATGACCTTAAGACAGTAAATGATACAAAGGGACATTATGTGGGAGACGAACTCATAAAGGGTGCAGCCTACTGCCTCACAACTTCTGTCGGCACCACAGGAATAGTTTACAGAACCGGCGGTGATGAATTTATCGCCATAGTACACACCGAGAATCCGGAGGAGATCCGTAAGAATATCGCAGAAACCTCTTGCGAATGGAAGGGCAGCTACATCGACAAGCTTAACATCTCAGTGGGATATGCAGCCTATACGGATCATCCTGAAATGTCTTTTGACGATCTGCAGATCCTTTCCGACGAAGAAATGTACGCAGAGAAAGACCGCTACTACAGAGAAAATCATATAGACAGACGCAGACGTCGTCGTTCCGGTTAATAGAAAAAACCACAGTTCCGTGATGGAACTGTGGTTTCATTTTTATTCATGTGAATATCCTTTTATCTGCAAAGCACTATGACATAGAACCGTTTTATGAACAGTCTTACTGACCCTTAATCTGCCTCGGAGGTAAGTTCCGGTTTTATGGACATCATGAACAGCACCCCTGCGATGAGAACGGACACAATGTCTGCTGCAAGCTGGGCCGATATGACTCCGTAATATCCAAAAAGCGCGGATAAGACATTGATCACAACAGCATATACGATACCCTGTCTGCAAAGGGACAGTATCAGAGCAGGCAGTCCCTTTCCCATAGACTGGAAGGTGCAGATGGACACCAGACCGAATCCCATGAGGACCATTCCCGGCATCTGTAGTCTCAGCATCAGGACGCCTTCATTTACCAGAGATTCGTTGTCAAGGAAAGCAAGAACCAGCGGTCTTGTAAGGATTCCCACAACGAGAGCCATCACCAGTGCCACTCCTCCGACTATTTTGTAGGCAAATGCCAGAACCTTCCTGAGACGTTCCTTATTTCCCGATCCGAAAACATAACCGGTAAGAGGCTGACCGCCAAAGGCGAGCCCTACTATCACCAGCATTACTATATTTACGATCTTCAATACGATTCCCATTACGGCAATGGAATCACTGCTGTATACGGAAAGACTTCTGTTGGTGAGAGTCATTCCAACAGTCTGCATGAAATTTGTAACTGAAGCAGGAAGTCCAACCGCAAAGATCATCTGAAGCTCCCCTGCATGAATTCCGAAATCCTTTGGGCTGATGGAAAGACCTTCACATTTTGTTGTTATGTACCAGATTGAGTAAAGAGTGGAACAGATATATCCTATGATGGTGGCTATAGCTGCACCTGCTGCTCCCATTCCCAGTGTGAAGATAAATATCGGGTCAAGTATCATATTTACAACAGCACCAAGTATGGTTGTCACCATGGAGGCATTGGGATGCCCGACTGTTCTCATAAGGTTTGTGGGAACCATGGTGAAAATGATAAATGCACAGCCCAGAACTATGTATCTGTAATACTGCATGGCATAAGGCATTACCGAGCCCGATGCGCCAAGGAAACGGAGAATAGGTTGGGCAAAAAGCATCATTATGATGGTCACGAATACTCCGAAAGCCGCTGATGAATACATACAGAATACGCTGAGTCTTTTTCCGTCTTCTGTTCTTCCGGCTCCAAGGAATCTTGAGATAACAGAGCTTCCGCCCAGTGCGAACATATCACCAAAGGCAAGGAACAGGGTGAACAGCGGAGTACATATGGACACGCCCGCGATCAGGTCAATGTTTTTGGTTAGTGCTATGAAATAGGTATCCACCATGCTGTATATAAGCTGAACCACCATGCTGAGTACAACAGGTATCGCAAGTTTAAGATACGCTGTTTTTATCGGGGCCTTTTCAAAAAGTTCGTTTGACATTTATTTCCTCCTGAATTTTCCATCGAAGATGGTCGATTACACGTTGACCATCAATTGTTCAATCGCGCTTATGTGCGAGCACAACGCTCGATTGCCCACTTGATGGCTTTATCGCTGCATCTCGCAGCTTGCTGCTCGATTACACGTTGGCCATCAATTGTTCAATCGCGCTTATGTGCGAGCACAACGCTCGATTGCCCACTTGATGGCTTTATCGCGAAAAAAAGAAAGACATCCAAACCCTGAAATCGGATTATGGATGTCCTTACCGTGGCTCAGTCTGTACCTCGACCGAACCCTACTGTTTTTTCGTTTGTGGACACATTATAAGAAACGAGTTTATAAATGTCAACCTGTGTGAAGTCATTCTTATCATACATGATGGAGTAATAACTATTGTGAATTTATCATTCTGCTTAATTTTGACGATGATAACTATATGTAAAATGAAAAGGCGGATTTTCTAGGCGTATCCGTGCTGTGATACTTGCGGCTGCCGTGGCAGGTGTCAGATGGCTTGATTCTTCGGAGTATCAGGGCAGTTGGAAGGGTTATGTTCTGTTCCCACCACAATTTGGCGATACCACAACCGTTGAGGAACTGATCAATGTCGATATCAGGGTGACATCCCAATATGTGCTTCTTACCTGGGATCCATATATGAGTCATATGGATGGACAAACCTATGATGATCAGTATATGGAAGATCGTAGTTACACAGGCTACGAATGGGGTAATGGCATATATGTGACAGTCGGTGGAAACATTACCATTGATGAATTCTACGAATACGATGACGTTCAGTATGCTTTAGGTTCCATAGTAGTTCCATCCGGCGAAACAGGATATCTCGCCCTTGTGAGACCATAATATTATGACGTGAGTGTCAAAAGTCGAAAAATGACTCTTATTCAATCGAAATCGAGCAGGAAAAGCTCCTGCTCGATTTTTTTATGTACTAACATATTCGCATGAAAATCATGACAATTGATGACATTGAATGGGAAAACTTACAGATTTATATAATATGAGATCATCTCCATTTAGTTTAATCATTTATATAATCACTGATTCTTATATAGTAAAAATTATTCAGTGTCGGTTCATAACCATGATACAGTTCAGAATCAGACAGTTTATATCCGGAAACATCATAGATTATTTGATCAGTGCTGCCCCCAGAAACTGCTTTCGCAAGATCTTTGGGATAGTCCTTAATAAAAACCAAAGTAAGGCCATCGTAGTCTTTCGGAATCCTGAAGATATGACTGAAATATAGTTTTCTTCCGCCCACATAATGCAGACCGTCATTTTTAAGACCGGTTTCGGTATACGTTATGTAAGCATTAGCTTCATTTTTCCATCCATGTCTCTTATACCAGTTATCATCAATTTTATCTTCATAGTCATAGATGGTATACGACTTGTTTCCCCATTCTATATTGGTGATGCCGGGATCATAGACTCCATCAGGACGATAATCCCACCAGTGATAACCAGCTATCATGTTTCCTGTATATGAATCGATAAAATCAGGAATATGATAAAAGTCATATATAGTCCACGCAGATGAAACAGATGTAGATACTGCTACTTCATTTGAGGTCGTAAGAATATATGGCACCGTAACTTCTATAAAACCTTCACTGTCGGGCTCGGTGGCGGTAATATCGCCGAGTTCAAGAATTGCTTCAGAGGATATCGGGGTAATGCCTTTAACTTTTATCAACTTCCCCGTTTCTTCATCCTTGGATGACAGAAATCCCGTTTCTTTAAATTTGTTCTTTTTTTCAACAAACTCCAGATCATTTTCTTCGACAAAGGTTTTGGAATCTGTCGATTCACTTGTGTTGAGAAAAGGAAACTTTAGATCGGATTTGTTTTCGGTCTTTAACAAAATCATCTTATCCCGGGGCGTTTGTGCAAAGGCAGTCTCCAAAGATAGTATCAGCATTACTGTGCTGATTCCTAAAGCGAAAAATTTTTTTCTTTTAAAGCTTCGTATATTTATCCCCATAGCATTTCTCCTTTTTGATCATGGATCACATGTTACATATTTACCCTTTCCCTGTAGAATCCTCATTACCAAGGATACAATTCGTATAAATTCACTCATCCCTTAACTTTAGCTCCAGGACAATGCGATGCAATATAGTTAAATACAAATTCGTACTGGTGAGGATATGCATATACATGATTGTGCAGAAGCACATTGTTTACTTTGATGAGGTCATGACCTCTTGAAGCAATAACAGCCTTAACATCTCTGAAGGACGATGTCATTTCCTCTCTGGCACCCATGGCAAGACCAACGGAGCTCGGATTTCTGCTGAGGAGTCCAACTATCAGCAGTGCACCACGCATCTTACGGCTTACATTTTTTTCCTGACGGGTCTGCATATGAAGGACCTCATTTTCATTCATCCTGTGTACAACGATATATTGAGCCCCATGAATAGCCACAACTATAAACCATGAGATCAATGTAAGCACAGCTATGAATCCGCCCATTCCAAAAACTATGATGGCTCCCATCTTCAGTGCATCGATAAAGTCTTCATCATTTATCAGCATCAAGATCATCAGGAACAGGGCGATTCCTCCACAGATCGCAAACATGATTTTTAAGATCATAAATAGAATCACCGGATTCTTCAGCATATCAAGCTGATATTCCCAATATAGTGTTCCATGTGCATCACGATATATTCCCTCCGGGAGACCGGAATCCTCGAAGAGTTCTGTCTCTGCTTCTTCCATGAGATGCTGATTCCGAACAGAATTCTGAAATTGATCTCCTCCATATCCAACCTTTATATTACTGTTTGGATTCTGAACAGAAGCATTACCCTGAATCTGATCTGATCCTTGATTATTTAGCTCCTGCGCCATGGCTGCTCCGAAGCCTGTTGCCGCTCCGCATTTACTGCAGAATTTTGCGGCCTTTCCTAAATCTGCGCCGCAATTTGTACAAAACATGTGTCACCTCCCATAGAAGACGAATTATAAATCATAAGACTATCCTGTTTTAATCAAAACTGAAATAGTCTAAATTCATGAGACAGCCAGAGCTGTCGCTCTTAAATACGATATAAAGATCATTTACTCCTGTTGGCTGTATTCAGGTGTGACATGTGGCTCTCTTTTCTCTGTGAAAAACTTTGTGAAATACTGTTTAAAACTTGTGTTTCGCGCCTGTTTCGCATATCGATGAGAATATCTGATGCTTCTTTTCCTCTACTTCTGATTCTGAAAGTTTGGTGTTTAAATTACAGAAGTTTACGAACAGAAAATAATCATCTTCTGTCACCCTGGAACATTGGGTTATAGTTATGCCATTTTCTTCAAGATCATAAAGAATAGCCGGCAGTCCATTACTTTCCACATAGGTTATTTTTATATCTTGTTTTTTTAATACTGACTTTACCAGAGATTCATTATCAACCTTACCTGCAGCATTCTCAGGAATTTTCTTGCGAGTTATGATGACGAGACCATCCTTACTTCCTCTCAGTTTCAATTTCTCATCGGTTTTTTCCTGTACTTCCCATGTATTGGGGAGATAAATATCTATCCCAAAATCGGTCTCTGTCCATTTTCCGTCATATAAAGGCTCATCATAATCAGCAAGCCATAAAATCACAGGATTATCAGCACTGGCTCCCTGCTCGCCTTTGACTTTTTCAGGCTTTGCATAAGCAGTAAGGGAACATGAAATACTCAGCAACAACATAACCACAGTAATTATTCGTTTCATATGAACCTCCTTGAAAATTGAAACCTCTTTGCGGTTGTATAAGCAAAAATTATCAAATCCTGTACCTTTAGAGCTTTGTGCATGGATACAATATCAGGTATAGCTCTATTTGCAAGAATCATAGCTTATCTGTAATTTCGACATATTTATCTTCATCTATAATTATGTTTCACCTGAAAGCTCATCCCCATATCTCGATAAACTTATCAAAACGCGGAAGCTGTATCTACTTTCAGAAGTTTCTCATACATATATACGATATCGTACCGGTTCAATGCTTTTATCTCTTTTGAGTCCGCTCTCTTGAAAAAAGTCAGATTCTTCTCGGATGAAAAATCCTCGATATTTTGAGACAGGCCTGTAACAATCAGATATACCTGTAATCCTTCCAGTATCGTAGATCCAAAAATAGAAAGAAACTTTACCATTGACTGAGTCTTGGATATATCATCAATTCCGATAAGCACTTTATACTTTTTCTTATTAGCCTTGTTAATAAGGTCAGTCAGAACTGCCTCTTGGGAATAATAACGATCATCGTCTGTAAAAGATATAGTTTTAAACCTTGGATTGAACATCATAGCAGAAACACTGGAGAACTATGATAAGGCGATAAAGAACAGCCCAAACAGAAAGGCTAAATGGAATGTTGTAAGGACAGACAAAAAGGAACTGATTACGTCATTAGGAACCATATGCTTTGAAAAGACACTTTATAAAAAACGTGGATGTGATGAAAGAGCTTATCTTTTGGACAAGGTGCTGGGATTCTCAAAACATCAGCGTATGACTGAAAGTGCAGAGGCACAGCTCCCGAACCGTAAATTTCCATTCTTCACCTTCGTCAAAATTGCCGTCGCCGAAATCTATCGTCATATTGTTAAATGTTATCAGCGTATTTTCGTATCCCACATCCGCAGTCTGGGCTGGGGCATTTTTGATTTCGTCGGAAGTATACCTGACATCGGATTCCATATATGGTTTTTTCTGATAAAAAAGTACCATTTTCAACAGCTTATATTCTTGTAGGATAGAGTTTAAAAATAGTATTATTCTGTTTTTTATCTTTCGAAGATCAACGGTGACGAAAAAAGCAGAACAGAAACGCCTATTCATATGCGCTTCTGTTCTGCTTTTTTAACTTAAATGTCTTGGGGATTTCTTTAAACAATTATAGGTTTCCGAACGCAATCAAGGAAAAAGCGTTCGGAAATCCGTCAGAGCCGGATGGTTTTTGTTAAAAACAAAAAACCACATGTACGGATATTGAATTTCCGGGGAAATTCAATATCCTATGCTTCACATAACCGGCAGATTCTGTAAAACCTTGCAAAATGACTTTTCGGTTGGCAGTTTACATCACTTGATAAAACCTACCTGCTTTGAGATGATCTCTACCTGCTCATCCTTTTTCTTATTATACTCGACCTTCTTCTCCTCAAAGTAGTTCTTTCCGTATGAATCGATGGACACGATAAGCGGTCCGAACTCCTCAACATGGCAGTGCCACAGAGTCTCCGGCATTCCGAGATCCTTCCACTGAGCCTCAACTATCTCCTTTACTTCAACCGCTGCCACAACTGCATTTCCCGCAGGGAATACACAGTGGATAGCGCCGAAATCCTTGCAGGCTCTGGCAGTGTTCTCCTTCATGCCGCCCTTTCCGACTATAACTCTGACGCCTGTTTCCTTTACGAACTCGTACTCGAACTTCTCCATACGCATGGAAGTTGTAGGACCTACAGAAACCATTTCATACTTCTCGTCACCTAAAGGTCTTATGATAGGACCTGCATGTAAGATTCCGCAGTCTCTTACATCAACAGGAATCTCTCTTCCCTCCTCAACAACTCGTCTGTGTGCAACGTCGCGGCAGGTAGTAAGGTCACCTGAAAGGTAAACTATATCTCCGATATGAATGTCCTTTAAATCTTCTGCACTTACAGGTGTTACCAGTATCTTCTTTCCATCTTTTATTTCAACAGCCATTTTATGCCTCCTTATACTCAAAACCAGTATGTGTATCAACAGTGAAGTTCAGATCCTTATCGAAAACGATATGGCCGCGTCTGTGGCTCCAGCAGCCTACATTGACAGCAACACCGATTGCAGACGGATGACGGGCTGTGTTCTCGATGTTAACGCCCATTACGGAATAGTTTCCGCCCATGCCCTGAGGTCCGAGACCGATGGCGTTGATGCCATCCTCAAGAAGCTTTTCCATCTTGGCTGCATTAGCATTTTCATTGTGTGTGCCAATGTTTCTCATAAGCGCCTTCTTGGAGTTAAGTGCCGCCGTTTCAACTGATGTGGCAACACCTACACCAACGAGAAGAGGCGGGCAGGCATTGAGTCCGTAGGTTGTCATTCGATCAAGTACGAATTTTGTTACACCCTCGTATCCTTCACCAGGCATCAGGACGGTAGCATTACCGGGAAGTGTACATCCGCCGCCTGCCATATAGGTGTAAATCTCACACTTGTCGGAGTTAGGAACGATGTCCCACCATACTGTAGGTGTACCCTTTCCGACATTCTTTCCTGTGTTGTATTCGTCAAATGTCTCTACCGAGTTATGACGGAGCGGAGTCTTGATGGTGGAATCGATAACTGCTTCCTTGAGAAGAGCCTCCACATCATCGATAAGAGGGAATTTTGTGCCGCACTTTACCCAGAACTGAAGGACTCCCGTGTCCTGACATGACGGACGGTCAAGCTTAACAGCCAGCTCCTGATTACGGAACATGGTGTCATAGATTACCTTGGTCATGGGACTTGTCTCCTTGTCACGAAGCTCCTCCAGCTTTGCGATTACATCATCCGGCAGCTTCTTTGCCGTAAAACCAACAAACTGTGACATGATGTCGGTCATTTTCTTTACCTGTGTTTCATTGGACATGATATTTGTCTCCTTTCAAATGACAAAAACTTAGTGAATTACTTTTTATGCGGGGAAAAACGGGAATGCTATAGGAAGTATGATCATGCTGACGATAGTAGCGATCACAATAAGCGGAAGTCCCGACTTCACATAATCATTGAATCTGTATCCTCCGGCACCTACTACCATGGTATTTGCAGGCATTCCTATAGGTGTTGCGTATGCACATGAACCACCGATGACGCAGGCCATAAGCACTGCTCTCGGGTCCGCTCCCATGCCCTGGGCGATGGAGAGACAGATAGGTGCCATAAGTGCTGTGGTAGCTGTATTGGACATGAAGTTCGTCATGATACAGCAAAGGATAAACACTACAAAAGTAAGGATATATGGTGACGGGTTTGCTCCGAGAGCTCCGATGACAGCATTGGCAATCATCTCACCAGCACCTGTCTTATCAAGCGCTTCGGCAAGAGAAAGTGTGCCACCGAAAAGGAAAATAGTTTTTAGATCGATAGCCTTAAGGGCA
Source organism: Lachnospiraceae bacterium JC7 (assembly GCA_000513555.1). GTDB lineage: Bacteria > Bacillota > Clostridia > Lachnospirales > Lachnospiraceae > Oribacterium. Next base: position 110,157 of record ALYD01000005.1, read on the forward strand.
TTGTTCTCTGAGATAACCCCTGTAAGGATCAAGAGCAGCGCTCCGATACAGCCGGTGATGCAAAGCTTGATGCCTATCTGATCTTCAAAGATCATTCCAAGCAGTGTTCCGATAAGTATGACCAGTGACAATGTCTTCTTCCACTGAGGTACGCCGCTGAAATCCTGTGCATCGTCAAAAATCGAATCGTCATTTGAAGTGTCGTGATTCGGAAGAAGCCTGTATCCGACAGTTGCATAGAAAAGGATACCTGCAATCAGTATGGGAAGACCAACGATTCCATACTCAAAGAATCCGAATTTAAGTCCCAGCGGTTCAAGAGTTGACTGGGCAATCATGTTGCCGGGAGCACCGATAAGTGACAGGTTACCGCCCATGGCTGCTGCAAAAACCAGAGGCATAAGAAGTCTTGATCTTTTGAAACCTGACTTTGCTGCGATACCGATGACTACGGGAATGAGAACTGCTGCGGTACCTGTATTTGAAAGAACTCCGCTCATGAGTCCTACGATCACCATGATAGCTATGATCAGCTGTTTCTCTGTCTTGGCGAATTTTGTTACGAGACCGCCGATCTCATTGGCCATTCCTGTTTCGAAAAGTGCTCCGCCTACGATGAACATGGCAACAAACAGGATGACATTTGAATTTATGAAACCTTTAAAAGCTGTGCTGACATCAAGTACCTTTGTGACCACAAGACCTACACAAACGATCATGGATGTCACCCCCAGTGGAATTTTTTCCGTCACGAACATGACTATGGCAAATGCCAAAAACAATATAGTTATTAACGCTGGACTCATTTTTACCTCCGTTTTGGTCTTTCCATTCTCCTTCCGAATGGAAATCTTACCAAAGTGTTTTCTTCAGAACTTTGCTTAGATTCTATTGAAATCGTCCGGCCGGGTAATTTCATATCTTGTATGTTCATTATGGGGTATACACTTGTTTTTGTACATTTGAGGCTTCGAAGGCTGGTATAAGCAAAATTTAATCTGGCAAAATCCGGCATGCATTTTTGTGCACATTGCACATATTTCACAATGCTTATTCTACATCTGATTCAGCCATTCACTATTGAACTAACTCGCGGAAACAGGCTACTATATCTGAAACTGTATTGATAAATTGATCATTTCCAGGATTGTAAATAAATGAAAGTTATGAAAATCCGTTCAAGTTTATAACCACATGAATAAAAGATACATTGGAATTCTGAGGAAAGAAGGTAAATACGGCTATCTCTAAGAGTACATTGCAGACCTTACGCCGTAACAGACTTTATGACACTGACACAACTCGAATATTTCTGCGCTGTATGCAGATATCACAGCATATCAAAAGCGGCTGAGGAACTTTTCGTTTCCCAGCCGGCTATATCAGTTGCTATACGAGAGCTTGAGAATGAATTTCATCTCAGGCTGCTTAATCATGCTAAAAACAAAATCTCTCCAACACAGGAGGGGATAGAATTCTATAAAAGAGCCGAGGTGATCCTCGGCCAGACTCAGGATATGTATACTGACTTCTCACAGCTGGCTGAAAATACCAAGCCCATACGACTTGCCATACCGCCGCTCATGAGCACAGTATTCTTTCCAAGAATGATAGACGCTTTTCATGAGTCATACAGTGACGTGCCTGTACAGCTTTATGAATATGGTTCAGTAAGAGCGAGGGCACTTCTCGACACCGGCGCCCTGGATATCGCTCTTGTAAACATGGATGTTTACAATCTTGAAAATTACAACAGTCAGGTTCTTATGGAGGACAGCCTGGTATATTGCGTTTCAAGAAACCATCACTATGCATCGGAAAAAGAGATTTCCATGGAAATGCTTAAGGACGAACGCATTATCCTGCTGAATACAGATTCGGTTCAGACCAAGCTTCTAAAGTCAAAGTTCAATTCACTCAAGCTTAAACCAAATATCATCATGTACTGCAGCCAGCTGGATACCACCCTGAATTTCCTTCGTGGAGGAGACTGCGGTGCCTTTCTGTACAGTGCTCTTGCAGTAAATCCGAGGGATTTTGTGAAGATCCATCTCTCTTCCAAAAACAGTTCCCAGTTCGGGCTCATATGGAAAACAGGAACCTTCATCCCTCAGAATACTTCGAAGTTCATCGAATTCGCAAAGAACTATGACATAGAACCGTTTTATGAACAGTCTTACTGACCTTTAATCTGCCTCGGAGCTAAGTTCCGGCTTTATCGCAAAAAAATGACACCCATAACCTTTATTCGGATTATGGATGTCATTACCGTGGCCCGGTCCATAGCTCGACCAGACCCTACTGTTTTTTCAATTGTTGACCCCTTATATGAAACAGGTTTAAAAATGTCAACTATATGGGATTTCGATATTCAAATCACTCTGCTGCATTCTTCGCAGTTTTTTAACTGAAAGCTCATCACCATATCTCGATGCTTTTATTCTTTTTCCAACGTATATTCGTTTTCGTAGCCTTCATCCACACACTCAAGTGTCATCACCTCGTCCATGACAGATACAAGAAAGCTTGCGTCTCTTACCTTGCCGCTGTCGAAATTCAGCTTAAGCAAATCCTCTTTCAAAGTGAAACTGAACTTATATGTGTGCTCCGGAAGCACCAGTGCACCCTTTCCGTTTTCATCAAAACGATAGGAGGTCACACTGTCTATCTTCCAGGTACCTGCTATATCTTCGGCTGTAAGATATTCAGAAATCTTTACTGTAACTTCTTTTTTTACAGCCTCCTGCATCTGCTGTTTTATTTCTTCTGATGCCTTAATTGCTGCTTCTTCTGTAAGCTCCGTTTCAGCCGCTTCAGTTTCCGGCTCTTCCTTTACTTCTGAGTCCGTATCTGAAACATCCTTTAACGCATCATCCGATGAGTCTGTTTCATCAATGGTTTTTTCAGTCTCATCCTTCGATCTATGTTCTGACTCTGATTGTTCAATCTCTGTCTCATCGTCCGGCTTCTCATCAGATCCCTTCTCGGCCGATTCACCGTTTTCATCATCCTGAGGATCCGTCACGCCGCTGTCTGAGGAATCATCCGGGTCGTCGGATAATTCCTCCTTATGTTCCTCGAGTTCCCTGTCGCTCACGTCTTCGACATCCTTCCCCTCACTGTTCTCTCCATAAGAATGGTCATTCTGTGAATCATCCTTCAGGCCCTCACTATCCTTTTCCATAGCATCATTATCAGGGCTTTCGCCATTTGAACTCTGTTCCTCTACCAAAACTTCCTTCTCAACGGCCAGACTTGTGAACACCGTCGTTGATGTAATGATGAGGCCAGTCGCGGCCACTAGACCGAAGCGTTTTATCTGTTTAATCATATACTCTCCCTATGCTATTACAAACATTTAACTTTTTTTCTTTCCGTCCCAGACGCCGTCTTCGCCTACCAGGAATCCGTCAGGTGTCTTTCCGCCTTTCAGCATATTTCCATGTTCTTTCCCGAAGCAGTACCATTTACCGTCTATATACTTCCAGCCTGTGGCCATGCGTCCCATCCAGCCATCTGAATCCGGGATAAGATAGTATATCTGATTGTTCCAGGTGATCCATCCTGTGGCCATACCACCGTCTGCGCCAAAGAAGTACCAGCTTCTGACACCGTCGTACTCAAGGTTCATCCATTTATTCTGTGCCATACTTCCATCGGATTTGATGTACACCCAGACACCATTTATGAATTTCCATGTGCCGCCGATATCACTGAGTTCTTCGGTATTGGATTCAGGTTTCTCTGATATCTGTCTTGTGGCACCGAGAACCATGGTGTCTGAATTGAGGATACCTGATCCTGAACCTCCACTTCCGGATCCGCCGGTTCCACCGCTTCTTCTGCCACTTCCACCATTGCCCCCGCCTGTACTTCCGCTGCTGTTTCCGCTATCGTCACTGTCATCGCTGCTGTCCTCATCATCGTAGTAGTAGGATACCTGCTTCTTTGGAATGGTCTCAGTCTTTGTATGACTTGAATCACGAAGACATGTAAAGGTCCTTATTCCTGTACTTGTGGATGTAGGTTCCTTAGTAACTTTACCTCTATCCCACTTATGACCCAGCGGGTCTATGATAACTGATTTTTTATCAGTTATCTCTACAAGCCCTGATGCATCCTCGAACCACTTGTCACAGCCATCCTCAGTGCATTTGTAGTAAGCTTTGTTTCCCTCTGTCTCACATCCGGGCTCTGTTCTTTCAACCAGCTCCAGATGATGTTTATGTTTCTCTGTCGTTTTCCACTGAGCGTAAAGTTTGATATCCTCACCGGGACTTATCTCTGCGCCGTCTTCATATCCTTCACCGGAACCGTCAGCCTTTGTGTTCCATCCGCTGAAGCTTTTATTATTCCTTGTGAATGTATTGGCATTAAGCTTTACAGAAGAGCCATCGCTCACTTTCTGCTCCTTCATAGTGCCATTTCCACCGTTTGAATCATAACTGATCGTCCATATTTCAAGCTTCTTTTCAGTGATCTCAAGAACACCTGTCTCATATTCCACTGTATAGTTGCCCTGAACCTCTTCTCCTTCCGGAGTTATGATATAGGTTCCTTTTTTCTCACCTTCCTCTCTGGAAAGTGAATACTTTACGATATCACTTCCCACAAGTCCTTTTACAGTGGCTGTAAGCTCCGGTACACCTTCACCTTCTGAGATGGTAATGTCATCTGCCTTAACAGTTACTGCTTTCCTATCTACAGTCAACTTGTAGCTGGCATCGGCATCAAAATAATCATCATTCTCTTCTGCTATTGCAGTGATAGTAAGCGGTGAATCACTCGCTTTTAATATATGTACCTTTCCGTTATCATCCACAGTGGCCACAGTTTCATCGCTGCTCTTATAAGTCAATACTCCCATACCGTCGCTGTGATTTACCGAAATGGTGAAGTCCTCATCACCGTAGGTCTTTGTCACTTCTTCCTTTTCGAATGTGAATTCTCCCACAGGTTTGAACAAAGGAGTGACAGTTACTTTAAGCGTATAATCCTCATAAATGTCTGCATCCTTCACTAAAACGGTAAAGGTCTTTGTTTCATCGGAAGCCCAATCCTCTTCAGTCCAGCTCCCGGAAGCCGTGAGCACCAGACCATCATCGCTGTTTACAGTAAAGAACTCCTCGTTTTTATTATCAACATCACCATATACTGCCCCATCAGGAAGCGTATAGCTTACAGTCGCAGTCTTTCCCTCTTTTGCCCAAATGGAACAGGTTGCTTCCTTCAGATCGTCAGGTATATTACCCTGCCTTGTTATACTTGCAGTAGTTTTATCCTGCTGACCTTCATTTGCCAGCACATAGTTTCCGGCATCTTTACCACCGAGAGACAGTCCACTGATTGTAACAGTCTTGTCCTTTCCAACATTTATGCTGTCAAACGTTCCTGTTCCGCTGATCTCAAGTTTATCTCCCTTGCAGATGCCATCAAAGCTGACTTTGGTATATACCAGTTTTGCATCAGTAGTACCGTCATAGGCTTTGCTTTCAGCAATGATTCCGCTGACCTTAACTTCCTTTTGTGTAATTTCGGCATTAACACTCTTCGGTTGGTAAAGTACATAGTTATCTACAGCATTCTTCGAAAGAGAATATCCGCTGAAAACAACCTTTTTGTTTTTCCCTGCGTTTTTATCTACAAAATTTGCTTTTCCGGCCGAAAAACTCACAGCATCTTCTTTCAATTTACTGTCAGCGTTTTCATCACCGGTGATAACCTCAGAATTCTCGATGTCGTATTTCTTAATAGCCGGTGTGCCAGTGACAGTTGCAGCTGTACCGCCATCGTATACCTTATCGGAAACGGACAGTCCTGCTACAGTAACAGGCATCCTGTTGACTTTCAGTTCAAGCTCTGTCTTTCCCGCTGAGGAATCTGAAGCATAGCTTACTGTGATCTTGACAGCCTTATCACTTGCCTTCAGTATCGTAACGGATGTAGTCCCTTCACTTCCTGTAGTGATCTTTGCCACCGTTTCGTCACTGCTTTCCCATGTCCACTTACTGTTTGTTCCCTGCTTTTTAACCTGTGCTGTAAGAGTGAAATCATTATCTCCGTAAGTCTTCTCAAGCCTGGTTCCCTCTTTGATGCTTACACCGGCATCAGGCAGATCATCAATCACGCCCTCCACTGTCACATCCTTTTCAGGCATCGTAAAGCTGTAAACATCATCACTTATTTTTTTGATTTCAAGCTCGAGTGGCTTCTTGTCTATATCGTAACAGATGATCTTTTTAAGTTTCCTGCCGAATGCCTGTGTCATCTTTATTTCAACGATGCTTCCTGCTTTATAATAGCAGCCCTCATCGTCACCACTATTGATAAAGAAGCTTCCGTCTTGTCCCTTTATAAAGAACTCATCAGTATCCGCCTCGGTGTAGGATGCGACAGCTTCAAGGTCTTTCCCAAGCTTCACACGGTAAATCCTCTTTACATCACCTCTTCCGTCACCGATTCCGGAAAGTGCTGTTTCGGATCCATCATAGAAAAAGCAATTGTTTACAGTTGAAGTAAAACGAGACTCAACCCATCCGCCTATTGCTCCTTTTTTTGCTTTGGGCAAAGTGACATTCGCATCGATGACTACGCAGTTTTCAACAGTAGAAGCGGAGATTCTTCCCACAAGACCACCGGCAGATGCATCATCAGATGTATGTGAATTTGATACATTCGGTCTTAGAAGGCGCACATTTTTTACTTCTCCAAAATAAACCAATCCAAAAAGACCTTCATCATTCATACCACCACTTACAACCATCCCTCTGATCGTATGGTTTCTTCCATCATATTTCCCACGGAAATTTTGTTTATCACCTATAGAGTTAAACGGTTTATTTTCCAGGTCAATATCTGCTGTCTGAACAAATGACTTACCGTCGCAGGTTTCAACAGAGTCATAGTACTTTGCCAGTTTGACGTAAGCAGAAAGTGCGCGCAAATCATCGGCATTCTCTATGAGATATTCACCATTTTCATTTATTTTGAAAAAGTGATCTCCAAGCATATCTCCACTTTTTTGTACTTCATATTCTATAGTGAGAGATCCGCCATATTTTTTTCCGACTCCCTGCACAGTCAGTGAATACTTTCCCGCTTCAGCCTCAGTTTCCGTCCAGGTAACAGTGTAGTCTGTACCCTTTGTCAAAGTCGTACCGGCAAATTTAACTTCCGGTTCAGGATGAACAGGGGCATCGGAAAGCTGATAGGCTTTCTTCAATCCCTCAACATCACATAAACCATAATATTTCTCACCGTCGGATGCTTCAATGATAGAATATACTGCATTTCCATCAGCCGGAGCCGCTTCATCCACCTTTATACCCTGCTCTTTACCCAGAGCTGTAACATAGTAAGCACCGTTAAATTCAGTATTGTCACCACTGGCATTGCAATTGAATGTGCAGCTGCCAGCTTCACCTATATTAAGTTTTGACGGAGCAAACAGACAATTCGTATAACTGATTTTTCCGGCGTTTCCGCCCACAAAGCCACCGCAGCTGCCAGTGTCAATATTGCCTGAAATCTCACCCTTGAAATCACAATTTTTAAAAGTGAGTCGACCGCTTTCATTAACACCTACAAAACCGCCATGTGCAGCATCTCCACTGACAGTACCGTTAATAGAAACCGTACTGTGACAGTTATTGATCTTTGTATCTCCGCTGGTATGTGCAGCGATACTTGCCCCGTATTTCGATGATGTTTCTATACTTCCACTTACGGTAAGATTCTCTATAGCCGCACCATCAAGATAGTTAAATGGAGCGCAGTTTTCTGTTTCGGAATTTAACTCAAGCTTTAGTGTATTGCCACCGCCAAGAAAGGTTCCGCTGAACTTGTTGTCGGAATCTCCCGCACTCTCAGTAATTTTTATTCCGGAAGTCAGCTTGACATATTTATCCTTGTAGCTATTGCCTTTATTCACCCGAGCGGCAAATATACGCCACTCGGCATCGCTGCTTATAATATAAGGAGAATTTTTGGTTCCCTCTCCTCTGAGACTACCAAGCACATCAAATGATGTACTGGTGCTTCCGGAATAGTCACCCATTCCGGTTACGATCAAAGTATAGGTTCCTGCCGATGTTATTCTGCTAACAGGATTACCAACTGCATCCTTTACATTTACTGTACAGTCCTTATCCTTTACCAGAGATTCGCCATCAAATTTAACGCCAAAATCCGGCAGTTCCATGGAGGAACCTTTCATTTCAAAAAGGTGTTCTGCGGAGACTTCCCCAACACCCCAATAGTAATGTCCCTGATCATAAGAACGCTGAGTCTTTTTTAATATCTTATCGGAAGGCTTTTCATCCTCTTTATAGACGCGGGTTCCCTGATCATTCCCGGACCTGCTATCAGACCAATATCTATAGGCACGTGTCAGAGTTGCCCCATAACCAAAAGAAAAGATATCACAATACGGGTGAATGATCTCTTTCGGCGCGAACAGACAATCTGTAATGTTAACAGATGCATTCTTACCCATGTTGCCAACAAAACCGGCGCCACCGTAACTCTCGCCGGAATTCGTTTTTAGCGAGCCGTCAAAAATGCAATTTTCAATATTCACACTGCCCGAATCAGCACTTCCCACAATACCGCCGATATGATAACAACCTATGTTATTTTTTTCAGTCCCCGTTATGGATATGCTGCTTGTGCAGTCCTGTATGGTGACTTCACCCTTGGATTGTCCTACGATGCCTCCGATATACATTTTACTATCGACCATACTGATCTCACCGTCAACCCTAAGATTACGGATTTCTGCTCCGTCGACATGCATGAAAGGTGCCATATATTGGGCTGAATAATAATCTTTGAAAGTCAGCGTGTGATGATCACCGTCAAACTTACCACAGAATGGTCGTGAAGGATCCGAACCAACCGTCCACATCCAAATATCCCAATATAAACTCGTACCTGTTTTTGGATCAAGTACAACTGTAATGTCGTTCGCCAGTTTATAGGATTTATCTTTATATTTAATATATTGCTCACCGTTTATCAGTTCTGCAAAATTTCCCCAGTCTTCTGAACTTGTGATCAGGTATGGACTTTCTTCGTCACCTTTTCCTTTCAGCGGACAATCTTCATTATCTGCCCTGGATATCATAACACTTCCCGGAACCGGCACTGCTCCAAGCACCATGGCAAATACCATAATGAACGTTAAAATGCTTTTCAGTGATAGTCTGGTCTGTTTCTTCTGCATTATTTTTCCCCTCACATTACTCTGCCATGCTATGAGCTTACTCATATAGCCCGGCTTAATTTTTCATTCATAATCACTTACGAATAAGCTCAAAGTCTGCCTCTATATCCCTCCGTCAGGTCTTTTAACCACTAAGAAGAGACCTTCTTGAATTTGATGTTAGTTGCACTATCATTCGAGCATATATGATAGTAGCACTAACATTATTATTGTTTCGGTTAATATTTAATACTCTGATGCATTTTTCAAAATTTTGCCCGATAATTAATTTTCACCGCCCACATAGATTCACCCGGATAATTCAACATATACCTTTTCAAGTGGCGCCCGGGTAATCACCCCTTATGCTGATCATTTCCTTCAGGCAAAAAAATCCCCCAATGAAAAACCAAGATCAGTTCCTTGGTCTTCATTGAGGGATCATATAAATACCGTTTTGAAAGGTCTTTTTTAGTTATTCACTATATCGTGGCAAGAGCTTCAACAGTCAAAAATAAGATTTATCGAATATAATTTGTTTTTATCTTCTCAACCGCGACAGGGGATTCCACTCCGGCATTCTTTCCGGCCTCGATACACTTCAGCAGCCATGCCATGTTTCTTCCCAGAATATGCATAGTCTGGACGCCTTCTTCATCCTTCATAACATCTTCAGGAATGCTTCCATGAACCATTGGCCAGTAGTTTGCAGACACGAGGGGCATCTCTGTATACTGAATGTACTTGTTCAGAACATCGATGGTTGATGTTGTTCCGGCACGGCGCGCCGATGCTATAGCTGCCGCCGGCTTGTGTTTCAGCACTTCTGCACCTGCTCCGAAAAGCCTGTCCAGGAAGGCAATGATCTCACCTGATGGTGAAGAATAGTATACAGGAGAGCCTATGATTAAACCGTCTGAATCTTTCATCTTCTCTATTACCGACGCCACCATATCATTTACTTTTCCGTCCAATGCTTCTTTACCTACATGTACTATCTCTGTGTCGATACCGGAAGCATTAAGCTCCTTTGCTATCTCTCCAAGTGCAGTAAATGTACATCCTGCTGCATTTCTACTGCCGTTTATCATAAGAACTTTCATGAGTACCTCCATTGTTAATTAAGCCCCCTTACAGGCGTTTCCTGTCCGGATATTTTTTCATTATACACTATCACCGGAAGTGTTTTCACTATCATCTTCGCATGTTTCAGATGTTTCAACATCGCCGGCATCCTGTTCACTATCTGTGTCGGTGGCTGCATCAGTGGAGGTAGCTGTATTTGTATCTTTATCTGTATTTGTATCCTGATTCAAACCAGTATCCGTATCGGATCCTGAATCACCTGTATTATCTGTTACATATGAGAAAAACCTGTTGTTTTTTTGATCAGATAATTAGAATTCTCCGCCAAGATTCTCCAAAGAGTCTATGACAACAACACATTCCGGCTTCACATGCTGAATGATATAGCGCATCTCATCCATAGGAATTGCTACACACCCTCCTGTATAAGGCTTTCTGTCTCCAAAGCAGTGAAGAAAGATTGCAGAGCCTCTTCCCGGGGCGCCCTCTTCGTTGAAACCGATATTAAGACAATACTGATACTGGTAGGTATAGTCCATGATATGCTCACTGTTTGTCATATCCAGATCAGGATAATCCTTTATATCCACCATCTCATTATAATGCATACCCTCTCTGTCATCACCTGACCAGTAAGTATCCCCGGTAACCTTTGTATACGGCATGGTGCATCCCGGGTCATCTGCAATTCCGAAAGCCTTTGTAAAACGATAAGTTCCCACAGGTGTCTGGGAACATCCTTCAACATGCTCATCATCCGGACAGGTTCCGTTTTTTCCTACATAACCCGGAGTGGAACAGATCATCTTCCACTTTCCCTCCTTATCCTTTTCATGCATAGATACCCATGCTGTGGTCTTCTCGTAGGTGGCAACCACAAACAGCTGCTCAGCAGAATCTGCCTGCGAAAGCTTCGTTACCCATTCAGGAGAGTCCTCTGCTTCAAGATGAAGGACCTCTCTGGCAGAACCACCACCTGATTCAGATGTTCCCGGCAAAATGGCCTCCGGTACTGAAGTCTCGCCACAGCCTGCTAGAATCAAAGCACATAAAATAAACATTCCAATCACAATTCTTTTTTTCATTCCACACCTCACAACACTTAACATATCTATGATATATCACTTGTCTCTATTTATCGACGCGATCTCATTGTTTATCAGTTGGGCATTTGATGACTTTATTTACAAAAAAACAGGTCCTCCTCTGGTATGAGAAGAACCTGTTTTTCAACTGATTACTTTTGACACCCGATGTTCTATTATTGAAATCTTAGTGTCTTCAAGTTGACTGAATTTTATTCTTATTTATCTGCTTTACTTCGCAGCGTACTTTGCAGCATTCTCACCTGAGATGAAGCCCATGTAAGCACCTACACCGAGAGCCTCACGACCTGGATAGTAATCACCGAAGAAGCCTGCGGAACTGATGATACCTGCAGCATAGAGACCCGGAATAGCATTGCCATCCTTATCAGTTACCTCACCTGCAAGGTTAGTCTCGATTCCACCGTAGTTTCCTCTTGTAAGATCATACTCCTTAACTGCGTAGAAAGGACCTGCATCGATAGCTGAGAGATACTGAGCATCCTTACCGTTGTCTGTATCCTCTCCTGCCTCACACATCTTGTTGTACTGGTCAACTGTTGCCTGAACAGTTGCAGGATCAAGATTCATATCCTTGGCAAGAGCCTCGATGGAATCCTCCTTATAAGCCTGAATCACAGAACCCTCTGAAGTTCTCTCCAGATATTCGTCAAGCTTAAGGAACTTATCTGCAATCTCCTGATCCATAACAACCCAGCCGTAATCAGCTTCACCTTCGTTAATGAAGTAGATCATCTGGTCATGTACTCCAAGAGCCTCGGATACAGGACGGTTACCCTTGTTGTCAAGAAGGAGACATTCAAACGGATAGCTGTTGTTAGGCTGACCAACTACAGGCATATCATATGGATCCGGTGCGAAGCATCCGCTCATTGACTCACCGAAAGCTGACTTAACTGCACCAACTTCAACTGCCATATTGATACCGTCACCTGTGTTTGATACAGCAGTTGATGTGAAGTTGTGAAGTGCATCCGGTGCAAGCTCTCCTGTGAGTTCATCATTCCATGCGTAATCACCGCAGGCAAGAACTACAGCCTTTGCGTTGATGGTCTTTGTACCTGTCTTTGACTCACATACAACACCTGTTACATGGTTATCAGCATCTGTGATAAGCTTTGTAGCCTTTGTGTTGAAGTAGATAGGAACACCGTTCTCAGCAAGGTTGTCCTCAAGCTGGTTTACAAGTGCCTGACCGCCTTTTACCTTTACCTTTGCTGTAGCAAGCTGAATGTTTTCGGCGTTCTTCTTTGCCTGCTCTGAAGCTGCCGGAACCATAGTTCCTTCTTCATTGAGCTTGTAGTCAACTTTTGCATCTGTAAGGAGCTGTAATACGTCCGGTGAAACAGCACATGCAGTGTTGATCTTATCCATATCAAGAGGATTTCTCTCTGTTATCTTGTTACGCTTTACCCACTTCTCTACGAGCTCAGGAACACCTTCAGCAGTATCTGCAGCGATAAATGAACCTGATGAGAAGATAGATGTTCCGCCTCCGAAGGCAAGCTTCTCAACGACTACGACATCAGCACCTTCGCGCATAGCCTTCTGTGCTGCTGCAAGACCGGCGATTCCGGCACCTACTACAACAACGTCACAGTCGATGGTCTCATCCTTGACCTCTAACTTTACTTCACGATTCTTCCACTCACTTACATCGCCGCCTGCCTGCTCAACAGCATCGCTTACCAGCATACGAACAGCAGAGCTTGATACTGTTGCTCCTGAAATAGCGTCAACGCCCAGTGACTGGTGCTCGATGATGGCTTTTGCCATAAGCTTAAGTGCCTTGTCACCTACACCTGCTGTCTCATCCTGCTCTGTGTAGTTGATCTCCGCGATCTTTCCGTCCTTAACTACAACTTCAGCGGTAATGTCTCCGTCCATGCCCTTTGCGCTGGCAGTGTATGTACCGTCTGTAAGTGAACCTGTGCTCTCGACAGTCTCAGCTGCTGCAGTTGTTGCAGCCTCGCTTGAAGCCTCGGCAGCGGCTGTAGTAGCTACAGGCACTGAAGAAGCACCGCAACCTGTGATGGACAGAGCTGACATAACAGCCACTGTTCTAAGCATTGATTTATTCATTTTTGGTTTCCCCCTCAAAACATGATGATGCATTTCACACCTACGTATGAATGTTTTGCATCTGACCTTCAGTCCGGCTGTGTTCGTTTTATCCGGACTGATACTTCATATCGGTTTTCCAGAACTCCCGATATGATTGTTATTTTTTTCACCATGGTATGAGAGCATTATATTATATCTCTTTTGTGCATGATGTACTAATATGAAAACATGAAACGTTTCATTCCGTCATTTTGTATACCAAAAAACAATAAGCGCGATAATTTTTTCCTATAAAGCACCAACACCTAAAGTAATGTCACATCTTACATCATAGAGCTGCTGTAAAAAATAAAGACATACTTCCACGGTTAAAACGTAGAAGTATGCCTTTTAATTTAGTCAAACATCATCGGTCTTCTCTGAAATACGGTCGTCCCAGAGACGCAGGTGGCATGTTTTCACGCTTCCTCTGCATACTTGTTATGATGAGAACAATTATAGTAACGATATATGGGAGCATTTTATACAGCTCCTTGTTGGCAAGATCTGTTCCCGTCGGGATAAACAGATAAAGAATATACAGACCGCCGAAGAGAATGGATGCAAAAACTCCGATGCTCGGATGCCAGATGGTAAAAATAACCAGGGCTATGGCGAGCCATCCTCTGTCGCCAAATCCGTCATTGGACCAGACTCCCGCAGCATAATCCATGATATAGTAAAGTCCCCCAAGGCCGGCAATCATACTGCCCACACAGGTAGCTATATACTTATACTTCGTTACATTGATACCTGCCGCATCAGCAGTCGCAGGATTTTCTCCCACAGCTCTAAGATGAAATCCGGGTCTTGTCTTTCTAAGTATGTATTCCGCTGCAAAAGCAATAATTATGGCCGCATAGGCAAGAAAACCGTAGGACAGAAATACTTTTCCGAACCATCCGGTGGTATCCGCAAAAGGAAGCTTTCTACTGAAGCAGGCACTTGTTGCTGTTAATGCTATCGACGGAACATCGCTGCCGGTTATCTTGATAAGAGACCCGCCGAAAAAATTACCGAAGCCCACTCCGAAGGTAGTCATGGCAAGACCTGTTACATTCTGATCTGCACGTAAACTTACTGTGAGGAAACAGTACAGTAAGCCCATAAGTCCTGAACCAAGAAGACAGGAGAACAGAGGAATCAGAATTCCCAGAACCGGATTCATAAGGGACGGATCCGGAAGTGAATGCTCATAGAAAAAGGCTCCTATAACACCGGATATGGCACCTACATACATGACGCCCGGGATACCCAGATTCAGATTGCCGGATTTTTCTGTCAATGTCTCTCCGGTGCTTCCGTATAAAAGCGGTATGCTCTGCATCACCGCACGAGGGATAAAGGTCACTAAATCAAACATCTGCTCTGTCCTCCCTGCTATCTTTAATCTCCGCTTCTTCTGAAGAACCCGCCGCATCAGAAGTCTTGTCTTCAGCGTCATTCGGATTCATCTCTTCCTGTGAAGCCTTCTCTTCTATTGCTGAAGCATTGTCATCAGAATTATTTACTTCCGTTTTTTTGTTCACATGTGAAGGTAATGCTGAACCATCCGAAAAACTTATTTTGTACCTGATAAAGAATTCACTTCCGATTATGAAGAAAATGATGATTCCCGTCAGGATATCTCCAAATGCATGATTAAGTCCGAACTTGGTGGAAATCTCACTTGCTCCTCTGTCCATGAACACAAGCAGGAAACTGGTAAATATCATTTTTACCGGATTGAATTTTCCAAGCCACGCCACCATGACACCTGTAAATCCACGTCCGTTTGCGATGGTTGTGGTAACAGTATGATCTGTACCTGCCACCAGTAAAAATCCCGCCAGTCCGCAGAGGGCACCTGAGATGATAAGGGTGCGAATGATTACATTCTCCACGTTGATGCCCACATATCTTGCTGTACGTTCACTTTCACCTACAACGCTTATTTCATAGCCCTGTTTACTGTAGTTGAGATACACATACATGATGATGGTCACAACAGCCACGATCAAAATATTGAGCAGATACTTACTGCCGATCTGAGGGAGCCACCCTGCCTCTGTTGCCTGATTAATGATTCCGATCTTTCCGGAACCCTTAGGTACCTCCCAGTGAATTACATAGTAGGCAACGATCTGTGTGGCTACATAGTTCATCATGAGAGTGAACAGGGTCTCATTGGTGCCCCATTTTGCCTTGAAAAATCCCGGAATAAAAGCCCATAAAGCCCCTGCACAAATGCTTGAGAAAAGCATTACCGGAATCAGCAGTCCATTTGGAAGAGTATCCCCCAGTTTGATCATACATGCCGCACTGGCGAGACATCCCATGAGTATCTGTCCCTCTCCTCCTACATTCCAGAAACGCATGCGGTAAGCCGGAGCCAGCGCAAGGGACACGCACAGTAAAATAGCGATATTCTGAAAAAGTATCCAGCCCTTACGGGTGGTACCGAAGCTTCCCAGTACCAGAGATTTAAACACTTCTATAGGGTTATCACCTGTCAGTCCCATGGTCACAAGTGCAGAAACCAGTAACGCAAGAATGATAGCTGTAGTCCGTATCGCAATCACTTCCATTTTGGGAATGAATTTTCTTTTTGAGATATGAAATTTGAATTCTTTTTTATTCATGTGTAACCTCCGAAGCGACCGTCTCTGCAGAATCCCCCACATAAGGCTTATTTGGATCCAGCAGTTTATGGGAGTCGATATTCTGCCCCATCATAAGAAGTCCTACGTCATTTTTCGAAATAGTCCTTGCGTCCACTGCTCCCATGAGCTTTCCGTCTGCAAGAACAAGAATTCTGTCACAGAGAGCCAGTAATGTATCCAGATCCTCTCCCACATAGACCACTGAAACTCCCTTCTGCTTTTGCTTTTCAAGGAGCTCGTAGATCATATAAGAGGAGTTAATGTCTAAGCCTCTTACCGCATAGGCTGTAAGAAGTACCTTAGGCGTCAGAGATATTTCACGTCCAACCAGTACCTTCTGAACATTTCCTCCCGAAAGATGACGCACAGGTGTCTCAATATTAGGGGTCACAACGGATAATTCACGAACAAGCTTTTCTGCAAGTTTTCTTGGGCCTTTCCGATCTGTGAAGAACCATCCTCCCTTCCGGAAAGAACGGAGCATCATGTTGCTGGAAATGTCCATGTTTCCCACAAGTCCCATACCGAGACGATCCTCAGGCACAAAGGACAGGGTAACTCCCAAATTCTCAATATCCAATGGCTTTTTTCCGATGAGTTCAGTATCCTGTTCTCCATCAGTGAAGCGGATGGAGCCCTTCTCCACCTTCTGAAGACCGCTTATGGCTTCAAGAAGTTCCTTTTGTCCGGAACCTGAAATACCGGCTATACCAAGTATTTCATTACTGTATGCTGTAAAGGAAATGTCATCCAGCATCAGCACCCCTTCTTCGGAGCGAACACTGAGTCCCTTAACACTTATCCTCGGTTCCGGCTTCTCAGGCAGTGTTCTGTCTACATGAAGCTCAAACTGGTGTCCCACCATCTGATTGGTCATTTCCTGAATGCTTACATCAGAAGTCTTCAAAGAAGAAATATAATTACCTGAACGCATGACCACCACACGATCAGAGATTTCTTTAACTTCATTTAACTTGTGAGTAATGATAATTATAGATTTTCCATCACTTTTCATTTTACGGAGTATACGGAAAAGTCTCTCTGTCTCCTGAGGCGTAAGTACAGCAGTAGGTTCGTCAAGAATCAGAAACTCCGCCTGCCTGTACAGTACCTTTATGATCTCAACAGTCTGCTTCTGTGAAACTGACATGGTATAGATCTTCTGTTCAGGATCCAGGTCAAACCCGTAACGCTCACATATCTCCCTGATTTTTGCTGCTGCTTTTTTTAAGTCGAACCTTCCCTTTTCATTGAGGCCAAGAACTATATTCTCAGCAGCGGTCATTACATCCACAAGCTTAAAATGCTGGTGGACCATGCCGATTCCCAGATCCAGGGCATCTTTAGGTGACTTTATATCCACCTTCTCACCATTAACATAAATCTCACCGGAATCCGGATAGTATATTCCGGCAAGCATATTCATAAGCGTAGTTTTACCTGAACCATTTTCCCCCAGAAGGGCAAGTATTTCTCCTTTATTTATTTCAAAGGAAATATGCTTGTTGGCTACAATATTTCCAAATGTCTTGGTAATGTTCCGGAATTCAACAGCAGCACTCATCTTTCATTCACCTTTATATCTTTTTTGCTTAATAATTTTTGCACCTTTATGTAACAAAAAGGGCAGTGCAGCATGTTCTGCCGCACTGTCCTTTAAAACCCTTCTGAAAGGGCTCAGTCTTTAACCAAAGTTTGTATCAAGAAGTGTGATACCGTCAATCTGAAGATCGAAGTAAGGAGCAGATCTGTACTCTGACTCATGGAAGTATCCTTCTGAAACAGCCTCGGTGTCACCCTCATACTGTGGATCGGTATCGACATCAGCCATATAAGTCTCAAGCTTCTTGCCTTCTACTGTGAAGGTCTCTGTATCAAATACATGAAGCTTTCCTGACTCAAGATCTGCCTTGACACTGTCAAGCTTTTCCTGTGTACCTTCAGCTGCAACATTATTATTGATATCAGTAAGAAGAACAGACTCTGTACCGAGGGTTCCTGTCCAGTCCTTGTCAAAGTTCCTGCCTTCTGCGCAGGCTGTAATGCTCTCTACAAAATAAGGAGCCCAGTTGATTCTGGATGAAACGATAAAAGTATTTGGAGCTACGCTCTCTGTAGAACCGTTGTAGGAAATATTCGGAACGCCTGCTGCTTCACAAGCTGTCGGCGCACCCATGGAATCTGCGTGCTGGGAAATAAGAACACACTTGTCATTGATAAGCTTGTTGGCAGCTTCCTTCTCTGCTGTCTCATCATACCATGAACCTGTAAAAGTAACTTCCATAGTCGCTGACGGACATTCTGAACGTGCACCAAGGAAGAATGAAGTATAACCTGAAATAACCTCTGCATAGGTATAAGCACCTACATAACCGATCTTTGCCTCATCCTCTGTGATCTTTCCATCCTTGATCATCTCGTTGAGCTTCATTCCTGCAGCTACTCCTGCAAGATAACGACCCTCATATATAGAAGCAAAAGCATTCTGATAATTATCAAGACCTTCTGTATGTGCCTTTGTTCCGGTTGCATGTGCAAATGTTACCTCCGGAAATTCTTTTGCTGCCTGGATCATGAAGTCCTCATGACCGAAAGAATCTGCAAAAACATATCTGCAACCACTGTCTGCCAGCTCTGCAGCTGTATCATAACATTCCTGACCTTCCGGAACATTGGTCTTGAATATAACATTTTCCGAAGGAATGCCAAGCTTTTCAGTTGCTTCCTTTGCTGCATTAATGAAGTTAAGATCATAGGTAGAATTCTCATCATGCAGGAAAATAAAGCCTACCTTCATGTCACTGAGACTTGCATCAGCTGATGCCTGGTTTTCATTTGATGCTTCTTTTGCTGCCGCTGAAGGTGCAGATGCATTCTCCGCTGTTTTTGAACCGCCACATGCCACAAGTGATGCAAGCATAACAGCAGTCATTGCAATGGACACAATCTTTCTCATAATTATCCTCTTCTTCCCGGAACTCAGGTTCCTTCATAGAAAAACCGGTCATCCAATACACCATATTCTGATGTCATCGATAACCGGTTGCCTTTGATTCATTTGTCATTATACCGATAATTAATAAAAAGTCGATATAGATAGTATAATTTTATTGAAAAATTTGTTCATTATAAGTGTTATTATAAGTGCATGTTTAAGTTTTTTTAAACTTACAGTTCGTGCTCCCTGAAGGTTATACCGCCATCGTCCGTCATAGTCTCAACTATGGCAATGGAGCATACATCATATCCCTTATCTCTTAAAAACTTTCCTCCGTCCTGGAAACCCTTCTCAATGGCAATTCCTATTCCTGACACTTTTGCTCCCGCCTGCTCACAGATCTCCAGAAGCCCCTGAGTGGCTTTCCCGTTTGCAAGGAAATCATCCACTATTAAAACATTATCCTCGGGTCCCAAAAACTTTTTGGACATGATAACATGGGAATCCGTTCCATGTGTATAGCTGTGCACTGTGGTCTGATATACACTGCCATCTATATTTTTACTCATGGACTTTTTGGCAAAAACAACCGGAACATTAAAATGTATTCCGGAAAGACAGGCAATGGCGATACCGGAAGCCTCTATGGTAATGATCTTATTTATGCCGCGATCCTTGAAATGCTGATAAAAGGTTTCTCCAATTTGATTAAGCAGGTCGATATCCAGCTGGTGATTCAAAAAATTATCCACCTTCAAAATAGCCCCGGGTCTCACCTGTCCGTCATTCATGATCTTCTCTTCTAAAAAATTCATTTATCATCCTCCGTGTCATGCCTGATTTGTTTTCCTCATAAAGCATACGTTATTTCTGATATTTTTCAAGCGTCAGATTTATATTATACAGATCATAAATCCTGCGCCCTGTACATCTGCATCACACTTCAACGATTATACTCCCTTCCGAAACAGTCGATAGGTATTTTAGATTTAGAAATGATTGGGGGATCTAACGTTTTATGGAAAAAGAATTGAGACGACATCAGAGTATACTTTCCGTTACCGGAAACGGTGTCATGTTTCTAGGTATGTGGAGCTTTCTTAAAATAAATCTTTATTTCCTATTGGGCCGGGATGCCCTTCTTTCTGATATACTGCCGGATGAATCTCTTGATGAAAGCACCTTTCTGCTGATCCTGTATATTTTCTCTATGATCATCGCATCCATCGAGCTATTTTTCCGAATACGGGTGGGCCGGGGTGCCATAGCCGAAGCAAGAGACAAAGAAAAGCCAAAGCGTTATATCGGTATGGCCATGACACTTATCATCCTGTACATGCTTTCGGTGATACTTACCTTCTTCGGATTGGACATTTACAAAGACAACTTCTGGGATCAAATCGCCTCCATGATAGTGGACATCACTTCTCTGGTCATGCTGATAGAGCTTGTCAGTTCCGCCAACATACTTCGCAGGATAAAACAACAGATAGGATAATATTTATGCAGAAAGATTTTCATTACTATGCCACATACTGCGCCGCCATACTCTCAGGCTACAGCCATGATGAAGCCATGGACATATGCTACAGCGCCCAGTTTGTAGATCTGTGTTCCGCGACTCTTCTTTCGAAGCTGAAGGCTCCGAAGTCCGCCGCCACGACACAGCTGCAGCTTGAGCTCATGGATTCAAGGACAGATATCATAAGCCTTCAGAACATTACCCGCATATGGTCATCATTTCATTTTCTCCCGGGAGATCTTTATGCAAAAAAAGAGAAATGCTCCAAACATTATCTCAACAAATACAGGCTCATATGCAGACCGAACAGTGATCTTTTACTGAGCACCGTTGAGCATGCCAAAAACAGTTCCCTACAGGCCGTAGGCATCGCCATGCATGTTCTCGCGGATACCTGGGCTCACAGCTATTTTGCAGGCACACCATCTCTCGTTATCAACAACACTGATTCCTATTTTTTTGAGCTGATCCCGGATGGAGACAGCTTCAAAGAACGACGTATAACATTCAAGCATAAAACCTCCATCAAGGATGATCCGGACACATCCACCTATGTCAGCAGTCTTTATCAGAGTTCCGAGAACTCCATCATGAATCTCGGCCACGGACGTGCCGGACACCTGCCGGACTACAGCTTCATACGCTACCGCTATCTTCCGGCCTGGGGAGACTATGACGACATACTGAAAGACAACCCCTCGGATTACATCCACGCCTTCACCCAGATGATAGAAGCCCTGAAGTATCTTCGTGGTGTCAATGCTTCCTTCGGTAAATCCTGCTATGACTTTGAAGCCATCGCTCCCTACAGGGATGAGATCGAAACGATACTCGGAAAACGACAGATAGATGCCTGTGCAGACTGGAAGGCATTTGGCGAGAAACTGTCCGGTCGCACGATCGAAGACTTTGATCTCAAAAAATACCAGAAGGAATATACGGAGGCCTCATCCGATAAAAAGGACGAGACCTTCATAGGAAAATTTATCCTTGCCGCCATGGTCCAGAAAAGCATGGTCACCAATGCCATCTTTGAATCAGGCAATATCCTTGCCGGTTTTTCCGTGAACTACTGGAAGAAAGGTTTTAAGGGAATAAAGGATTATAAGAAACTTTTGGACTTGTTCAGTATCTGATGATATAGGAGACACCATGACAGCATTACAGCGAATCAAAAATATCATAACTGCACTTTGCATGATCGCATGCGGTATCATCCTTCTGTGCTTTCCGGAAAACGGCTACTACATCGTATTGCTTTTACTCAGTTTGTCTCTGACTATCTATGGTCTGAAAACTCTTTTTTATTATTTCACAATGGCACGAAAGATGGTAGGCGGACAGAACATCCTTTATCGGGGTGTCGTCATACTGGATCTCGGTATCTTCTCACTTACAGTAGCTGACAACCCTACAGTCTTTGCCATCGTATATCTTCTTCTGATCCATCTTTTTACCGGTGTAGTGGACATACTCCGGGCACTTGAAGCAAAAAGTATCGCTGCGCCTTCGTGGCGGTTCAAATTCGGAAGCGGAGTTGTAAACATTATCCTGGCACTCATAGCTTTCATCGCAGGTGCAGTCATGAAATCCATGGAGACCCTTGTTTATCTCTACTGTCTGGGTCTCCTGTCCTCCGCAGGAGCAAAGATCATCAGTGCCTTCCGGAGAACTGCCATAGTCTACATACAGTGATGTGTCCCCTCCGCATCAGATAGGATATAAAAATAATTGATGCTGCTGCATGATTTTTGATATCTCCTTAACAATCAGCGATTTTATAATGATTATATATAAAGATCGTGGCCAGAATACTGTGCAATTCAAAAAGAAAAGGAGAGTAATATGGATGTAAAAATCAGTAGACGTTCTTTCTTAAAGGGCGCAGCCGTAGCCGGCGTAAGTGCAGCAATAGGCGTTCTCGGAACAGGCTGTGATAATGCTAACGATGTCCCTATCGCCGAAGAACTGAAGCCATCAACAGAAGAAAAGAAATCATTTCTTCCCAAGGAAAGCTATGACATCAGCGAGACCCGTGATTATGATGTCGTTGTAGTCGGAGCAGGCGGCGGAGGTATGAGCGCTGCTATAAGATCCGCTCAGTTAGGAATGAAAACTGTAATTCTGGAGCAGCGTGATGTGACAGGAGGAACCACTCTTTTCACCGAAGGACTTTTTGCTGTAAACAGTCATATCCAAAAGGAAAACGGCAAGAATCCTCCCGATCTTGGATATGACCTTTTCACACGTGCCATGGACTTCCATCACTGGTATGCTGACGGTGCACTGTTCCGAAAATATATGGATAATTCAGGAGACAACATCGCATGGCTTGAAAGTGTGGGCGTAGAGTTCCAGGGTACAGGAACCATGTGTGCAAACGAGTATAATACATGGCATCAGTACAAGTATGAGGAAGGCCAGATCTCAGGAAAGACCTATGTTGATAATCTGACCAAGGCTGTTACGAAGGCCGGTGCAGATCTCGTTCTCGGAAGTGAAGGTGTAGACATCCTTCAGGATTCAGACGGAACGGCCAACGGAATCATTGCCAAAGAGGGCGACAAGTATGTTCAGTACAATGCCTCCAAAGGTGTCATCCTCGCAACAGGAGGTTACTCTGATAATCCGGATATGATTCGTGAATTCGGTAAAAATCCTGACAGGATCGACCCTATGGGTGCCGGCGGAAGAAACGGTTTCGGTATCAATGCAGCACGCAAGGCCGGTGGAACACTGGCACCGTCTCCCGGATGTCTGGTATTCTACGGAGGCTGCATCCCGGGCGTTATGTACGGCACACACCTCTACTGCGCATCCGCTTTCCAGCCTTATTTCTGGATCAACGGTGAGTGCCAGAGATTCGTTAACGAATACTATGCGGAACGTAATTTCACCTTCTCGGGCAATGCCCAGAGCATGCAGGATAGAGTTATCTCCATCGTTACCCAGAAGCAGATGGATGAGATGTTCGAGCATGGCGGAACCTTCGGATGCGGCGAGTACATCCATGCAGGCGAGCCTCTGAGCGATCTCTGGAAGGAATTCAATGAACAGAAGGATGGCGGAAACAAGAACGTTCATGGTCCTATGGAGACCCTCGATGATGTGGCAAAGGAACTTAATCTCGATGCAGACGCACTGAAGGCTTCCATCGAAAAGTACAACGGTTACTGCAAGAGCGGAGTTGATGAGGAGTTCGCAAAAGACGCCAAATATCTTTTCCCTCTTGAGAGCGGTCCATACTATGCATTTGAACTTTACGCCGGTATCTTCACTACTGTCGGCGGCATGAAGATAACCCCTGATGCTCAGGTTCTCGATGCAGATGCAAAACCGATACCGCATCTTTACGCAGTAGGCTGCGATGCAGGAGGAATCTATGGTGATTCTTACGATGTAAGTATATGTGAAGGTTCCTGCCAGGGCTTCGCAGTATACAGCGGAAAGGCTGCCGCAGAGCATATCGCAGAAAACAGCTGATTATTTTTCTCCCCCTTATTTGTCTTAAAATCTAACGATTGAATATCGGCATTGCTTTATGTTTCATGACATAGCGCAATGCCGATTTGTTTTTTACTGCACTCTTAAAACCGCTCTTTTTATTGTATAATTTAAACATAATATCATCCTTGCCATGAAGAGGGATAATGCCTGAAACCCGGCTTTCAGACTTAAGCGGTGAATCCCATGGCGTTTTAATGTAATCATGTCCGTGGGTTTCCCCTGGAGGTAAAAATGGACTTTTATCGGATCGAATGTTTTTTGACAGCAGCAGAAATGGGAAGTATGACAAAGGCGGCGGAAAAAATGTGCATGACTCAGCCCGCTATGTCTTTTCAGATTCGTGAATTGGAAAAGGAGCTTCAGGTAACTCTGTTTGAACGTGATCATATAGGCATACGTCTGACTGAATCCGGCAAGATAACTCAGGCCGGACTGTCTCATATCATGGACAGCTATCGCCGCCTGTTAAACAGGATTCCAAAAACCAGTTACGATAAAATGCATCTTACTGTAGGTTATCACGGGTTCATAAACTGGGCCGGGCTTCACAGCTTTATTGCTGTATTTTCAAAACGTCATCCTGAGATCGAGGTATCCATCATGGAACAGCAGTGCAAGGAGCTTGCCGATTATCTGGAACTGGGAAATCTCGATGTAGCTATTCTGATCGATCAGGAATTAAAAAACAGGCAGGGCCTTTGCTCGATGCCTTTATTCCACGAGAAGACCTGTTTTGCGGTCCCTAACACACATCCACTGGCAGCCAGACAAAAAATCACCGTAGAAGACCTGAAAGACGAAACCATCCTGATGAATAATCATAATTCGACCTGTATGAACCAACTGGTGGATAATCTGATCCGCTCCGGGATCCCTTCCGATAAATTCCGTTTTGAAGAACAGCCCGGAGTATGCCTCGCCATGGCCGTTGCAGGCCAGGGGCTGGTTTCTCTCCCAAAATCTTTCCAGCAGAACAATCTCCCTTTAAGCTATGTGGATTATGATTCTTCAGTATGCAGCATAGCTCATTCTCTTGCATGGAACAGTTCCACACAGAACCCTGCCGTCAAACTGTTCTGTGAAGAAGTGAGCCTTGTTTCATGGCCCTTCGAGGCCGGATAGATCCTTTCATATATCTCATCAGCCTTTCCCTGCCTTATACATACCTTTCTCACAGTCGATTAAAACCTTAAATCCAGATTTTTTTTAAATACCGTTTGTGTATTTCTGTATTTATGTGAACATTATTCTTTTTTGAGAAAGGAGAAGAATCATGTCCAGATTCTGTCGTTACTGCGGTGCGGAGCTCCGGGAAAATGTCTCCTTCTGCCACCGGTGCGGAAAAGCTGTGCCGAAGGAAGCACCTCAGAAAATGGAGGCGAACACACCAAAATTCTGCCGCCAATGTGGCACACCGCTAAATTCCGGTGCGCAATTCTGCAGGGAATGTGGCTGGAAGGTAGAAGCCTTTGAAAAATCCATCAATGAAGCTCCACAGGAGACTCATACATCTGACGAAAACTCCTCCCTTATATTCTCTCCAAATAATATGTGCATGTTTTTGCTCATCGGTGTTTTCCTCTTCAATGCCGGTCCATCGCTCCTGTGCTCTGTCAACATGACACTTCAGCAGGCATTTTTGAGTGATCTTCAGGTGAGGATCTGCGGCCTCATGGCCAGAGGAGCAGGTTCGATCTTTGTATTGGCTGCCTTTTTTTGCATGTCATCAAATCAGATCCCCTTACTTAAACGTATAGTTAAAACATTACTCGGATGCACACCCATATTCTTTGCTCTCTCTTTGAGTATGTTTATAGCGATAGATTTTATCTCATCATGGGCAGTGATACCGGTTTTCATCCTTTCTCTTTTTATGTCCCTGCTTCTTGTGGCAGCAGTCTTTAGCGCTGCTGCAGATACTGTTTCGCTACAGGAACGTGGCCTTTTCAGGAATATGCTTCTCCTGATCCGGCATCCCCTCAACTATCTTCTCTGGCTGTTGGCTTTCTGGCTGATCTCTGCAGTTCAAATGGCAGTGACTTATGGACTTCTCCTGATCACGAAAAGGGAGACTCTGACTGCCGATTACGTATCATGGCTCATTCTCAGTGCGGCTGAAACTATGGTCCTCTGTTTTATTCTTCGAACCATGTGTACATCTGCAAAAAAATGGCTGTCCATGAGCCCTGTATATGGCCATAACAGAGCCACTACTATGACCGGCTCACCAGCGCCATCCCGGATAGTGTCTGTAAACGGACTTATCTCCAAAGAATATGCCATTATCGCTCTCGCACTTACAGGTGCAGGACTCATCCTGTTCATGATAAGACCGTTTGTTCATGACGCAGGTTGGAAAAAAGAAGTTGATGAAGAAATATCATCTGACCTGTTGCTCAGCAACTATACTCTGGTTGAAGGCAGTATACCGGATGCCATCGTCTATGCAGACCGGGTATCCGAGAAGATCAGCCTTCTATCTGCCTATGGAAGAAAAGATGGCCATACACTTCTGACATCAGCAAAAAAATCAGGAAATATCCGTACCTGGCGTATGTTCCTGGCTCTTGCCGGTGATGACGAATCAGCATATAAAAATGCTGTCGAAAAACTGGAACAGGCCATTACCGAAGATCCCCTGAATCCGGATCTTAAAGGTCTACTGTTGAGCGCCTATAAGTCAGGTATGATAGGAGAACTGAGCCCGACTCAAAATGACTTCAGGAAAGAGATCGTCAGGGAATATATCCTTGACGGTATTTATACCTATGTTCTGCCGGAAATACCTGAAAACAACGATGACTTCAAAAAATACCTGGAGGAGCTTAACGAGAATACCTCATTTATATCTGAATACAGAGATTCTCTTTCCCTTATCGATCAGATTCAAGGAAAAGGCAGGCTTGAAGGCGGCGATATAGACAGGATCATCAAGCTGGCCGAGGCGAATCCCGATCATGTCGGTCTCCAGTACGCCGCCGCTTATGCAGCCTCTGAAGGTGCAAGCGACGATACAAGAGGGCTTTTTGACCGGGGCAAGGAACGGATACTTCGTTTCATCGAGCTTGCAGAAAAAGATCCTGATCCTGATGCTGTCAGAAACGCCAGGTTCATGGGCGCACAGATGCTCGTCAAGGTCAGAGGCTACAGGGAAGCGGCAGATACACTTAAAAAGATCGATACAGCGGATGCTCCTGAACTTAAAGAACCCATCAACAACCTTAAGATGGCAGCATTTAACGGCCTTGAGGATCCTGAAGAGGCCTATACATTTGCAAAGGAGCTTCTGAATAACGGAAATGAAACTCCCGAACTTCTATATAAATTCGGTGTAGCGGCTATCAAAGCCGGAAAACGGGACGAAATGGTCAACGCTCTTGAACGTCTTTCATCATATATGCTGGATGAAAGCATTAGCGGAAACGAGCTTTATCAGATAGAAACCTGGTTCTATGTTCTGTGTACCTATATCACATCCAATGACGGCAGTACCTACACCGGATACACCTATGCGTTTTACGGTTCCTTATCAGAAGAAGAAAAACAGGCCATGTTCTCACCCTTCGTCCTTCACTATCTGGAGGCCATGGATCAGGGATACCATCGTGACCCGAAAATCGCAGAGGATGAACTTTCAAAGGTACTTGAAACCCGAGACGACCTGACCTACGCATCATATCTTAGAGGTGTGATCGCATTCGCCGCACGTGACTATGAGACAGCGGTTCAATATTATACCAGGGCCTGCGCTGCCGACCCTGAAAACGCGACATTCCTCTTTGGTCTTGCCAATGCCTATGACGGAACAGGGGACTACCGTAAAGCCTATGATCTTTGTGTCCGTGTCCAGTCAATGATCCCTAAGGTCAATCATGACGAAGACTGGTATGGCATCGGTTACCATAACACGCAGCTGCTGAATAAACTTACAGACAGGTTGAAGGAGGATTGACTATGTTTATGGGAATCTTATGTGTGACAGCACTGCTTTCACTGCTGGCTATGCTTGTCTTTGGTGAATTTGGATTTTCAACCTTCTTCCTGTTTCTGCTTTCGGTCGGAGGTATCGTACTGAAGCTTCTGGCATCACGGCTTCCTGTCAGGAAACTTGGTAAATTCATACTGGCAGTCTTCGGCATCGCAGCGATCCTTACAGCTTATCTCGTGCCCGGGGCCAAAAAGGTCGAAAACAGCACCTACGATTTTGCCAACAGAGTGATAAGTACCGAGAAGCTGATCCTGACTCTTGATGAAAAGGCTGAAGACGCCCTTACAGAATTGGAAAAGGACTATGGAGAGAGCGACCGGACTTACGGACTTCGTGCCTATCTTTGCATGACTTCAGGTGAAAATGCTGAGGCCTATAACTGGCTGAACCTCATTTCCGACAAGACATCACAGGAATACTACACGCGTCTGGAAGCCCTCTATATGACAGACCCTGATAATACAGATCCCGAGACTCTTTACCGCATGTATAAGGATGCTGTCCGTTATCACCCGGACTGGGGCCATATGCAGTGTATGACAGGTATCGCAGAATACGAGAAGGGTAATCTCAATATCGCAAAGTATCACCTTAACAATGCTTTGAACCAGGATCCTCACGACTGTTATGCCCTATATTATCTTGGGGCTATAGCATGCAAATGGGGCGATTATACCACTGCGGATAAATATTTCCGTGCCAGCATGGAAAACGGCGCTACCGAGCAGATGCTGGCATGGATGACCATGAATATGAAACAGGCAGGATAAAAGGAGGTGGATATCATGAAGAAAAATATACATTTGTTCCGGCGCATGTATGCATTGATCCTGGCCTCCGCTCTCCTTATCCAGCAGACCTGTGTCTGCTATGCTGCTGCTTCCACCACTGAAAAGGAAAACTACGACACCGGTGAAGTCTATGGACCTCCGGTACCGAAGGAGATGTTGACCAATTATCTTTCAGACAAGGATCTGAAGGAAATATGCCAAAAATATAATATGGATCTCGGCTCAAAATCCGTTTCGACTGATAAGCTCATCAAAAATACACTCTCGGAAATGTCAGGATTATTTGATAAAAATTCTCTCAAGCCTGTCGTTTCCAACGAAACCGCCCAACAGCTTAAACAAGGGATCATTTCCAGTCTTTCCGGTGAATACGGACAGGCCAAATATGTCATTGGATTTAATGCAAGCGGTTATGGACTAAATCTGGATATGCTTAACGAAGGAGGCATACAGGGCATTATAGAAAGATATAACTCTCCTGCTGATCCCACCACATTCATAAGGTCAGACAGTGGGTCAATGCTCCCCTCCTCTTTAACGACCAAAAACAGGACCTTATTTGAAAGCCTGACAAAAAACGATCAGGCAAAGTTCTATGCTTTTGATGAACTGGGATCAGAAGTATCCAAGCTTAAAGGTGATCATAATGAATTGCTCCATATGAGGGATCAGGCAAAATGGTACAAGGATCCGTATAAGGAAGTGCAATACAGCAGCAATACTCCAACCAGTGAAAAGATACGTTTAAGTAAAAAGAGCTCAGATTCGGCTGAGCTACGGCTTAATAATGAGAAGACCAAGTGGTATAAAACCGGAGGGCATCTTTTAGTGCGGGCCGTTAATATCATCATGGGTTCATATACCTTATACAATGAAGCCGGAAACATAGGAGAACTGACCGGAGAATATGAAAATATGAAAGATGATGACCCTGCCGCCTCCTGGCTAGGACGGGCCGGACTGTCAATTTCGGCTGTAGCATCAGGTATAATGGCTATCGGCTCCGGAATCTCGGGATCAGTAGCGGATATAACATTATTCGAGATCGGAAGTACAACCGGTGGTTTTTTGGGTACACTTGCAGGCGCAGTTGCGATAACCGCAGCCACCATCGGCGCAGCCTGGCTTGTTACCACTGATGAATTCAAAGACCATACCAGCGACTGGACCTGGCACAATATCAAGCATACAGCCAAAAGCTTTTTCGATATAGCCAGGGGCAATATAACTGATGAAAATGCCTTTCTTTATGATGAAATGGCAAAAGAATGGGAGGAATATCCATGGAAACAGAACCTGGATGAAGGTATACAGGAAATTTATTATTTCTTTGATGATCTGTTCTACGGAGAAAACAGTGAACGAAACAAGATAAAGCCTGCACCGGGAATAGGTGCGTTAAAGCCGAATATCTATATCTATCCGGAATCGGAACAGGATGTTACCGTGACATTCGGTATGCCGCAGTGGCTTACGAAATCCATACCTGACTATAGCGAAAGCTGGAAGGTGAGCGTCGCTCCCGACGGAACCATCACAACTCCTGACGGCAGTACTTTCGGATATCTGTTCTATGAGTCGGAAACACAACCATATTACTTCGATAAGGATGAAGGCTGGATGATCCCGGCTGATACCAGAGCAGAAAGGTTCAGAGAGATCCTTACAGCCTATGGTTTCAATGAAAACGAGATCCGGGACTTCCTTGAATTCTGGACCATAAAGCTTCCTGATAGAACAGATGTCATGATGTATCCTCAGCTTACCGAAACAGTGGATAATGCCATGCCTGTCAGCATTTCTCCTGCACCGGATCATATTTTCCGCCTGTGGTTTACCTTTGAACCATTCGACGGCCAGACGGTTCCTGAACCGGAAATAAAGCCTGTCTCCCGTGACGGCTACACCGTTGTCGAATGGGGCGGCGTCATATTAAGTGAATAAACATAAGATCCTGTACTCAGATAAGATAAGCCGCCGCAGACCGGTTTCCCGGTTCTGCAGCGGCTTTGATTTTATCCATATACTGTAATCAGTTCAGGCTGTATCCCATCATCAGCGGAAGCCATGTAGTCAACGGCTCATATATTGAAATAGCTATAAGGACGAAAACATTGCAGGCTATGTACGGAACTGCATGTTTAAATATCTCTATTACAGGCATGCCGTTTATTTTATTGCATGCATTGAGGCACATACCCACAGGAGGTGTAACCAATCCTATAGCGAGGCCTGTTATCATCATCGCTCCAAACTGAAGCGTGGAAAAACCATATGCATGCATGACCGGAAGAAGTATCGGCGTAAGAAGCAGGATCGCCGGAGATACATCTATAAATGTTCCGATCATAAGTATCATGATTACAAAGATAAGTGCTATTCCATACCTCGGCCAGTTCAGATCCTGGAAAAATGCTGCCACTATCTGCGGAACTCCCTGCATGGTAAGGACCCATGTAAAGATGGTCGTAAATCCTATAATAAGCATGATCGATGAGCTCGAAATAAAGCTCTTTTTGAGTGCTTCCCAAACCTGTTTCCAGCTTAACTCATGATAAATGAAAAATCCGACCAAAAGCGAATACAGAACAGCAACACCGGCACTTTCAGAGGCCGTACAGACTCCTCCTGATACGCAGACAATGATAAATAGCGGTAAAATCAGTGCAGGCAGTCCGCCTAACACCGCTTCTTTTATCTCTTTACCTGACAGCTTTGTTCTTTTTGGATGCCAATGATTCTTTTCCGAAAAAACATAAACGAGTATCAGCTGTGTAATACCGATAAGTACTCCTGGAATCGCTCCTGCCATGAATAAAGCTCCTACTGATCCTCCTGAGATCATAGAGTAAACGATCATGGGTGTTGAAGGCGGTATAATCATACCCATAGTTGAGGATGCAACGGTGATACCTGTAGCCGTACCGCTTGGATATCCTGCGTCTTCCATGGCCGGGATCTCGATGGACCCAAGCGCTGATGTATCCGCTACGGATGAACCGGAAATTCCTCCAAAAATCATGGAGGCAACAACATTGACCTCTCCGAGACCACCGTTTATGGGATGAATGAGTACGGTACAGAATCGCATGAGACGTTCTGTCATTCCGCCGACATTCATAAGCTCTCCTGCCAGCATGAAAAGCGGCATCGCGATCATTAGCTCAGAAAAAGCACCGTTCCAGATCCTCTGCGGAATCATGCTGAGAAAATTTGGTGAAAAGGTTTCGATATATGTCACACAGGCTGCACCGATGGCAAATGCCAGTGGAACGCCTATTATCGCAAAGAAAATCAATAATACAAGTAATATCACCATTGCCATAGGTCTATTCCTCCTTACCTGTCTTCTGTCTCATCGGGTAAAAATACTTCAATCAGCTTTACTATGATACATAGTGCGCAGATCACTCCGCTGACAGGCATGATTCCATACATATATTTCATCGGGATCTCCATACCCATACTGATCTGCTTTCCCGCCATACCTACGTACTTGAAGCCCTGAACTACAAAAACCATGTCTACAACGAACATGATCATAAGATTCACAACATTAAGTACACGTTTCACCCCGGGCTTCAGTGCGTTGTAAAGAATGTCAATCATTACATGCTCGCCCTTTATCACATTTATCCCCATTCCCCAGAAGGTGGTAAATGCAAAGAGCGTAACATTGAATTCAGACAGTTCCTTCCAGCTTATGGAAAAGAAATATCTCATAATAACAGCAAAACATACCAGCACAGCAAGAAACGCAAGCGCCAGAACTCCTATGTCAAAATATATCGTGAATAAACATTGTCCTATTTTCCGTACTTTTTTCACCGCTATCTCCTCACATAAATAGCGCACGTAAACAGTGCGCTATTTCAATGAATTCTATGGATGTTTGATTGTTACTTTGCGTTGGCTACGATATCCTTCATCTTTGCCATCTCTTCCTGTGTGCATATGCCCTCGCTGATCATCTTGTCATATACAGGTTCAACTGCGCTCTTGAACGCTTCAAGCTCTTCAGCAGTAGGTACATATACTTCTGCGCCTGAATCTATGATCTGCTGCTTTGCAGCTTCGGAATTCTCATCAATGAGCTTATCGTTATACTCACCCATTTCGGTGGCACATTCACTTATTACTGTGCGGTACTCCTCAGGAAGAGTGTTCCACCATGCTGCATTTACATAAAATGGATCCGGATGGAACTGATAATTAACCTCTGTGAAATACTTCTGTACTTCGTAGAACTTCATACCGAGAACATTGACCCATGGATTCTCCTGTCCGTCGGCTACACCTGTCTTAAGACCCATATAAAGGTCTGCATATGGAACTGAAACTGTTGAAGCGCCCATCTGCTGGAATGTGAGATCTATGGTCTTCATACCGTTTGTACGCATCTTAAGTCCCTTTAAGTCATCAGGAGTTTTGATAGGATGATTGTTATTTGAGAACTGACGGTAGCCGCCCGCATCACAAAGGTTTATGATAACAGTTCCTGTGGACTCCTCTGCCTCTGCACAAACGCTCTTTGCAAGATCTGACTGTAACAATGCTGTTACCTCTGCTCTTGTATGTGTAAGGAAAGGTGCCGTGAACATAAGAAGGCGGGGTGAGAAATCAAACTGACCGCCGCGCATGCCCTGAACTGTTCCCTGAACTACCTGCTCAAGCATCTCCTTTTCTGTTCCCAACTGACCGTTGCCATATACTGTTACCTTCACATGCCCACCGGTCTTTTCTGCAACGTCGGCAGCAAACTTTTCCATAGAAACATATCTTGGATTTCCTTCCGGCTGAGCATGTCCTACTATCATTTCAAAATCGCCAAGATCGGCTGAAGCCTTATCACCTGACTCCTTGGCTGCTGTTGTATCTGCTGCCGGAGCCGCTGCGGCGGTTTCTGTTTTAGTTCCCGAACCGCATCCTGTAATCATGGCAACGGACATAGTTGCTGTAAGTAACGCTGCTAAGAATCTTTTTTTCATTTCTTTTTCTCCCCTTCCATTTGTAGAAAACACGAATCAGCTTGTATACAAGCTCTTATGGTTTTATTCTAGATCGCAGCCTTTTTCTTGTCAATATGTCATATATCTACAGTATTCACTGCCATTATTTGTGCATATATAACTATAGAATAATATCCATAATGAATTATGATGGATAAAGCAGATACGTTTCACTTGTATACATATACCCGTTTCTGATGCATTGAAATGCCTGAATCAAAGAAAGACTTTGACCTGCAAACTAATCTTGTACTGTTTTATGTTTATTTTTAAAGGAAACCAGCGCTATGACAAAATATAGCTCCGAAGAAATCTATAATATCCTCGAAAGGGAACTCGTGACTTTACAGATAAAACCCAACGAGATCCTCAGTGAAAACACCTTGTGTACAAGGTTTGACGTGTCCAGAACCATAGTTCGAAGCGCACTTCAGAGACTTTCTCAGACCGGATTTGTAGAGATCATCCCTCATGTCGGAACAAGGGTCACTCCAATCGATCTGGAAGAAGTGAATCAGTTTATTTATATGCGAATCGCAGTGGAATCCAGAGTGCTCAGAGATTTCATCAACACCATGACGCCGCCTCAGGTAGAACGTCTCAGATTCTGCAAAACCGCGCTGGAGGAAGCTGTAGAAAAGGCCGGGGATCTGTCGGAGCTCACCGCAGAGCAATCAAACACTCTGCTCACCAGGGATCTGGCATTTCATGAGGTATATTTCGAGTGCATGGGAAAACGAATATTATGGGATATCCTGACGCAGCCCAAGCCAGGATACTCACGTTTTATACGTCTCGATATGCTGGGAGGCAAAAACCTGCCAGACGTAATAAACGAGCACGCAGAACTCATGGACATCATAGACCGGGCAGATATCAGTGCCATAGAAGACGTAGTTTCACGGCACCTCTACGGAGGCATACGCCGCCTCGGGTCCAAAATATATTCGGATCAGTTTGACAGATATATAAAATATTGATCCACCGGTGATAAACCTCAAAATAACGCCGACTATATAAGCGGAAGATTATGAATCACAATGCAGCTTTAATGGGAGGTGTTAATTTAGGTCTATGAAAATAAAAGATGCGTTTTCAACCTACGGAAAACAGATCGATGCATATACGGATAAGATCAGAACACTCACTAAGCAGAAACATACATTGGAAGACAAATTGAAAGATGATCCCGACGATGCAGAGACGTTAAAAAAGGATTATGACAAACTTGAGCTCTCTATAAGAAGTCTTGAAGAAAAAAGAGACAAGTACTCAGCGTTCACTGAAAAAGTGATGGAACAGGAAATAAACCTGCATAATATGCTCGTTGCAAAACAGCAGGCAGATGCCTATGACAAGGCCGCAAAGGACATGGAAAAATGCATGAATGTGGCCGCCAAATACGGCAGGGGCGAGAAAGTCCCGGCCAAAGATCTGCAGAAGCTCATGCAAATGTACCCGGAACTTTACAAGCTTGCCGCAGCTCAGCGGATGATGTCAGAACTTAAAGACAAGAAGCATAAATCCGAGTGGGAAGACGAGGAAGATCAACCCACTGATGTATCGGTGAGCGATGAAGTCGCGGAAACAGAAGTAACGGCTGAAGCCCCGAAACCTGCCGAAACTTAAACCGATCTTATCCTTTACAGCTCATACTTTGATCTTATTTCAATCACTTCCTTCGGTGCAAGTTCCGGCAGCTCTTCGCCATTCTTTTTCGCCTCAACATATCGCGCTATAAGAGCAATACGTTTCTCTTCATAGGCAAGCTTCTCTTCCGCCTTGTCCAGAACGACCTCGATCAGCTCCCTGGGAATCACGCATACACCATCTGCATCCCCCACCACCAGATCACCGGGCTTGACATTGACACCTGCACAGCTTATGGGGATGTTAATGTTTCCTTCGCCACGTCTGATGGGCCCCCTCGGCAGTAGTCCCAGAGAATATACAGGAAGACCTATCTCCTTCGTTCCTTCTGAATCACGGGAATATCCGTTTATGACTATGCCTTCTATGCCCATGGCCTGACAGGCTCTTTCAAAAAGATCACCGATGTAAGGACGATCCTTATAGGCTTTGCCGTCCACCACCATGACATAGCCCTCCAGAGGAACCGAATAAGCCGCAACATTTAGAGGCAGGTTATCACCATCTTCGGTCTCGACGGTCATGGCGGTACCGACCATCAGTCGGGTGGTGCCCACAGGCTTCATTTCAGCATACATACATCCGTCCCGCGGTATATCCAGCTTTGCCTTCTTTACTCCATCCAGGATCAAAGGGACGCTGAGCTTTCGTGCTCTTTTGATGACTTCTTCGGGAAGTAGCGGTGCGTTTTTATTTATCATGGTGAGGTACCTCCTACGTTGTTGTTAAATGATTTTTTCAAAACAAGTTATCTTAAATTGCAATCGGATTCATTCGCAAAATTTTTCGGCTGAATTTACAGCTGAGAGATTTTGCGAATGTTGCTAGATTCCTGCAAACAGGAGTAGATTGTCTATGCACAGAAATGATTCTTTTTTAGCGAAGAGGTTCGGAACTTGATGTCTTGACCATTACCCAGTTAAAATTTCAATACCCCTCCTCTTGCGAGGAGGTTCTGCAAAAACAACCAAAATATTGGTGATTGCAACTTTAAATATACCACATCTTAAGTAAAATATTACCAAAGATCTAGTTTTCTTGGGTCGAGCGACCAGGCCCCGCTTAAGGCGCTTTATCTCTCGACCTACGAGGCAACAAAGAAATGGACCATGCCACTCCGAAACTGGGGAAAAGTCTATGGTGAGCTTCAGATTATGTATGATGGAAGGTTGCCTGAATAAACAAAAAAGGGGGTGGCGCAGAAGCTACTTTAAAAGAGGTTCTTGAGCTTTGCACAGATAAGAGCAAAACCTACTATATCGGAGGCTATTCCCTTACAGGGCTCTTTGCGCTTTGGGCTGCATATCAGACAGATATCTTTGAAGGCGTTGCAGCAGCTTCACCCTCCATCTGGTTTCCGGGATTTGTGGATTATATGAAAGAGCATGAACTTAAAGCCAAAAGCGTATACCTGAGCCTTGGCAGGGCATAAGAACATATATAAGTGTAAAACAGACTCAAATCAGTGTCAGATGGGAGTCTGTTTCTTTTGGGTGATAGGATATCTTTGACAACATAGATGTAATAATGAATGGAGGCAGGTATGAAAACTATAGGACTTATCGGTGGCATGAGTTGGGAGAGCACTGTCACCTATTATGAGATTTTAAATAAAGAAGTAGCAGGTGCACTTGGAGGATTTCACAGCGCCAAGATCCTTATGTACAACGTGGATTTTGCAGAGCTTGAGGAGAATATGTCAAACGGCTACTGGGCGGGAAATGCAGTGATCCTTGCTGATGCTGCCACAAGACTTGAGAAGGCAGGTGCTGACTTTATCGTTATTGCTACTAACACCATGCACAAGCTTGTGGACCATATACAGAAGCAGATAAGTATCCCGATCCTTCACATTTCTGATGCTACAGCTGATGCTGTAAAGCGCGACAACATATGGAAAGTGGGACTTCTTGGAACGAAGTTCACCATGACACAGGGCTTTATCAATGACAGGCTAGCTGATGCAGGACTTGAAGTTGTGATCCCGGATGATAAGGACATTGAGCTTGTAAATGATGTTATCTTTAATGAGCTCTGTCTTGGAAAGGTTCTGGATTCTTCAAGAAAAGAGTACCAGAGG
>ALYD01000006.1 GCA_000513555.1 Lachnospiraceae bacterium JC7
GAAGAAAAACTTCGATGCTCTGAAAATCTAATTCTTAGAATCTTCAGGGTCTGTGTATTAATCGATCTTTGATTTTCAAGGTTCATGTGGGATCTTATCCCAAACGCAGAGGGTGGGGTTCGAACCCACGTGCCCTTGCGGACAAACGGTTTTCAAGACCGCCTCGTTATGACCACTTCGATACCTCTGCATGATATTAAATATCTTTGCAAAACTTATTTTATTAAGTTTTCTGTCGTTTTTGGCGACTTGCTTACTATATACTATCCTTTTCTACTCGTCAAGAGGTTTTTAAAAAAAGATATTTAGTAAATTTCAACATTGTTTTTCTTGCACTCTACTATTGCAGCACAAAAAGCATTAAAAAAAGCGACTAAAGTATGCATTACACTTTCTCCTCTCCTGAATAATTGCTTGTACAGTTATGACATTTTTTGAGAAAATGTCAAGATTTGTGCTGCCGAAGAGCGGATATGTGATGCACTGTTAAGTCGCTTTAAGCTTTAAAAATATTCAATTTTATCTGGTCAGATTTCTGCTTACTAGGTAATCTTTCAGTTGCTGATGTATACACCTTCGTTTCTGAATTAAAGATGCTCAGTAAATAAATAGCATGAAACAATTAATTATGCTAATTGACGATTTTATATCAAAAAGCTCATTTTGAAAGATATGTTTCTGCAATTTTGATATCTTCAGGTGTAGTTATCTTGATGTTCTCATATGTTCCTGCGACTACTTTCACCCTGGCTCCTGTAAAGGTCTCCACTACCATGGCGTCGTCAGTGACCGGAATCATGAGGCGTCCTTCACTCTCCTTTTGGATGAGTTTTTTATAAGCGCTGTATATAAGTGAGAAGTCGAAGCTCTGTGGTGTTTCCATAAGCCAGACTGAACTTCTCTCAGGGGTTGATTTTACGAAGTGCTCTTCATCGATGATCTTTATGGTATCCTTCACCGGCATACCGATTACTGCAGCATGATACTTTGCTGCATAGTGAAGTGCATCGTCGATTATTGCATGTGTTATCATAGGGCGGGCGCAGTCGTGGATCATAACGATGGGATCTGCGTCACCTGAGATCGCGACATCGGAATCTGATGATGTATCGGAGATGTGTTCTGTTTTTCTGATCTCATTTAATCCGTTGAATACGGAATTGTAACGTTCTTTTCCGCCGGGGATAATGGCAGACAGCTTCTGCAAAGGATATGTTTTGGCAGTATCGCAGGTGCTGTAGATGTCGGATGCCCCGCTTTTTCTGAATTCTGTCAATGTTTCCATATAGGGGATATCCTCTTCTGCGGTAGTGATGATGATACCGTCAACCGCCGGGTGAGAATCGAACTGTTCTGCACTCCATGTGTAGAGAGGCTTTCCGAGAATCTCCATAAATTGTTTCTTCTGCTTGCTGTGCATGCGTCTTCCGCTGCCGGCAGCCAGAACGATAGCATATACTTTTCTTCCTTCGTACATAAAATACCTCCGGATAATGACATTTGTTTAATTATACTACAAATCAATTAAAAATTCAGAATAGTAAGTTGATTATAATATTATCCACTGACTTTAAGTCAGCTCCGAAAAGACATTTCAACTCCGGACCGTCTCTGCGTCCACGGATAAAAAAAAACGGCATCTGCTGATGCAGACACCGTTCAAATTACAGATTTTATATTACTTATAACAAAATGATGGTATATCATCTTTCGCCAAGTTTCAGGTTAGGGCAGGCGTTCAGCTCCAGACCGTCCCTGCGTCCACGGAGATATTCGTAGTATCCGGCACAGCCTATCATGGCAGCATTGTCAGTGCAAAGGACAGGACTCGGACGGTAGAACCTGATTCCGTTTTCGGCACATTCAGATTCCAGTCTTGATCTGATGTGGGAGTTGGATGCCACTCCTCCGGCGATGGCGAGCTTCTTGATGCCTCGTTCCCTGCAGAGTCCTATGGCTCTTGAAACAAGGGAGTCTGTCACTGCCTCCTGGAAAGAGGCACAAAGATCAGGAATATTGATCTCCGCACCGGTCATTTTCGCTTTATTGATGTGATTAAGCACTGCAGATTTGATTCCTGAGAAGGAGAAGTCGTATGGATTACCCGCAACGACACCTCTCGGGAATTCGATGGCATGAGGGTCACCGGTTCTGGCAGCATTGTCAACCTTTGGACCGCCCGGATATCCGAGACCCACTGCTCTTGCCACCTTGTCAAATGCTTCTCCCGCAGCATCGTCACGGGAACGTCCGACGATCTCATACTTTCCGTAATCTTCCACCATTACAAGGTGAGTGTGTCCGCCGGAGACGATGAGACATGCAAATGGCGGCTCCAGGTCTTTGTTCTCGATATAGTTGGCACTGATGTGTCCTTCGATATGATGTACACCTATGAGGGGCTTGTTGAGAGCATAACTCAGGGCCTTGGCTTCAGCCACGCCCACAAGAAGAGCGCCCACAAGACCGGGACCGTAGGTTACTGCAATGGCGTCAATATCGTCGAATGTACAGTCTGCTTCCTTCAGTGCCAGTGATACAACATCGTCTATTTTTTCCAAATGCTTACGTGAAGCGATCTCGGGAACGACTCCGCCGTATTCTGTGTGAATGGCGATCTGTGATGAAATGATGTTTGATAGTACCTCGCGGCCGTTTCGTATGACCGCGGCGGCTGTTTCATCACAGCTGGATTCAATTCCCAAAATATTGATATTATTCATTATTACCTCCATGAGTCAATATGTGCCCTCTTTTACCGGGAGCGGCATATGACTCACAAACTTTGAACATAGCGGTCGGGACGGTGATCATGTCATTCCTGAACTTCGTCGTCAAAGGTAAGGTCCTTTGTCCATCCGTCCCTGGCAAACTTTACAGGATGAATTTTCCAGATGTCGTCCTTGTAAATGTCAGGGCGCATCTCACTGGGTGAGTAATGTGTGAACCACATCTCCCGTGGCTTTGCCGCGGCACCGATCTCCGCAGCTTCGTACATCATCATATGTCTGTTCTTCTTTGCATTGTCAAGCTTATCCCTTTCACCGTACATGCCTTCGCATATGAAAAGATCCACATCCTTCGCCATCTCTGTAATGGCCGGTGTAGGACGGGTGTCTGTACAGTAGGTCACACTGAGGCCTCTTCTGGCTTCACCCATGACCATGTCAGGTGTATACACTATTCCGTCATCGAGGGTTACAGTCTCTCCGTGCTGGAGTCTGTTCCAGTATCGTATAGGAATGTTCTGTTCCTGTGCTCTTGCGGCATCGAACTTGCCCAGTCTGCGAATGCTTACACGATAGCCGTAGCAGGTGACCTTATGGTTCACCTTAAAGGCATCGATTACGAAAGGCCCGAACTCAAGCTGCTGAACAGACTCCTCAAGTTCGTGATAAATGATCTCGAAAGGAAGCTCCGGAGCAACTATACGAAGTCCGTCTGCTACTCTTCTGAGTCCCTTGGGGCCGATTATATGTATAGGTTCGGTGCGCTCAGCATTTCCGATGGACAGCAGCATGCCCGGAAGTCCGGAGATATGGTCTGCATGGAAATGTGTGAAGCAGATAATATCTATGGGTTTTGGAGACCAGCCCTTTTCTTTCATGGCGATCTGAGTGCCCTCTCCACAGTCAATGAGCATATTACTGCCGCTGCAGCGAAGCATCAGACTGGTCAGCCATCTGTTGGGAAGGGGCATCATGCCACCGGTTCCAAGTAAACAAAGATCAAGCATATATTTTATCCTTTAACTATTTAAAGACTTAAGTGTCGTAGATCTATCTTTCGCTGTGCCTGTATAGAAGCATGATATGAGTTTTTATACAGATACACAGGTGTATCATAATTTCAGAACCATGATAACAGCGTCATCCACAGGATCCCTGTAGTATGCTTTTCTCACGTAAGAATCCTGAAATCCCGTTTTTCTGTAGAGACCTATAGCGGCTTCATTCTTTGAACGGACTTCCAGATAGATATTTTCGGCGCCGTTTTCACGGGCAATGGAAATCATGTGATTGAGAAGACATTCGCCTATACCCTGCTTACGCATATCCGATGAAACGCAAATGTCTTCCACTTCAGCTTCCGGAGCAAGGACACGGAGCACACTGTAGCCCGTAACGTGTGAATCCTCATGTATGACAAAGGGATAGTCGTATGATGAATTAACGGCAGATTCA
This sequence comes from Lachnospiraceae bacterium JC7, assembly GCA_000513555.1. Taxonomy (GTDB): domain Bacteria; phylum Bacillota; class Clostridia; order Lachnospirales; family Lachnospiraceae; genus Oribacterium. Next base: position 4,185 of record ALYD01000006.1, read on the forward strand.
AAATCTCTTGAACTCCAGGCCATCTTTCCGAAGGATTCCCTTTCAAGCATGAGAACCTCCGGGATGTCATGCTCCGACATTCCTTTTATTTCAAAGTCATTTGGCATAAAACAGTCCTTTATAAAACAGGTTTTGTAAACAGTCAGTATTGTATAATTCTGTTCACATTTATCAAAGCTCCGGAAAAATCAAAGATTCTCCGGAAGAGATTCGTCCTCATAGCCTGCGTCGGTTCCGATCTTATAGTTCCTTGCGGCAAGGACATCTACAGCCTTTCCCTTTTTCAGCTTATCGGGATCGTCGTGAGTGATGTCGAACTCTCTGAGTCCGGCCTCCTCTCTTTCCCTCTCTGCCTGAGGTTTTCTGATGTAGCTAAGGCGGAAATCCTGTCCGCTCACTGTTTCACCCTTTGCGAACTTTTCAGCACCGATAACGGCAACAGAAGAAGCCCTCTGTAAAAGATTCTGAGGTCCGGCGAAGCTGTACGGAACGGTGAGATGTCCGGAAAGGAAGTCCTTATATACAGGGACTGCATCACCTAAGAACAGGTGTCTTCCGCCGACAGCATTGATATGTTCAACAAGCTCGTCCACACCTATGGCCTCTTCCTCTCCTATCAGCTTTCCGTTAAGGAATGCAGCGGTGTAGACCTGATTTCTGCGGGCATCCATTATAGGATGTATGAACAGGGAATCGGAAGAAACATCAGCATGTTCCGAAGCCTTGCCGGATTCGGAAACATTCGCGCCGGAGGAACTGCTGTTATCGCCGGAAGCCGGTGATGAAAGGTCGGAAACATTATGCGCCAGACCTTCCAGAGTGCTGACCTCAATAAGAGGGATGCCGTAGCCCAGGGCCAGACCCTTGGCAGTGGATGCGCCGATACGGAGTCCCGTGAAGGAACCCGGACCTGCACTTACTGCGATGGCATCAAGATCCTTTGCTTCAACTCCGGTACGCGAAAAAATCTCAGCCACCATTGGAAGCAGTGTCTGAGAATGTGTAAGCCCTATATTTGTGGAATATTCAGAAAGAACGATACCGTCTCTGAGAAGTGCGCAGGAGGCGGTATGTCCTGAGGAATCAATACCTAAAATAAGCATAATTTTATATCCTTAATACTCAATTCTTCTGTAGTCAAAGCCCTTTTCCAGATCCTTTTTGATACGGATCCAGTGAGCCTCCTTCGGAATGATATCCAGAATTAGCTCCGGCCATTCTATGATAGTGACTCCCTTACCATAGAAATAGTCTTCATAACCGATCTCTTCCATCTCCGAAGAATCGCCGATCCTGTAAACATCAAAATGATACAGAGGAAGACGGCCCTCATATTCCTTTACGATGGTAAAGGTAGGAGAATTGACATAATCGTCTATATTTAATCCGGCGGCGAAACCCTGAGTGAAGACTGTTTTGCCTACTCCGAGATCGCCGTCGAGGCAGATGATATCACCGGGCTTTGCAGCTTCACCGAGTTTCTTTCCGAATGCGAATGTTTCATCCGCGGAATTACTCTCAAAAAACATCAGTTTTCTTCTTTCTCAGTACGAATGTAGTGGATGATACGGCGTCCTGTTTTCTCCTCGAAATCCTTCAGGTTGTCAAGGAAATCACTTTCGAACATTACGTCTGTAAGGAAGGCGAACTCATCGGTCCTGCCGTTCAGAACTATAGGCTTAAGCTCTGAATCCTCAAGGAAGAACTCCCTGAGATCATCCTTTATTTCTTCACAGGTTCCCTCTACACGAAGCATGTAATTGAAAGCATTGGAACCCATAGGTTCTATTTCAAGCATCTTTTCCGACCAGCCGATGCCCTGGAATTCATTCTGGTGACGAACGGCTGCGATGATGTCGGATACAACAGCACTTGCTGTTGGGAGCTTTCCGGCACCCATACCGTAGAGCATGGTGGTACCGAGGCAGTTTCCCACTATTCTGATTCCGTTGTAAACACCGTCAACGCTGAAAAGAGGATCGGACTTGGGAACCACCATAGGCACTACATAGGCAAAATACTTGTCTTCCACCTGCTGTACAGAACCTAAAAGCTTGATGGTCATACCGAGTTCGCGGGCATAATCGAAATCAAGCTTTGAAATGCTGCGGATGCCCTCTGTATATATATCCTCATGGCGGCAGCGGTTTCCTGATGCCATACTGAGGAGGATCGCGGTCTTTCTTGAAGTGTCAAAGCCGTCAATGTCTGAGGACGGGTCACGCTCCGCATATCCGAGGCGCTGTGCCTCCGCAAGGACCTCGTCAAAATCGGCACCCTTCTCTCTCATGTTAGTGAGGATAAAGTTTGTGGTTCCGTTCATGATACCGGTGATCTCTGTGAGATTCTCTCCGGCATAATTGTGATATATGGTGCGGATAACAGGTATACCGCCGCCAACGGAAGCTTCGAAATAAAAGTTGCAGTGGTGCTCCTTTGCGATGCCGATGAGCTTTGAGCCGAAGGCATCAACCAGAGCCTTGTTGGAAGTGACAACATGCTTGCCCTTTTCGAGACAGGCCTTTACGAACTCATAGGCAGGATGGATACCGCCCATGGTCTCGACCACAAGTCTGATCTCTTCATCATTCTCGATAATGGAGAAATCGTTTATGAGCTTGTCCGAGTCCTCAGGTATGGAGTCTCTGATGTCTAAAACATATTTGAGAGTTACAGGCTCACCAACCTTCTTCTGGAGCTGATCCTGATTTATCCTGAGAACTTCAGCCACTCCTGAACCGATAGTGCCATATCCCATAATTGCGACTTTCATAACTTACTTCCTTTCTGTGTTTTATCCCGGAGTGTTTTCCTGGGACAAAATCTTTACATATTGTATGTTTGGCCACTCTTCGATCTCTCGAATCATGGTGTTGATGTCGGAAGTATCTTCACGAACTTCGATAGATACTGTCAATGTTACTATGGAGTTAATGGGAATAGACTGATGGATGGTGAGGATGTTGGCCATGTACTCGGATATCTTGGAACATATCTTGGAAAGATATCCCAGCTCATCCCGCATCTGTATCACCAGTGTTACAGTCTTTCCCTTAGTGCTGTCATAAAACGGAAAAATATCTTCTTTATATTTGTAAAAAGAGCTTCGGGAAATACCGGCTCTTTCGGTTGCTTCTGCAATGGAAATACCTTTTTCCGATTCAAGTATGCTTTTTACTTCCACAACTTTTTTCAAAACTGTAGGTAATGCTTTTGTTCTGACAACAAAATAATCGGATTCGCTATTCATTTGAAGCCTCCAGGTAAGTAATATAGCGACACTGTTTACTCAATGAATAAATGTGCCGCGTGGATAGTCGATCAGTCGTCACCCTGTACTCTTCTGTCAGGACAGCCGAGCTGCATCCATTTAAGATATGCTGTGATGAAACGATCGATATCACCGTCGAGAACAGCATCTGTGTTGGAAGACTGCTCACCTGAACGGAGATCCTTTACCATACGGTATGGCTGAAGAACGTAAGAACGGATCTGGGAGCCCCAGCCGTTGTCCTTGACCTCACCACGGATGCCTGCGATCTTTTCATCCTGCTCAGCCTTCTCTTTGAGATAGAGTCTGGCCTTCAGCATCTGCATAGCCTTGGCTCTGTTCTGAACCTGTGAACGCTCCTCCTGGCAGGCAACTACTATACCTGTCGGAATATGGATGAGACGTACAGCGGATGATGTCTTGTTGATGTGCTGTCCACCGGCACCGGATGCACGGAATACTTCCATCTTGATGTCCTCAGGACGAACCTCGATGTCGATCTCTGTTTCGATATCAGGCATGACATCACAGGAAACGAAGGATGTCTGTCTCTTGCCCTGGGCATTGAACGGAGAAATACGTACAAGTCTGTGGATACCTGCCTCTGAACGGAGATATCCGTAAGCATACTGTCCGTCGATCTCGATGGTTGCTGACTTGATTCCGGCCTCATCACCCTCGAGGTAATCGAGGATCTTATATGTAAATCCATGACGCTCTGCCCATCTGGTGAACATACGGTAAAGCATGCCTGCCCAGTCGTTGGACTCTGTTCCGCCGGCACCTGCATTGAGACGGAGGATGGCGTTCATGCTGTCATATTCTCCTGAAAGAAGAAGTCTTGTGGACATGGCATCAAGCTTTGCAGAGAAATCGTCGAGCATTTCCTTTGCTTCTGCTACGCTTTCCATATCCTCCTCTTCTTCAGCCATCTCGATAAGGGCTCCGATATCATCGTAAGCCTGGGTAAGCTCCTCATAAGCCTTAACGTCGTCCTTGAGACGTCTTGCTTCTGTGGAGTACTTGTTGGCAGACTCAGGATCTGTCCAGAAGTTCGGCTCTTCCATCATACGGTCAAGCTCAACGATTCTCTTTTTCTTATTCTCAAGGTCAAGAGATGCGCCAAGATCCTTCAGTGACTGTTCCTTGCCGTTAAGTTCAAATTTGTATTGCTCTAACTCTAAAATCATAGTTATTCCTTTACTAAATGGTTAATGAGTATCGAAAAATGCCGCGAAATGAAGTTTCGCGGCACAGTCAGATAGCGAATGCTCAGATCCGCCATCCGACAAAACAGTTATTCTTTATCTGCTGAACCATCAGAAGCTGCGTTATCCTGACCGCCTACTGACTTCAGGTACTCATTGCGTCCGTGGCACTGCTTGTACTTCTTGCCTGAACCGCAAGGACATGGATCGTTTGGATATACCTTACGGATCTCACGTTTCTTAGGTGCTGCGACAGAGCTCATGTCACGGTTTGTACCTGTAACCTGTGCAACCTGCTCGCGTTCTACCTTCTGCTCTACCTTGATGTGGTAAAGGATACGGACTGTATCCTCCTTGATTGCAGTTGTCATCTCTTCGAACATAGAGAAGCCCTGGATCTTGTACTCAACGAGAGGATCCTTCTGACCGTAAGCCTGAAGACCGATTCCGTCACGCATGAGATCCATATCGTCGATATGGTTCATCCACTTCTGGTCGATGACACGGAGAAGGATAACTCGCTCGATCTCACGCATCTGCTCAGGATTTGCAAAATCGGATTCCTTCTGCTCGTAAAGCTTGATGGCCTCTTCCTTCAGGAGCTGCTTGAACTCGTTCTTGCTCATGGTGTTGTACTGCTCTTCTGTAAGTCTGAGCTTAGGAAGAGGTATGATGGTCATAAGTGTATCATTGAGACCGCTGAGATCCCAATCCTTTGCAGTAGAATCCTCTGCAACGTTGGCATCAACATAGTTCTCGATGATGTCCTGAATGAAGTTGATGATAAGAGGACGAAGGTTGTCTCCGTTGAGGACCTTTGCACGCTCTTCATAAATAACATCTCTCTGCTCGTTGTTTACCTCATCGTACTTAAGGAGGTTCTCACGAATTCCGTAGTTGTTAAGCTCGATCTTCTGCTGAGCCTTTTCGATGGCGCTGGAAAGCATCTTGTGGTGGATCTGCTCACCCTCAGGTACGCCCAATGCCTCGAACATGCTCATGAGACGGTCAGAACCGAAAAGTCTCATAAGGTCGTCTTCAAGTGAAATGAAGAACTGGGACTGTCCAGGGTCACCCTGTCTTCCGGCACGTCCACGGAGCTGATTGTCGATACGTCTTGATTCATGACGCTCTGTACCGATGATATGAAGTCCGCCTGCTGCAAGAGCTTCAGGATCAAGCTTGATATCGGTACCACGTCCTGCCATGTTGGTTGCGATGGTAACTGCACCATGCTGTCCGGCATCGGCTACGATGGCTGCTTCCATCTCATGGAACTTCGCGTTCAGGACATTGTGCTTGATGCCGCGGCGCTTAAGCATACCGCTGAGAAGCTCTGAGGTATCGATGTTGATGGTACCGATGAGCACAGGAGCACCTGTTTCATGTACACGAACGGCTTCGTCTACTACAGCCTGGAACTTTTCTTTCTTTGACTTGTATACAGCGTCATCAAGGTCGATACGCTGAACAGGGCGGTTTGTAGGAATACAGATAACATCCATGTAGTAGATGTTACGGAACTCCTTCTCCTCTGTCTGAGCAGTACCTGTCATACCTGCCTTCTTGTCGAACTTGTTGAAGAAGTTCTGGAAAGTGATGGTGGCAAGTGTCTTGGACTCACGCTTTACCTTAACATGCTCCTTGGCCTCGATAGCCTGATGGAGACCGTCACTGTAACGACGGCCCGGCATGATACGTCCTGTGAACTCGTCTACGATGAGGATCTCATCATCCTTTACAACGTAGTCCTTGTCACGGTGCATGAGGTTGTTGGCACGAAGTGCAAGGATAACGCAGTGCTGGATCTCAAGATTCTCAGGATCTGCAAGGTTCTTTATATGGAAGAACTGCTCAACCTTCTGAACACCTTCCTGTGTAAGGTTGACTGTCTTTTCCTTTTCATTAACGATGAAGTCGCCTGTTTCCTCGATCTCTTCTCCGAGAAGGGCATCGAGCTTGTTGAATTCAGCTGACTCCTCACCTCTCTGGAGCTGCTTTGCAAGTACGTCACATACTTCATAGAGCTTTGTTGACTTTCCGGACTGACCGGAAATGATAAGAGGTGTACGTGCCTCATCGATAAGAACAGAGTCGACCTCATCGATGATACAGTAGTGAAGGCCACGGAGAACCTGCTGGTTCTTGTATACGGCCATATTGTCACGAAGGTAATCGAAACCGAGTTCGTTGTTTGTTACGTATGTGATATCGCAGTTATATGCCTTCTGACGCTCCTCTGTTGTCATTGAGTTAAGAACAACACCGACCTTGAGGCCGAGGAACTCATGGATACGTCCCATCCACTCAGAGTCACGCTTTGCAAGATAATCGTTTACTGTAACGATATGAACACCCTTTCCCTCAAGAGCGTTAAGATATGCAGGTGCGGTAGAAACAAGAGTCTTACCTTCACCGGTTCTCATCTCTGCTATACGGCCCTGATGAAGTACTACTCCACCGATGAGCTGTACAGGGAAATGCTTCATGCCGTTGACACGCTTACCTGCCTCTCGAACTGTGGCAAATGCCTCCGGAAGGATGTCATCCAGAGTCTCGCCGTTCGCAAGACGCTCTTTAAATTTAGCTGTCTGAGCCTTCAGCTCTTCGTCAGACATAGCAGTCATCTCGTCGTCGTATGACAGTATCTTGTTGATGATCGGCTCAATTCTCTTCAGCTCACGTTCAGAGTGGGTACCGAAAACCTTCTCTAATAAACTCATTTATATACTCCTTAATAACCGCGTGCAGGAACTTCTATGCACGCTTTTAGTCCTATTTTCGGCTATAACTATGAAATAGTATCACGTAACCTTGTTTTATTCAAGACGGGTAAAAAACTTTAAGGTTAATTCATAATTTCTTCCCAAAAAAATCAGGCAGTCCGGCGGACTGCCTGTAAATCGTTTAATGAATTATGGTACCTCTGGTCCCCTTCGGGATACAGATCAGTACTCCGGCTCTATAAGACCGTAGCTGTTGCCCTTTCTCTTGTAAACAACTGCAACGTTTCCGGTGTCTCCGTTCTGGAATACAAAGAATGTGTGCCCTACAAGTTCCATCTGGAGACAAGCTTCCTCAGGTGTCATAGGCTTCAGGTCAAAATGCTTGGTACGAACGATCTTGATCTCCTCTTCTGAAATATCGTCATCCGGTTCGTCGCTGAAGGAATCTGAGAATGAAGCTGCTGCCTGCTTGCGGTTAAGTAGTTTTGTACGGTACTTGCGAATCTGACGCTCGATAACGTCAACAACAAGATCCAGTGACTGGAACTTGTCTGAGGTTGTCTCTTCCGCGCGGATCACACCATCCCTTACTGGAATTGTGACCTCGACCTTGTACATGTTTTTCTCGGTTGAGAGAGTGACATTGCAAATGGTATCCTCTTTGAAGAATTTTGACAGTTTTCCGAGCTTTCTGTCGATCTGGTCCTTCATGCCATCAGATACGTTAATGTTTCTACCCGTGATATTAAACTTCATGGAATCACGCTCCCTTTTATAGATTTCTCAACATCACTATTGAGATAATCTGATTATACCACCTGGCGGAAGATAATTCCAATTTTAAAGTCTTATAAAAATGAAATTTTGATGAACAAAAGTGCCCGGATCTCCGCTGCATCCATACATTATATTCTCTGAAAAATAAAAAACCTCCCAGTCCCTGATAAACGGGAATGAGAGGCCTGTTTTTTAATTGCTGAGGAATCTTCCGTAAGCGTATGGTGCTCTGTAGTCATATCTTCCGGTGCATATTCCGGTCTTTGAACTTGCGGCGTGGATAATGACTCCGTTTCCTGCATAGATGGCTACGTGGTTGACGTAATCTCCCGATGCATAGAATACAAGGTCTCCCGGCTGCAGTTCTTCAAAGCTGATGGACTGTGCGTTTTCGATCTGATCTCTTGAAGATCTTCCGGTGGTTATTCCGAAATACTTGAAGACCTGTTGCACGAATCCGGAGCAGTCGGCACCCTCTGTGAGGGAGGTTCCGCCGTATACGTAAGGATTGCCGAGGAACTGCTTTGCATAATTTATGAGTGCCTGTCTTGCGGCTGTGGTGGCAACTACAGGTATGGATGGATTTCCTGAAACAACGGATGATACAACAGACTTGACGCTGGATACTATGGAAGTGGTCTCTGCCGATGGAGCAGTATTCACCTCTATGGTTGATTCGGAAGCGGCTGTGCTGTCGCCTGCGTTAATGATGTTTGAAACCATGTTGCTGACACCCTGGGCGATGGTGGTTAGATTTGTGCTGAATGCGCTGAAATCGTCAACATTGTCCACGGCCTCTATAAGATTGTCCTCGCCTCCCGAAACAGCGGAAGAATCCGTTATGGTTTCCGTGGCGGAAGAAGTTCTGGCCTCGGTATAGTTCTCCGAAACGACACCGGCGCTGCTTTCATCGATGGCAGCAATGGAATACTCAGGTATCATGGAACCGTCTGTAAGTGCGGTCACATCCTCCTCTGAAGATATACCGAGCTCCGCATCGTCAACAGGACCGTCTCCTATGGAGAGAAGTATCTCATTCTGAGAACCGGTCTCCGATGAGATATTCAGCTCTGCGATCACGGATTCGTCGGCCAATGCTGTAGTTCCGGGCACAAGGATACCGGCAGTCAGTGTTAATGCTGTATATAAAGCTATATATTTATATGATGATCGTTTCAAATCGTCTCCTTTATGACATAAATAAAGTCACATTAAAAACAAAAGCGGCAAATGTAAAACCACTAAATGTTTTAATTACATTTATGGTAGCACATCTGCCGCTGACGAATCTTTTTAAAATATTTAAGCTTTTTTTACAAGCTTAAGAGTAAAAAATATCTATACCGTCTGCTATTCCCTTTGCGAGAACTGAAACTGTGGAATCGCTGTAATCGGAGGCTCTGTCTCCCACCTCGAGGTCGATGGACGGGATCTTTGAATAGCTTGTCTGGGTGAGATCCATCTGCATGGAACCGCCGCTGAAGATCTTTACGCCGTTTCCGGACAGGCCGTTGATAACGGATGTTCCGAGACGGTCATCCTCCTGCCATATGGTGGAAACAGGATACATGTTCTTGATTCCGTCTGCAACGCTCATGAAAAAGGCACCCTTGTTGTTTGTGGTGGAGTCATAGTGGATGGCTATATGGCAGTTCGCCATTTCGTTTGCCATTACGGTACGGGCAATGTTATCCAGCTGTACATCCTCACTCTCGCGGATCATGAGGACATTGTAGCCTCTTTCAAGAAGTACTGACTTAAGAGCCTTTGCAACCTTTAAGTTAACATAAGCCTCAGAGGTGCCGTCAAGCATGGTGGTTCCTGATGATACGGCTGTGGCTGTGGTGCTGCCTGCCGCAGTACTTCCGCCGGTCACCTTGGCTGTTCCGTCAGGATGACAGAGGGTTTTTACGCTTGAGCCGCCCTTGGTGCCGTGTCCTGCATTGACACATACGGTCTTGCCCTTTTTGTTGCTGCCTGATGCATAGTAAAGAGTGGCTGAGCCGGAATTGATCTTTGAGTTGCCGCCAAACTCCCAGGCTGTGTTAAATGCTACGGCTTCGGAGGTCTTCTTCTCTACCACTTCTGTTGTGGTGTAATCGGAACTTATGTAGGCTGTTCCTCCGTTATACTCGATTCGGCTCCAGGTGCTGCTGTAGCCAGTTCTGTGGAAGCTGTCTCCCGTGTCTGCCTTTCCGAGTACTTCTCCGTCAACAGCTTCTTTTCTGATATTTACATCATCCTTCATGATGTATACTGTCTCGTCTCTTGACTCAAAACTGAGAGGAGCTTTGGTCTCTGCCACAGCCGGTTCTGCTGCTGTCTCTGCATTGGCAGAGGTTTCTGATGAGGCGAAAAGAGCTGCCTGGCCGGTCGGGTCTCCTGCTGCGTTTATGGCAGAAGCATCGGCCTGATTCTGATCCGATGGAACTGTCGGGCCTATGCTTGTAACAGACTGGACTTCTGCTGCGCCTGTGTTTGCTGCGGCATCTGTCAGAGTCCCCTCTTCCACTGAGACCCTGGACTCATTGAACTCTGACTCATAGCTTTTTTTGCATGAGCTTAAAGAAACTGAAAGAGCCATGCAGGCTGCTGCAGATAATACTATACTTTTTTTGATATTTCGTTTCATAACTGATTCTATCTCCTCTTATTGTGACGACATGTGGAAGTTTCTCAATGTCGATTTTTATAATTCTTCAATCATTTTTAGATCCATCCGCCATCGAACTTTATGATCTGTCCTGTGAGGTAGCGGGGGGCCTTTGTAAGAAGGTAAATGAAGTCGGCCACCTCTTCCGGAGAAGCCATCCTTCCATAGGGTATCTCCTCTTCAAGCTTTTCTCTGTCCTCAGGTTCCAGCCACTTGTTCATATCTGTGTCCACGCACCCGATGGCTACGGCATTTACCGGAATATGATTCGGTGCAAGCTCCTTTCCGAGAGCTTCGGTGAAGGCATTGATCGCGCCCTTCGTAAGGCTGTAGACAGATTCCATGGAGGCGCCCACCACTCCCCAGACGGAGGAAATGTTCACGATGCGGCCGTTCTGTGTCTTCAGGATATAAGGAATCACGGCTCTGGTGAGCTTGAACATATCGGAGACATTGGCCTCCAGCATGGTATCGAACTCGTCGTCGCTTACATCCTGTGCAAGGTTAAATGTGGATATGCCGGCGTTATTCACGAGGATTATCTCGTCTGAATCAGCGCTTGGATCCGAATCGGAATTCTGACATATTTCCGATTCGTCCGAGATGATCGACTGAAGGGAGTTGAGATCTATCTTGAGAGCCGAAGCCAGTATGTCACCTGTTATAGCTCCGTGTACCGGATAGACCTCTGTATATTTTGCAAGATATGCCGCAACTTCATCGAGAAGCTCGAAATTGGAACGGCAGTTTATGATGAGGCGATAGCCCTTTTTTGCAAATGCTTCTGCCGAGGCCCGTCCCACTCCCCGGGAGGCACCGGTAATGATCGCAGTTTTCATTTTATTCTCCGGATATGATCGATTTACTTTTCTCAATTACAGTAACAAATAATCGTAGAAAGAGATGACTCATATGAGCCATCTCTTTCTATCTTAGCAGTATGATATACACTCGGGCAACAAATGTAAAATCAGATTATGATAATGTTTTGTGATTTGTAAGTTTTTCTATAAATGTCTTTGCCATAACGCTCAGTTCCTGACCTTTTCTTACGATATACCCGAAGGTCAGTGTCTCGTCCTCTTCCAGCTTTATGACCTTTATATCGGAAGAAGTGCTTCCTGAGCCAAGCATGGCAGCACCTACGGCGTAACCGTTAAGTCCCAGCATGAGCTCGATGGAGGTGGCTCTTTCGTTTGTACTTATGACCTTTTTATAGTCGTAGGTCGCAAGGGCCTCCTCTCTGTAGTAGAAGGAGGTCTGGTCTCCCTGATCGAAGACCATGCAGGGATAGTCCTGTAGGTCCTTCAGGGAAAGGGTCTCTCTGTTTGAGAGTGGATGATCCTTGCTGAGATATACATAGGCGTCCCTTGTGAAGAGCTCATGGAATTCAAGGGATGCGTCTGTGAAGATCTTTTTGAAGGTTTTTTTGTTGAAGTCACTGAGGGCGATGACCCCGACTTCGCTTCTCATGGTCTTTACATCTTCTATCACTTCACCGGTCTGGGTCTCACGAATGGAGAACTGATACTCCGGGTGATCGTATTCCTTTATGGTGTCGATGAAGGCATTGACGGCTATGGTGTAGTGCTGCATGGAAACAGAGAAGGTGGGTTTTTCTTTTCTGGTGTTGAGGTACTTCTCCTCCACCTTTTCAAACTGCTCTACGGCATTTCTCGCGTAGGCAATAAAAGAAGCCCCCGCCGATGTGGTAACCACACCGTTGTGGACTCTTTCAAATATCTGTATTCCGAGCTCGTTCTCCAGCTCTCTTACAGCACTTGAAAGGCCGGGCTGGGATACATAGAGCCTGTCGGCGGCCTTTCGCATGGAGCTTTCTTCATCTATGGCGATAACATACTTTAACTGTAATATGGTCATGACAAAAACCTTTCAGAATTTATTTTGTACATGATACCATATCGATTCTCGACATTAAAGTTTTAAAGAGGCGAAATGATTTAAAAAAAGAAAAAAATCAAGCGCCTCCGGAACAGGCAGACGCTTGAAAACTTTAGTTTAGGTTTGATGAATCAAAGGATTCAAAAGCGGATTTAATATCTTCAATGAGATCTGTTGCCTCTTCTAGCCCCACGGAAAGCCGCAGAAGCCTCCGGTTTATTCCGTTCTTTTCGAGAAGATCTGAAGGAACATCCGCGTGGGTCTGGGTTATGGGGTAAGTGATGAGGGTCTCTGTACCGCCCAGGCTTTCCGCAAAGTAGATTAGCTTCAGATTTTTCAGAATATGCTTTACAAGCTCCTCCGATTCGACTTCAAATGTAAGCATTGCCCCGAACCCTCTGGACTGCTTCTTCATGATCTCATAACCGGGGTGCTCCCGTAATCCGGGGTATATGACCTTTGTGACGTGAGGGTCAGTTTTAAGGAATTCTGCCAGTTTTAATGCATTTTCCTGAGCTCTTTCCATTCTGACGGAAAGGGTCCTGATGCCGCGAAGCAGAAGGAAGCTGTCGAAGGGGGAAAGACCGGCACCGGTGGTCTTATATATGAAGCGAAGACGTTCATCGAGAGCTTTATCCTTTACAACAGCAAAGCCTCCGATGGTGTCATGATGACCACCCAGAAACTTGGTGCCGGAATGAAGCACGATGTCAGCGCCGAGGGTAAGGGGATTCTGGAAATAAGGTGAAAGGAAGGTATTGTCAACGATGAGAAGAGCTTCTCTTCTATGTACTTCTTCCGCAAGAGCCGAAATATCCGTAACATTCATCATGGGATTCGTAGGAGTCTCGAGGTAAACTGCCCTGGTGTTCTCACGGAAAAGGGAACGGTAATCATCCCTGTTCAGGTCGCAGGTGGTGAAGCTAAGACCGTTCTTTTTATTGATCTCATTGAACAGACGTACGCTTCCACCGTAGAGGTCTGCATCAACTATCAGGTGATCCCCGGGGGAAAAAAGCTCCAATACAGCAGTGATGGCTGCCATTCCGCTGGAAAATGCCAGAGCATCGATGCCGTGCTCGAGAGACGCAACCACATATTCAAGCTGTTGTCTCGTAGGGTTCTGCATTCTTGTGTAGTCAAAGCCGGTGCTTTCACCGAGGCCCCTGTGAGCAAATGTTGCAGTTTGATAAATGGGGAAGCTCAGGGCTCCCCACTGATCTCTGATGCTTTCGTCGTTGAGTTGACAGACTGTCTCAATACTGTAATCCTTCATATAACCGTTCTAATGCCTCCCTTAGTATGCTTCGTGGACAGGCTATATTTATTCTTTCAAATAGAGCTGTCTCACGTCCGAAAATGACTCCCGGATCGAGCCAAAGCTTTGCCTTGTCAACTATGATGTCTTCAAGCTGCTTATGGTCTTCTGTGACTTCGGAAAAATCAAGCCAGATAAGATAGGTTCCCTCCGGTTCAATGAGCTTTACCTTAGGCAGCTTCTCCTTTAAGAAATCTCTCACAAACTGAAGATTTCCTTCGAGGTATATAAGAAGCTCGTCGAGCCATTCTTCTCCGTTCTGATATGCCGACAGTGTTGCGGTCATTCCAAGAGTGTTTGGCTGGCTGTAACCGTTTCTTGCGTTTTCCAGGTTAAAGGCTCTGTGCATGCTGTCATCAGGGATGAAGATATTGGCGGTCTGGAGACCTGCCAGGTTAAAGGTCTTGCTGGCGCTGGTTCCCACTATGAGCTTCTTTGTGAGCTTTTCATCCAGAGTAATGAAAGGAATGTGCTCATGACCGGGGTAAACGAAATCAGAGTGGATCTCATCGGAGAAAACGTACACATCATGTGCGGCACAGATCTCCCCTAGTTTGGTAAGCTCTTCTTTCGTCCATACTCTTCCCACGGGATTGTGGGGACTGCAGAGTATGAAGAGTTTCACAGCATTTTCAATGATTTTCTTCTCAAAATCCTCAAAGTCTATCTCGTAGTGGCCATCCTTATATACCAGCTGATTGTTCACTACCTTCCGGTCATTAAGTTCGATGATATCCTTGAATGGATAGTAAACCGGCTGTTGAATTATTACTGCATCTCCGGGCTTAGTGAAGGCTCTTATGGCGAGACCTATTGCGTATACAACTCCCGGAGTAACAGTTATGGCTTTTCCTTTTACGGAAAAGCCATGTCTTCTTTCAAACCAGTTGCTTACTGCGTTTAAATATTCATCTCCGGGATCTGTGTATCCGAAGATACCGTGTTCCACTCTCTTTGAGATATTTTTTAAAACCTCATCGGGAAGTCTGAAATCCATGTCTGCGACCCAAAGGGGAAGAAGATCCTCTCTGCCCATTCGCTGCATACCGAAGTCCCACTTGATGCTGTCTGTATTTTTTCTGTTGTGAATGCTGTCGAAATCGTAGTTACCCATAATCTCCCCCTTATGCCGGTGCAAGATCTTCACCGGAGCGCTATGTGCTTCAGTCAGCAAAAAGCGGTGTTGAAAGGTATCTGTCGCCTGAATCAGGAAGAAGAACCACTATGGTCTTACCCTTGTTCTCTTCACGGTTTGCAACGATAGTTGCGGCCTTCAGAGCTGCGCCTGATGAAATGCCCACAAGGATACCCTCTGAAATTGCGAAACGCTTGCCCTCTGCGAAAGCGTCCTCGTTCTCGATGGCAATGACTTCGTCATATACCTTTGTGTTGAGAGTATCCGGAACGAAACCGGCACCGATTCCCTGAATCTTGTGAGGACCGGCTGTGCCCTTGGAAAGGACCGGGCTTGTTGCAGGCTCAACAGCGATTATCTTTACATCAGGATTCTGTTCCTTTAAGTACTCGCCTACACCTGTGATGGTTCCGCCTGTACCTACACCTGCGACGAAGATATCTACCTTACCGTCAGTCTGCTTCCAGATCTCAGGACCTGTTGTTGCCTTATGTACAGCAGGGTTTGCAGGATTTACGAACTGTCCGAGGATGATGGCACCATCGATCTCCTTCTCAAGCTCCTCAGCCTTTGCGATGGCACCCTTCATGCCCTTTGCGCCCTCTGTGAGAACGATCTCTGCACCGTAAGCCTTGAGAAGATTTCTTCTCTCAACGCTCATGGTGTCCGGAAGTGTAAGGATGGCTCTGTAGCCCTTTGCAGCAGCAACAGCCGCAAGACCGATTCCTGTATTTCCGCTTGTGGGCTCGATGATGGTAGCGCCCGGCTTAAGCTTGCCGCTCTTTTCAGCATCCTCGATCATGCTGAGGGCTACTCTGTCCTTTACTGATCCTGCAGGATTGAGATACTCAAGCTTTGCAAGGATGGTTGCGTTTTCTGCTCCCGCCTTTTTGCTGTAGCCGTTAAGCTTTAAAAGAGGTGTTCCACCTATAAGTTCCAGTGCGCTTTCTCTGATGTCTGACATAATGATACCGACCTTTCCTGTTTATTTGTCCATTTTGATTTCGATTTGCGATGGACTGTATGCCAATGTCTAAGTTTTTAGATCCGGCAGATCCTTTTGTTTTGATGGATAAATCTTAGCACGGTATGGAGGAATCGGATATTACCTGAAGTTTATAGGTGGGTATAAATTTTACCTAACAAAAAAGACCGTCTCATGAACGGTCTAAAAGTTTTTCTCAATAACAGGATCAAGGTTCATGTATCCGGCGCTTAAGAAGGTGCTACTCATTTTTAGATACCGGTCTCCTCCAGAATCTCATGTCCCCGTTGCAGGATCCTGTCATCCAGCACCGCGAACACGATGTTAATGTCATAATCTTTATTTACGGTGATGAAGTCCCTGCATGCCTGTAACGCAATCTGCCAGGCCGGACTTAAAGGATAACCGAAGATACCGGCGGATATCAGCGGAAAGCCGATGGAGTGTAAGCCTTCCTTCATCGCGAGTTCAAGGGATCTACTGTAGGCACTGTATAAAAGCTCCGGCTCATGATGCAGCCCGTCGGCATAACGGGGACCCACCGCATGGATGATATATCGTGATTTCAGGTGGAAACCGGGAGTGATAACGGCGGAACCTGTATCACAATGCCCTATCGCTTCACATACAGCCTCAAGCTCATGATATCCCGCAGCCTGAAATATTGCCCCGCAGACGCCGCCTCCGGGCCACAGACCTTCATTTGCGGCATTAACTATAACGTCTGTTGTTAAGTCGGTTATGCTTATTTTCTGTATGGTCACAGTACTCATGGAAATTCCTTTTTTACAAACATATAAAAGTTACAGCAGGCATAGAGGTATCAAAGGTAATAGCATTTACTCTGTCCACACCACTGTAAAATCCACTGTGGTATCTCCTTTTCCGAGAACCTCACTGAAATCCCCAAAGTCATCATAATATGGGATATGTCCTATCTTTGTGGAATTTGTGCTGGTTTCACTATAACAGATCGAAAGCCTGTTTCCCTGATAAAGCAGTATATCTCCGGGACCTGCAGTGACAGCTTCATCATTTGCGGTAAGAGTCCATGGAAGCTCACCGATTTTTTCAACGCCGCCCTGATCCTTCATGGTGATGACCAGATGCTCTTTTTTTATCTTTTCAAAGAATTCTTCTGCTGAGCTGTTGCTGTCAAAATACAGAGTAAAATGTTTATCGCCTATGCTGATACTTGGAATAGCTATGGGATCCATGCTGAAGTCTTCGCTTTCCGTTACAGGTCCACTCTCTTTGGAAACTGTACTCTCCTTCACAATTTCACCGTCCCAGTCTATGATGCCTCCAAATTCATAAACTCCGGTATAACCCATATCAAAGAGCTTTTGTGCAGCTTCTTTACTGCGTCTTCCGCTTCGGCAATACACAAGAATGGTCTGATTAAGATCCGGAAGCTCCGGAGGCTGAGTGGTTTCAATGCTTTCGTTCGGAATGCAGATCGCCCCGGGAATATGACCCTCATCATATTCATCCTGACGGCGGACATCCACTATGATATGACCGTCAACATATCCCATCATCTTCTTTGCTTCTTCCTGAGATATCTGATGGTAATTATTCACCATGCCGTCACCGTCCATGATCTGACCCCGGATCTGACTGCATCCTAAAAGCAGGACCATCAAAAGAATGATCGGAATAACAACATACATCTTCATGACTCACCTGACTCCTTTCGTCTCAAAACAGATCCAGCATACTGTCAAGATATGTTTCTTCTCTGACCTTAAGCTGATACTCCGGTTTAGTCATATAGTAGAGTAAGAATTCGAAGATCACAGCGCTTCCGAGGCTGCGTCCTTCGATTTTGAAATTTGAAAACCCCGCCGGTACATATACATTCTGAATATCCTCTGTTCCTATGAATCCGGGGTTTTTCATGGCATCGGAAAATCTGTAGCCCTTATGTGCGTCGGGGGATACACAGATGTGATCCGCACAGTCCTCACCGAGATTCTTTCTGCTGACATTTTCATAGCATCTTTTTCTGTCGTAGCAGCCGTACCAGCAGCACTCATTGCATAGAAATTCAACCTTTTGCTTTTGTGCCAGGGGCAATGCATCAAGCCTTAAATGCTCTTTGTTAAGTCTGAAATCCGGTACCACGAAGCTGAATTCTTCCCGATCAAGTTCCTTTTTAAATTCACTGAAATCTGTAAGGACCTTCGTAGTGGAGGAAACAAAATAGTAATCAGGATAGTTTGATCTTATATGATCAAGCAGCAGATCGGAGTGAATGATGATTCCGCTTTTTTCCTTTCCGCAGTGTTCGAACATCTCACATAAGGCATTACATTTTTTATCAGCTAAATGCTTCTCTTTTATAAGAGAATTGCTGAAGGTCAGACGGGCTGATATATCGTACTCCTTCATGAGTAAATAAACATCTTCGGGATTCTCTTCTCCGAATCCGACACGGCCCCCTCCCCAGAGACAGTCCTGAGGAGCGCCGTATATAGATCCTATATCACACCAGTCATGGAAATACTCTCTGTGTTCGCGAAAAAGAGGAAGGAAAACCTTGTATAATTCATAAAACTCGAACAACCCCGGAAGGTGGTAGTAAACAGTTAGATCATTTTTCATTTATTCATCCATAAATTTTAGAATTTTTTTGACCGTGGGAAAATCTGCACGGTCAGATAGCTTTTTCAGAAGATATATATCGTATCAGATGTATATCCGCATGGCTATTAAATTATCAGACTGCGGTGAATATGATCATAACGCTACGTTCTTTCTTATGGTCACCTTGATGATATTGACCTGTTCAGCATGTTCGTCATAGAAGTATTCGATCTCCTCAGCGGAGTTTTCTATCATGGTAAGAGACAGAGTGTTGTCAGTATGTCTTATGTCAAATTTGTCTCCGCCATATGAAGCTGTTATACAGCAGCTATCATCCTGTTCCGAATACTCTACTGTCAGATTTACAGGAAGTCGTCCGCCTTCAGGGAGCAGAATCTGCTGTACGAGTTCTTCTATAACAAGACGTATGCGATATTTATCTGCTGAAGAAACATCGTTTTTCAGAAGATAAGCGTCAAGCTCTGTGTTGAGACGGACGAAGTCATAGCGTTTTGTGTCGATGACTGCTTCAAATATCTTCAGCTTTCGGATGAATCTTCGTGTCAGCTCTTTTTTCGGAGCGTCAAAGATCTCCTCAGGGGTTCCCTCTTCATAGATCCCGCCTTCGTCCATATAGAAAACCCTGTTTGAAATGCTTCTGGCCAGATTCATTTCATGGGTCACGATCATCATGGTGGTTCCGCCCCTTGAGAGATCCCTTATTACCGCCTGAACCTCTGAGACCATGGTAGGATCCAGGGCGCTGGTAGGCTCGTCAAGAAGTATGACCTCCGGATCCATGGCAAGGGTCCTTGCAATGGCGGCACGCTGCTTCTGTCCTCCGGAAAGTTCATCAGGATAGCTCAGGGCCTTGTCCTCCATTCCCACTCTTTTCAGAAGTTCCATGCCCTTATCATAGGCTTCCTGCCTGCTCTTTTTCAGAAGATCCATGGGGGCCAGCATCAGGTTTTCGATGACCGTGAGATGTCCGAAGAGGTTAAAGGACTGGAATACCATGCCCATCTTCTGTCTCGCTTTTTTGATGTCGTAGCCTTTTCCGGTAATGTCTTCACCGTCAAATATGATATGTCCTGATGTTGGTTTTTCCAGAAGATTCATACAGCGGATAAGAGTTGATTTTCCTGTACCGGATGGACCGATCACGGCAATTACGTCGCCGTCATGGATGGTGAAGGAAACATCATTAAGAGGTGTGACATCGGCATATTTTTTTGTCAGGTTTCTGATCTCAATCATGAGTATTCACCCCCTTGAGTATGTCTTCTCTCTTTCTCTTTTTAGGGTCAATGTTTATTTCTATCTTTCCTGCTATGGAGGTAAGGATACCGCCAAGTATAAAGTATATGACTGCTACAGCTATAAGCGGGAAAAATGCTTCATAGGTCCTTCCCCGCACGATGTCTCCCATTTTGGTGAGATCCTGAACGGCAATGTAACCGACTATGGCTGTGGACTTCACAAGGGCCACTATGGAACCCTTGAAGGCCGGCAGAAAATGAGGTATCGCCTGTGGGAGTATGATACGGAAGAAGGAGTGTATGTCCCCGTAACCGAGAGCAAAGGCAGCTTCTGTCTGACCCTTATCGATGGCGCCAACGCCGGACTTGAGCATTCCGAAAACACCTGAGCCGAATACAAGAGTAAATCCGATTATGGCTACAGCTGTTCCGTTTAACTGGGATTTCGCAAAAACAATGTAGTACAGGATCATGAGAAGCACTACCATAGGCATACCCTGTACCAGCCACACAAAGAAACCGGCAAAGGCATTGGCAAACCTGTTCCCGTTTCGGCAAAGCATATACATAAGGAAACCAAGGGCGGTTCCGAAGATTATGGAAAGTGCGGTTATGATAAGTGTGGTGAGGATTCCGGAAATAAAAAGCTTATAACGGTCCTCTCTTATAAAGGTTTTTTCGAAGCTTCCCTTCAGGCTGCCGAGGAAGGAATCGTCCTCTGCCATTCCGGCACCTTTTCCGTTTCTCACGATAAGCACGTAGTATGCAGGAAGATATTCTATAAAGTTCAGGGATTCCTTTCGTTCATCCGAAACGACCAGTGAACCGCTGATGATATCTGCTTTTCCGGAGCCTATGGAAGAAAGAACGGCTGAGAGGTCCAGAGGTATGAATTCGATGTGTACATCCAGATCTTCAGCGATGAGGAGCAGCATCTCCACATCAAGGCCAAGGATCTCTCCGTCTGCGCCTACATAGCTCATAGGCTGTAAGGCATCACCTGTAGCGACAGTTACAGTGCCGTTTTTGCCCGGCCATTCCTGTTTCGGAACAGTTTTTACAGAGTCATCCGCTCCTGTCCATTTTTTCCAGAGAGCGTCCTTGGTAGCTTGCGGGATGCGGTCATAGGCTGCCTGCCACTCTTTTATCCTTTCATCGTCTTTTGCGAAACCGAATCCAAAGGTGGTCTCACCTAGATTTAAAGGGAAAAGGGCCAGGTCTTCATCACGGTTCACAGCCAGCTCTGCAACAGCATTGTTCATAAAGCCCGCATCGGTCTTGTGGGTCTTGAGGGCAAGCATCATGTCAGCCATGGATGCGAAATAGGTATATTCTCCGGCACTTTTTACCTTGGAGGCAATGAGAGATTCAAATGGAGCTCCGTTCAGCATGGAAATGGTCTTTCCGTTCAACTCATCAAATGTACTATATTCCGGCTCTTTAGAGGGATCCCGGCTTTCTGTGGAAGCTGAAAGATTTTTCGAAAGAACCGCAAGTACTATGCCCCCTGAGCTTGTGGGATCGGAAAACAGCACTTCTTCGGAGCGTTCCGGTGTGACATTCATATCAGTGGTGAAATCGTATTTGCCGGATTTTATGGCCGGGATCCTGGCTGAAAAATCCACGTCACCGAGATCCAGTGCGTATCCCCGGTCACGGCAGAAACGAACCACGAGATCTATGTCATAGCCTACATTTTTGCCGTTCTTTATATAGGACCATGGCATATCTGTGGAGGTGGTGATGACATGTATGGTTCCGTTCTCTCCTGTAAGGTCATCCATGTTGACAAACTTTTTCTCTTCGTCAACACCCATCCAGATATCGTCTATTTCCTTAAGGGTGCCGTCAGCCCGGATCTTCTTTAAAAATTCATTCAGCTCTTCGCACAGTTCCGCGCTTTTCTCATCGTTCTTACGAAATGCGAAGCTGTAGTTCTGACTGGTTATGCGATCGTGAATATAATCGATATCCGGGTTCTCTGCGTGAATAGTTTTCAGGTTCGGTTCGTCGCCCAGGTAGGCATCGATCTTTCCGGCAAGAAGTGCAGAATTACAGTCCAGGTAATTGTTGTAATAAAGGTGCTCACAGTCGGGAAAGTATCTGGCAGCAGCATCCTCCATGAGAGTTCCGGTGAGGACACCTATACGTTTTACTTCATAGTCCTGCCAGTGCATTCCGGAATCAGTGACGCTGCCATTAGCCAATGCCGTTTCAGAGAAAAGAACGGGCAAAAAAAGAAATGCCAGAGAAAAGATACAAAACAGTTTCTTGAAAAAATTTTTCATAATAAAACCCTTCCATACTCATGATTTTGTATATATTAAAGAATCGGCAGGAAAAACTGTTTAATCACAGTTTTACAAAAAAACTCATGACCATACTTAAGCTTAATTTTGAGCGTAAGTTGGTCATGAGTCAATCGGTTTTAGACATCTTTTTCTCTTTGTAAATCGGTGATTCAACAGGTGATCAATGTCTTTTTCCATTCGCCTGTAAGTCTTTCAAGGCCCCATGCTGCATTTGCAGGGCTTGTGGAAGGAAGACATACGGCATCCCGTTTTATCCGGTCCCTGATATATTTATTGAAATATTTTTCTGCAGTTTTTCCGTTCACTATGATGAGGCGGATGTCTGTATGATTAAGGATCTTAGACAGATCATTGGGAACAACGTTTGTTATGCTGGAATCTGATGAGCCTTTGATATCGCAGGAACTGATCACGTCCCAAAGGGCGATATGATGCTTTCTCAAAAGCAGTTTCTTATCTTCTATGGTCATCGGAACCGTTTCATCGAAAACAGCGGCGATGACCTTCCAGAATCTGTTCTGGGGATGTCCGTAAAAAAACATTTGCTCTCTCGATTTGACGGAGGGAAAGCTTCCGAGAATCAGTATTTTGGACTCGCTGTCATAAAGCGGTGGAAACGGATGCTGAACATGTGTCATGGGGTGATATGCTCCTAAAGTTTCTTAAATATACAAAAATTCTGTTTTTAGTCTGTTAATTCCCGGTTTTATTCTGTAAACCGACATGGGGATCCTTGTTTTCGGATAGATCAGGTTCGTATTGGGTTCGGGAATCAGTACTTCGTCGCGGCCATCTCCTGCAAGAGAATGAACGGTGCATGTGAAGTCAGATACTGAATCAGGAATACTATCTGATGCATGTGACTCAGAGTCTGTTTTTGCAAATGCAGGCTGTTCGGGAATCGCGAATCCGCAGTCATAGGCTTTTATCTCAACATCCTTATAGAGAGCTTCGGAAACATTAACCGTGTGCTCCCGGATATGACCCTGTTCTGTAGGACGCAGTATGGTGATCACGTCAATGCCTCTGACGGGACTCCAGTGCATCTCGATATGGTCTTCATCGATCATATAGCCCTCTTCTGTCCTGTTCTTTGTGTAGACGAAACCATCTATTACAAAGGCAAGAGTGGAATCAGGAGCATTCTCCTCAAGGCTCGCATTTGAACGGGCAATACTGAAGCCGAATTTACTGCTGTATGCGAACTTTGAATATTTTTCTATATTGTGGCTGTGACCTTCGTGAGAGGTTTTTCCCGGTACCAGTGCCGTGACCTGATCACAGTGACCATTCTGTACAGAGCGCTGCAGAAGCATGGGTACATGGGAAAGGAAAATACATTCGGATACTTCAGCCTGTTCATTTTGTAAATGTATCGTTTCTGTTGATCCCGGATCAGGACTGATCCTGTCTGTAATTTCCCAAAGCTTATCATCATATGGCAGTGTCAGATAGAAAAATGCCTGAAGGGCCCAGTATGGTGAGCCGGGAGCATTGTAACTCTCAGACATCTGGAGGTTTCCGTATCCGTATCCTATGGTGAGGATCCCGGCATTGTCAAAGATCGGACAGCTAAGCCACCGGGAGAGATTTGTGCTGATGAGCTTAAGTATCCTTGATTCCGGTATTGGATACACTCCTGTCATGAGGCAGGTGGACCAGAATGCACTCTGAGCGAAACGATAGGTCATGGATCTTCCATATGGGAAGCAGCTTCCGTTATCATCAAAGAAATGCGCATAATCCTTTCCAAACTCCAGGGCTCTTTCGAGAAATCTCCTGGAACGTTCAGGATCTTCATCCTTCATAAAATCTCTGTAGATAAGTCCGAAGCTCAGCATGACAAAAGGATTGTAATAGTCCTTGTCTCCGCCGTTACCGTCGTTGTACCAGCCGCCTTCCGCATAGTAATCATCTATCATTCTGAGGCCGTTTTCCATATTCTCTTTACTGTATGGAAGTCCGCGAACCTTCAGTGCAAGGTTCGTAATGATCTGGAAGAACTGCCAGTTGCAGGCGCAGAGATCGTGGCGGTTACATTCGTTCAGCCAGTCCGAAAGATTTTTCTTTGCAGGATCGGAAAGGTTATCAAAGAAAAATTCAGGAGCATAAAGCATGGCAAAGCCGATAGCCGGCATCTCACAGAATTTCTGATCGAAGTCATGACAAAGTCCCCAATAGTCCGGTGACCCGGGATCGGTTCCGGCAGTGATACCATCCTGATAGATCCGGATAAGTTCAGCCGTTATGGATAAGTGGTCTTCGATTATTAAAGTGGTTTTTCCGGATGCGGCTATAGCCTCTTTGATCCATTTTTTCTCATTGGCACTTAATCCGGCAACTAGAGGAACCAGCCCCCAGAGTGGGCGTGCAAATGCCTCCATCTCCTGTGAAGACAGTTCGTAGTGAGTTCGGGTATCTCCTATCCGAAGTCTCGCTCCTGATTCAGAATAGAATGGAATGAGCGGTTTCAGAATGCGGAGAAGGATGTCCTGAGCTTTCTTTTTTTGAGTAAGATCCGATGGAGTGATACCGGATAATGTCATAATTGTCTCCTTGATGGTTTTTATTTAGCCTTATATCCAAAATTAGGCAGCTTCTCCCAGCGGCTTTTCAGGAAATGCGCAGCCATCTTCGGACGGCGTTCCCTGGTGAAGACGCCCTTTCTATTACCGTCTGCCCTGTACACACCCTGAATGGTGCCGAAATCTGCGAAGGCCCAGCATTGCTCTCCCATAAAGAAGTCACGCTTGTCGAACTCCGCATCTATACGGCGATAGTACTCCGCCTGAAATTCCTCCGTCCACATCTCGGCAATGGTTCCGTGAAGCCCCGGCAAAGTATCGCAGCCGTACTCTGTGACCATCACAGGCTTACCCTGCTCTGCCCAGAAGTCAAGCTCCAGATTCCATGCATAGATGGCGCTGTCCATGTCGCCGCAAAGGTTGTACCAGCCGTAATATCGGTTAATGCAGACCACATCCATGGTTCTCGTGGTGATGTCCCGTGTGTAGTCATTCTGACAGCAGACAAGGGTGACAGGTCTGTTCTGAGGATCCAGCTCATGAGTATACTTGTAAAGCTCATGCCAGTACTTGTATGCAGACTCAGGGAAGTTCTCGGTGTCCGGCTCGTTTCCGAGGGACCACATGACAACTGAAGGATGGTTCTTGTCTCTTGCCACAAGGTCTTTTAGGATGCTTTTATGATAGTCCTTTATAGGGAAGGTATAGGGATCCGCTACTCCGCCGCCGGCGATACCCACAGCCGGGGTTTCGTCAATGATAACGATACCTTCTCTGTCACAGAGTCTGTACATCTCCTCCGCATAAGGATAATGACTGGTTCTGAAGCTGTTGGCTCCTATCCAGTGGAGGAGGCTCACGTCCTTTACATTGAGTCCTTCGTTAATGCCTCTGCCGGAAACATAGAAGTCCTCATGCTTTCCGAATCCCTTGAAGTAAAATGGCTTTCCGTTGATAAGGAATCTTGTGCCTTCGACTTTTACAGTACGGATGCCGAAGTCCTCAGTGTATTCGTCTTCTCCGAAACGAACACGCAGGCTGTATAGGTATGGATCCTTCGGCCATGGATTCCAGAGATGAGCATCTGGGATACGGATGGTGCCGGAAGCGCCTGTTGCTTCGGCAACGACCTCGCCATCACGGTCCAGAACTTCTACATGAATTTCTTCTTCACCAAAAGCTTCAACACTGTAGTTCACCACTCCGTCAGCTCCTTCGACATCAGGTACGATGGTCACATCCTTTATGTAATCAATAGGTGTTGTGTAGATGGAAACATGGCGGTTGATTCCCGCATAGTTAAAGAAGTCGAAATTCGGAAGGTTCACGATTCCGCGATGTTCCTTTGCTTTCTGAACCGCAGGGACCTGAGCATTGTCAGAACCGAAGAAGGCTGTACCCTCTTCATTTCCCATGGGAAGCGTGTGATGATCGACACGGTTGTTGCAGGAAACAGTGAGCTTTATTTCTTCACCGGGCTTTACAAGACCGGTTATCTCAGCTTCAAAAGGCAGGAAACCGCCTCTATGGGTCATGAGCATTTCTCCGTTAAGCCACACCGTGCTGTCATGAGCCACAGCGTCGAATCTAAGGAATAAACGCTGTCCTTTAAAAAAGTTAGGGACCACACAGGTCTTTTCATAGTAGGCTTCTCCTGTATGACTTCTGTAGACCGGGTCCTCACGCTGATCGTTGTAGGAAGCCGGAACATAAAGCTCCTCCGCATCCTTGGGGAAATGCTTTTCCCACTGCTCAGTCCTGGCTTCACCTTTATCTATTTTAAACTTCCAGAGACCGTCAAGCTTCATGACGGCTCTGGATCTGTTTTCTATTGGAAATAACATCGTTGTCCTCCGTAAACATTATGAGAATCGTGAGCCTCGTGACCGGTTCCGCAGTAACCTGCCCTATAGCACTAGCCCGCACGAAGTGCGAAACGATTCAATATCGACTTTTAACGTTTCTGAACTTACCAGTAGATCTTCCAGTCCGGGGTATGGAGCCTTGTGAGGGCTTCCATGTAGTAGTAATCTCCCCAGATTATACATTCGTCAACACCTTCTTCAGTGCAGGTGTTGAATGGTGTCTTCTTGCTGTAGGTTCCGTGAAGTATCTGGCCGTTTGAACTGTCACCGTTCTTCACGCGGTAACCGTCGAAAAGTGCCTTCATGAATTTCTTTGCCACAGAACGATAGTAGGCGGCATCTGAAGGCTCCATGTACTTTGACATTTCAAGCATACCGCATGCTGCGATGGCAGCGGAGCTTGAGTCTCTCGGCTCCGTTCCCTCTGATTCTCCACCGAAGGTAAGGTCCCAGAAAGGAATGAGATCCTTCGGAAGATGGTTAAGGAAATATGTGGCTATACGCTTGAAATATGCGATGTACTCTTCTCTCTTAGTGTATTTGTAGGCCACTGCTGTGCCGTAAATGCCCCAGGCCTGACCTCTCGCCCATGCGGAACCGTCTTTGTAGCCCTGACAGGTGGAACCGTGTGAGAACTCCCCTGTTTTCGGATCAAGGAAAACAGTATGCCAGGTGGAGTCATCCTCTCTCAGGATATATTTCATCGTTGTATGGATATGTTTTTCGGCAATGTCTCTGTATTTCACATCACCGCTTACCTCTGATGCCCAGTAAAGAAGCGGTAGGTTCAGAAGGCAGTCTATGATGAAACGGTAGTTTCCGGGATCATCCATGGAGCCCCAGGCCTGCAGAAATTCTCCTATAGGATGGAATCTTCTTATGAGCTGCTCTGCTGCAAGTATGGCGGCTTCTTTCGCTTTTTCGTTTCCTGTAAGCTTGTAGGCTGCAACGCAGGATGGGCTGAAAAGAAAACCCATGTCATGGTTGTCTACATCGAACTTATCTTCGATCCTTTTATGGAAGGATGAAACCTGAGTGAGACCGGCATTTAACAGCCTTTCCTTTTCTACACCTTTGGCTCTTTCATAGGAAAGCCATATCTCTCCGGTCCAGAAGCCGGTGGTCCAGTTCCTGTTCTCTCCCGGTTTATAGAAACCTGAAAAGCTTGCAGGTCCCGGAAAACTGTCTGTAAAATCCGGAAGGTTTCTTTCCACCTGAGTGACTGCAAAATCGAGAGCGGCGGTTACCTCTTCTTCTGAAATTTCTTTATATTGAGCGATGTCCTGCTCCTTTATCCAAGTTGCCATCATGTATAGCCCTTTCTGAATATTCTGGATTAAATCTGTGAAATCCGTTATGCCGGTAAAATCCCGGTCACAGCATCAGCAAGTTTTCACAAAAGTCTATAGATTAAAGAGAAACCGAAGTTCAAATATGACTTCGGTTTCCTTTGAAAAAATGATACTGGCTGATTAGTAAACACGAGGATAGATCATGAGTTAATAGGTTAAAAAAGTAGTTGATTTTATTATGAAAGATTCGGAAGCTGCCTGCAGAATGAGGAGCAACACACACTTTCATTGAAATATTTTGTGTATGTACCAGTACCACTGTTTCCGGGATAGATATTAGCCCTTTACACCGGAGCTTGCGATTCCTGCTACGAAATATTTCTGGAGCATCAGGAATACGATAACTACAGGAATAAGGCTGATGCAGGAAGCGGCCATGATGAGACCGTACTCTGCGGAATACTGTGATATGAACATCTTGAGACCGATCTGAAGAGTTTTCTTGCTCTCGGAAGTGAGGTAAATGAGTGGTCCCAGGAAGTCATTCCAGGTATTTACAAAGGTGAAAATAGTCAGTGTTGAAAGAGCCGGCTTCGAAAGGGGAAGCATGATGCTCAGGTAGATCTGATACTCGCTCATTCCATCGATTCTGGCTGCTTCACAGAGAGAATCCGGGATACCCTCGTAGAACTGACGCATCATGAAAACGCCGAAGGCTGTGAAGGCCTGAAGTATGATGATGGACAGGTGGGTGTCCGCAAGTCCCAGTCTTCTCATGAAAAGGAACTGTGGGACCATGTAGGACTGCCATGGAATCGCGATGGTGGCAACATATGCGAGGAACAGGAAGTCTCTTCCCCTGAATCTTAATTTTGCAAATGCATATGCCGCGAAGCTTGATGTAAGAAGCTGGAAGAAAGTCACGATAAGAGTGAGCTTTACTGTGTTCTTTGTGAAGGTAAGGAGCGGTATCTTGGTCCAGATGTCAAGATAATTTCTCCACTGCGGCTCATATCCGAACCACTGATAAGGTATAACGAAGATGTCCTTGTTGAACTTGAGTGATGCTGTGATCATCCATATGAAAGGAATAAGCATGATCGCTGCGAACACTATAAGTACTGTATATACCAGAGTCTTTCCGATTGTTTCATTTGTTGATTTGCTTTTCATTTCAAGTATCCTCCTGCCACATTATCTGGGAACGTCAGCCCATTCAAGGCTCGCTATCGCGAGGGACCGGCGTTGGGTGCCAGATTCCTCTGGAATCAGCCACATTATCTGGGAAAGCCGGCCAATGGAATTCGCTTCGCGAGGGGCCGGCGTTGGGTGCCAGATCCCTTCGGAATCAGCCACATTAGTCATTAGCGTAATTCTTCTCGCCGCTGAACTGGATTATGGTGATGGCAAGAACGATGGCGAAAAGTACCAGAGAGCCTGCGCTGGCGATGCCGAGATTCCAGTTTCTGAACGCCTCTTCGTAGATGTAGTAGACAAGAACGATGGCGGATTTGTTAATGACTCCGTTGCTGCCTCCTGCGAGCATATATACGATGTCGTAAACCTTGAAGCAGTTGATGGTGAGCATGATGATTACGAAAAATGTTGTAGGTTTTAACTGAGGAACGGTAACATACTTGAACTTCTGCCATACATTGGCACCGTCGAGTCCTGCCGCCTCATAAAGCTCTGTGTTGATGTTCTGGAGACCTGCAAGATAGATGACCATGTAGTATCCCATATTCTTCCAGATCGAAAACATGATGATGGTCATGAGAACAGTCTTCGGAGAAGCTGCCCACTTGAGAGCCGGTATATGGAAAAGATTGAGAAGGAGCTGGTTAATGACTCCGCCCTTTGCCGGTGTGAAAAGCATGTTCCATACAGCTGCCACCGCAACAAGTGAAGCTACATATGGGAAGAAAGTCACTGTTCTGAAGAAGTTTCTGCCCTTTATCTTCTGATTGAGAAGGATGGCGAGACCAAGTGCTATCATTAGTGTAAGAGGAACTGTGAAGATACTGTAGATAACGGTATTTTTCAGAGATGCCAGAAAACGGTCATCGGAAAAGATGGTCACGAAGTTCTGAATTCCTACGAATTTCCATGGATTACTTCCGTCCCACTCCATAAATGCCATGATCATGGCGAGGATGATGGGGCCAAGGGTAAATATGGCGAAACCGATGAAATTCGGCGCGATGAAGGAATAGGCAACCAGTGCCTGTTTAAGCTTTCTGCGATTAGCTTCTTCCACGCTTGTTGTTTTCACTGTTGTAGCTGCTGTCATATAGTGCCTCCTGATTTTTGGATCAAAACTGCATTCATGGATCGGAATTATCCGGTGAATGGATCCGGTTTTGATGATAATTCATAGAATGAGGGCCGCCGCACTGTCGTGCGACAGCCCCCGATAGTCTTTTATTCAAGTAAGTATATTTCTGTCAAACAGGTGTAAGCATTAGCCGATGATAGCCTGAACGCCCTCGTTCATAGCCTGTACAGCCTCATCGATAGTTGAAGATTCTGTCATGATGAGGTCGTGCTGCTCGTTGAGAACTGTCTCGATCTCTGATGACTTGTCATTTGCAGGCATCTCAAGATATGTGTGAGTTGTTACGAGAGCTTCCTTTGAAGTTTCATCCTGTGGGAATCCTTCCATAGAAGCGATGGCTGAAACGATGCTGTCATTTGTCATAGCAGGAATGTTTCCTGTATCAGCAAGAACCTGTGCACCCTTCTCTCCTGTTACGAACTTGATGAAGTCCCATGCCTCGTCCTTGTGAGGAGCTGTTGTAGGAAGTGCAAGAGCTGTGATGGTTGCAAGTGTTGAACCTGCCTCAACGCCCTCAGCATGAGGATACTTTACCATGCCCCAGTTTGTGCAGTCTGTGTACTCACCGGACTTGATCTTGTTGATGAGTGTAGAAATGAACCATGAACCCATGTTCATCATAGCAACATTGCCCTGAGCGAATGCATCGCTGTAGTGAAGACCCTGTGTCTTAAGTGTTGCATAATCCATGCAGACACCGTCCTGCTGCTGCTTGAGAACCATCTCATAGTATGGCTTTGTGAAATCGTAGTTGCCGCCCACGATGGTGTTCTTTCCATCGAGGATACCGTCAAGCTGGATAGTTGATCTCCATGTGTGATAGTGAGCACCGTATACTTCTGAACCCGGTGTTGTATCTGTTACCTTGCGAGCCAGCTCATCGTACTGCTCCCATGTCATATCATTTGTAGGATAATCAACTCCTGCCTTGTCGAAAACGTCCTTGTTGTAGTAAAGAACCCAGATGTCTGAACGGAAAGGAAGTTCATAGAGGTTGTCGTTGATGGTTACCTGATCAGTGATTCCGCCGTACTGCTGAAGGTCGATGCCGGCTTCCTTGATCTTGTCATTCAGTGGCTCCAGAACACCCTTGTTTACAAGTGTCATGTAACCGGGAACATCCTTGATGGTAACTACGTCGAAGTCTGAACCTGAGCCTGAAAGCTGTGTTCCGAGAACAGTTGAGTAGTCTGTTGAACCAAGGTCTACCATTTCAATGTTTACATTCGGGTGATCAGCCTTGTATGCATCGATAAGCGGCTGATAGTAGGTGATGGATGATGCATCCCAAAGTGCCCACTTCAGTGTTACGGCATCTCCGCCGGCTGCCTCTGTAGCAGCTTCAGTTGCCTTCTCCTCCTGAGCCTTTGTCTCGGCTGCTGCCGCAGCAGTTGTAGCAGCTGCTGTCTCTTTCGGTGTACTGCTTCCGCCGCAAGCGGCAAGGGATGTTGCAGCAAGAGATGCAACCAGTACTGAACTAACGATCTTCTTCATGTTTATCCTCCTATTTTCGGGTTTTGTATAACCCCTTGATTTTTGCCGGAACCACTTACGGGTCCATGATCCGACTGTTTCCGATGGGTCAATGTCTACACTCTTTCGAGCGTTTCCGGCACATTGCCTTAAGCTTGAATTTATTGTAGAATTTCTCTGTTTTTAACGGAATACAAATTTTTCAGAGCAATTTTGCTTTTTTTTAGCAGGTTTTGAAAAGATGTATTTTTATTTGAAAAAGATGCAGAAATTTTTGAATCAGTTCTTTTGATGGCTTTTTTTGATATAAAAAGACTAAAAGAACTTAAAAGGACATAGATCATATGAAAAAAAGTCCGGATATAAATAAAAGATTCAGTTCTATAAGATTTCAGATAGTCGTGTATTCCATGGGCTTTGCCATACTGATGTCTCTCATGATCACGGCCATCAGTTTCTTTTACATCAGAGATAATCTGAGACGAAATGTACGTCAGACTGCCATGAGCAGCCTGCAGCTTCTTGGTTCCGAGATGGATAAGTCGCTGGACAATGCCACAAATTTCGCTCTCTGGACCACCATAGACAGCACCATCAACACTTATCTTAACAGGATGACCGCTGGAAGTGCCGTATCCGACAGGGACGAGCCGCTGACCACCGAGGAACTGCAGGAAAAGAACAGAGTCGAGAGGCGCCTTGCCCTTTCCACCTGGGAGCATTTTAATGACGAGTACAACGCTATGGGACGTACACGTCACATTCAGAGAGTCCTCGTGAGCACCATGGATGGGCAGCATTATCTTCAATCCATAAAAAATGCAGCTATAACATCTACTTCCGGTGTCACGGGAAAGATAATGTCTACAAACTACTTTTATCAGCTTCTTAATGCGGATGACTTTCAGTATTTCGGATTAAAACAGAGTCCTGTGAATGTACATACCGGTGACAGCATTATCCCTATGGTGAGGCCCATTCAGTCATCATCCTCTTCTGCCATAGTCGGTTTTGTTTATATGGAGCTGTCTCCTTCTATCATTACATCCATCTTCAGTGATTACAGACTGGAAAAGGATGAAAGGGTGTTTGTCGCTATAGGTGAAGGACATAAATATGAGTATAAGGACGGTAAGCTTATTGAGGGAAATGTGCCTGAAGGAACAGTGAGTTACAACCTCAAGAATAAGGCATTCAGTCTCTATCTTCTTCCATCACAAAGAAGCATGAACGTCAGGATGAATTTCTACATAGCAGTCATCGGACTCATGGGATTTTTCATCATATGTATAGGTCTTCTTCTCTGGCGCCGTATGAATCATGTGATAAATGTACCTATAACAAAGCTTTTGAGAAAGCTTGACAGGATAGGCAAGGGGGATTTCACCCGTGACGAGACCATAGAATGGGATTCGGAGCTGGGAGCTATCGGCGCAGGCATTAACACCCTGTCGCTAAACGTTCAGAATCTGATGGACAAGAAGGTGCAGGACGAGAAGAAAAAGCAGGAGCTGGAGTATCAGATACTTCAGTCCCAGATAAATCCGCACTTCCTGTACAATACACTGAATACCATCAAGTGGATGGCCACCATTCAGGGCTCAGACGGCATCGCCGACATGTCTACCGCTCTTTCAAGACTTCTCAGGAATATCTCAAAGAGCAAGGAGAATGTCATCAGCCTTGAGAAGGAGCTTCAGCTGGTGAAGGACTATTTCACCATCATGAAGTACCGTTACGGCGGAACCATCGAGCTTGAATATGACATAAAGGATGAGACACTTCTTAAGGCCTCCGTGAACAGATTTTCGCTGCAGCCTATCATCGAGAATGCCATCTTCCATGGCATCGAGCCAAAGGGCGGCGCAGGAAAGATAGTACTTTCGGTCTATTGTGAGTATTGCGGAAATACAAATGAAATGGGAAGCCCTAAGGATATCGGCGTTTTGAATAGCCAGATCCCTGAGAGAAATGATTTGGGCATGGCATCTGAAAGTGATACTCAGGAAAGAAAACTTCTCATAATCGAAGTCAGGGATGACGGTGTCGGTATGACCAAGGAGCAGATCGAAAAAACTCTCTCAGGTGAGCTTGAGGGGGCTGACGATTTCTTCCGTCATATAGGAGTTGCCAATGTCTCCCAGCGCATTAAGTACACCTTCGGCGAAGAGTACGGACTTTCCATTATTTCGGAGGTTTCGGAGTATACTATCATGAGATTTACACTGCCGTATGTAATTAAGGATGAATGATTAACGCAGTGTGATCTTAGAAGGGCATTAAATTCAGGAAAGAGAAAAACAGCACATACCGGTGCTGATTTATGGTAAAGAACAATGTATAGAGTTTTGATCGTTGATGACGAGCCTCTCGTTCAGGTGGGGCTCAAATCCATGCTTCAGGGATTTGAAAATGTTGAGGTCATAGGTTCTGCCTCCAACGGAAAGGACGCCCTTGATATCATCGGGGCACAGAGCCCTGATATAGTTATCGCTGATATCAAGATGCCTGTCATGACAGGACTTGAGCTTTTGGCAGAATCAAATAAGCATTATGGACCGGTGCCCGCATTTATCATGCTGACAGCCTATGAAGAGTTCGATATGGTCCGTAAGGCCCTCTCCTATCAGGCAGTGGACTATCTTGTAAAGATAGAGCTTGATAAGGAACAGCTCTCAGATGCCATCAAAAAAGCTATCGCCCGTGTAAATCAGGTGAAAAAACCGGCTGTTCAAAAGGGCCCGGAACTTTCGCAGAATGCGGATACGGTTCAGCTTGAAGAACTGAGGCAGCATTTCATGATGAAGCTTCTCCATGGTGAGTTTGAAGAGGAAACAGCTCTTGAACATGAAGCTTCCAATGTTCAGATGGATTTCAAATACAACAGATATATTGCGGCGTTTGCGGAGATCGCTAACGAAAGCAGTAATACAGAATCTTCACATATGATCACGCTGTATCGCTCCTGCCTTTCCATGACGAGGGAAATAGTTGAGCGTTATGCTCCCTGCTATATCGTTTCGAACGATACCGAGCATTTCACCATCCTGTTCTTCTTTACGGAGAACACTCCTGTGGCGGAAAGCATGACTCACATTCAGGAAGCGGTGGAAAATGCCCACACCATGATAAACAATTATTTTAATGTCTCTCTTCGATTCGGTATCGGAACCGCCGTATCTGCACCTATGGAGATCCATACTACCTTTGAGGAGGCTGAGGCTGCAGAAAAAGAGGCGGATCATGATGCCCCCATAAGACTTTTCAGCCATATAGTAGGTGCCAATCGTCGTTCCGGTAAGGATAAGCTCATATCCACCATACAGGATTACATTGACCATAATTTGAACGGAAAGCTGCAGCTGAACGAGATAGCCGATGCCTTCGGACTCTCTCCTGCCTACCTTTCAGTTCTCTTCAAAAAGAACACAGATATCGGTTTTTCCGAGTATGTTTATACCAGGAAGATAGAGCATGCAAAGAAGATGCTCCTCTCCGATGACATGAAGGTCTACGAAGTGGCTGACGCCCTCGGCTTCGAGTCCGCCTACTACTTCTCCAAGGTATTCAAAAAGGTGGCAGGGGTTTCACCGAGAGAATTCATACAGGCAAAAAGTGAAGGGTAACAGAGAGGCAGCCGTATTGATGGGGGCAATCCCATAATACGGCTGCCTTTATTTAATCATCTAATGCGACAGCACCCTGTTCCGATATCATTTTTGATTAAAGAAATTGTGA
This sequence comes from Lachnospiraceae bacterium JC7, assembly GCA_000513555.1. GTDB lineage: Bacteria > Bacillota > Clostridia > Lachnospirales > Lachnospiraceae > Oribacterium. Next base: position 39,548 of record ALYD01000006.1, read on the forward strand.
TTGAAAAGCTCACCGAAGGGATTAAAGGTTGATCGTGGAGTCAGGGTCTCGGTTATGATCCTTCGTACAGACTTCATCTTAGTCTCATCATCCTTTATCGCATCCACATACTTCAGGAGCTTGAACTGACCTTCCATATCGATTCCCATGTTCTCATTGAATCTCTTTGAGATCTTGCTTATAGAATCGTATGCCTGTCTCAGACTGCTTCTGTTTTCAATCGTTGCATTGAGGGATTTTATGAATTCTCTCTTCGTTGTCATATCAGACAGTTCATAAATTGCTTTTCGATTATCGAAATCCTTATGCGCGATACCTTCTTTGTTTAATGACCATCCATACTCATCGGTCAACAGAAAAATAGTTTCAGGTTTTCCGTAATAGTACAGCTCCTTTTCCTGGATGATGGTCAAAAGTCCTGTATGGGCTTCTATGAAATAATTCTGTATCAAAGTGGCATCGTTAAAAGGAAGTTTCACAATACATAAGCCGTTCTCGATATGCTTTGAATTAGTAGCCATGGTTTCGAACTCATGGTATCTGTACTCATCATATTTGTAGAGAGCAGCTTCCTTTGCCATGTCTCTGATAGCCTTTTCGACAACCTCAGTGCTGAGTGATTTCTTCTGTCCGACCTTTAACATGTCACGGGCATGACCTATGGCCTGAGCCTCCAGGAGTTCTTCTCTGGCATTTAACGGTGTCATGGTAAGAGTCGCTACCTGAGAAATAACACTTTTTTCTTCGGTCTGTACAAGTGCGAGTGTGTAGGCTGGTTCCTGCCCCGTGATGCCTATACCGATATTCATAACATTTCGGTAAAGTGAAAGATATGATTCAACGGTACTGTTCTGCCAGGTAATATCACCTCCGGTAGTATCAGGTTCTATTTCATAAAAATGAACGCCGGAATACATATTATATGCATTTTTGAGCATACTGTAGGCTACCTTGTTGTAAAGATTGTTCAAGGCAATGAAAATATTGACTTTTTTTCCTTCCTGTATGTGTCTGACGAAATCAGTTCTGAACTTTTTATCATTATTGTTTAAGATCTCATTTGCCAGATCATCCATGTCGATCTCAAGGTCAGGTCGGTTCTTGATGTAGGCATACAAATCCAGTCCTGTCTCGGGTACAATGAAATATTTTGTTCCCTTGCTCCTGGACTTTTGAAGATCGGATGACAAGATATCCATCATCTTTTCGATTTCTTTTTTATTATCTGTTGAAGTATATTCGCACGATAAGAAGTCTGTTGTCTCTGTATCCCCTCCTTTTCGGGTGGATACAGACATGATCAATGTTTCATTTGGTCCATCGTCTTTTGTGCTTATAGTTGAATTAGGACCGAGTGAACATAAGAGACGGCGCTCCAAAGAACAAAGCTCCATTATATTATCCGAATTATTTACGGAGGTTCCGTTTTTTTTGCCAGCATCACCTTTGATGTTATCAGTATTTTTTTTATCAAAAATATTCATCATGTTCGCTCTTCTGCTAAAATAAGTTTTACTTAAAATGTAAAACGAGTTGAATGGGTATCATTGCACTAATTTAATTATTAATTTTTTTTTTTTTTTCAATATCGCCAAAGTAAAAAGTAAAGTGCCAAAATAATTCGTTATTTTGACATAAAAACCTCTTAAAAATAATGCTAATCACGATACAATTACCCGTTCCTGTTATGACGCAGAAGCCGGAACATAACTTTTAGTTTTTGAGCCTATAATAGATACTCCAGCTTTGATCGTTTTACTCTTCTGTAAAGAGTACTTCTGGAATATCCCATAATGGAGCAGATGGTTCTTTTGTCTCGTCCGTTCTCCAGCAGTTTTTTGAGTTTTTCCTCCTCCAGTTCTCCCATGCTTATTTCTTCAGTGGGGTTATATGTTTTTGGTTCCGGTATAGAGCTTTGAAAATTGTTTTCTTCTGATGAAACGATTTTTTCTATAAACAGCTCCATCTTGCATATTCCCATAGATTCTTTATGTTTCCAGAGGTATTTTTGCAGTTCATCAACCATCTCCTCATTGGTTTTATTGTATACCCGGTTATAATACTTGATTCCGCTATATACAAATCTGTTAAACAGCTTTTTATCACTGAACAGAGTATCCTTGTTTTGAAGTATGCTGCCTTTGAATTTTTCATAAAGGCCCTTATAAAACATTCCCTGATACATTAGATCCGCAAGGTTTTCGGTGGTACAGAAAATGAATCTGATGTCCACCTCTTCTTTTTTCTCATGGGTTATGGCTGACTCCTGCATATTGATGAAATCCACCAGTTTCACCTGAATGAAGTATGGAATATTTTCCGGGCATATTATCATGATGACGCCCTTATCCATGCCCTTCAGTACTCCGAATTCTCCGAACAGATATCTTTCCAGCAGGTCTCTATATACATTCTGCATATTGATGATCTGGAATTTCTGAAGTCTTCTCCGGGAATAATTTACGATGGCTTTTCCGACCAGTTCATTTAAGGCATTGTCTGTACTGCAGATAAGAACATGATTATCCATTTCGGCAATGTCTTTCGCCTCTTCTATGAACTCTCTCGTTACATATTTCGTAAGCCATGAAAAGGTGACCATGCTTCCGTTTTTAAACAGCATCGAATCCGTATGAATGTCTTCATATGACTTAAAACTGCAGAGGAAGCCTTCCTCATCATCCATGGTGATGGCTGTGCAGCTTATGGTTCCGATAAATGTTTTCGTATTTAACTGAACACTGATCTTATAATTTTCTATACGGCTTTTTCTTTTATATAACCGGATAACATCAGGATAGACACTCTTTATATTTTTGATCTCACCGATCTCCCCTTCAAACATCCTCCGGAAGGAATCATTTGCATATCTTACATTCCCGTATTTATCGGTAAAAACAAAAGCCTCCTGAAGAGCATCCATGATGGATTGTGCTTCATTGACCTTTTTCTTCAGTGACTTCTTCACAATGTGTTCATGGATACGTATGGCAACAAGCTCTGCCATGTTTTCGACAAATTTAACGGAAGAATCTTTTGTATCAAACAGCTTCTTTGATTTTTGCCTGGTCAGTAAAAGTGCTGTTGCGCCGATCACTTCATTGTCATATCGTACAGGCACACCGATGAAACCCTTCATTTGACATTTCTTGTAATCCGGACATTTTTTACACCCTTCCACCAATGATTTGTTTGATATCAGAACATTCTCGTTATTTTCGATCACTTTGGTGATCAGAGAGCCCGAATGAATATCATTATAAAGATCAAGGTGCTTAAAGGCTTTTCCGATGATCTTCTTCTTTTTATCCACGATCATGACATCTGCATCCAGTACATCTGAAATAACCTTTGCAAATTGATCAACATACCTTCCAAAACCAGACAAACTATCGCGTCCAACCATAATGTACCCCATCTTTATAAATACAAAACAGGCTGCATTAATATAAATAATGCAGCCTTTAGCTTAAGCTTTATATTCTGATGCTATTTTTCTGATGAGCTCCAGTCTCTCCAAAGAGATATCAGAAGAAATAGTACAATCCGCGCCTAACGCAACTCCGGCGGTACCGGCCTCATCCAGGATCCTCTTTATTTCTTTACGCAATTCCTCCTCTGATCCTGTATAGAGGATGGTGCCCGGGGTATTATCAAAACCTCCCAGAACCGGCTTTCCCTTAAGTATTTTTTTACCCTCAGCCAGTGAAACATTTTCTGAGTAAACCGCCCAGTTGAAAACTCTCGCAGGATAATCAGCGTACCAGGACAGGTCATTGGTATATTTTCCGTAACCGCAGATATGCAGTATTGCGTTATCGGAAAAAGTATTTATATAGTCCAGTATTTCCAGATCCAGAGGTTCAACCAGCTTTTTGTGCAGTTCATGATCAAATGATGAGTCCTGTACACTTTGAACACTGTAGTAGATTCCATCGATACCGGTCTTTTCAAATAAATTCTTTACCAGTATTTTTATATCCTGTGCGATGTTTTCAGCAGCTGTAATCATTGTATCAGGACTTTCCTTAAATAAAGCCACAAATTTAGTGAAGTCTTCATCATATTCTTCAAATCTTAAGCGGATATACTGCAGTGGAGAAAAAATATTATAATATTTATATGCTCCATTTTCTGTATTGTCGCAGACATCCTTTACATAGTTCACCTGTTCGGTTATCCAGGGATGGTCGGGACCGACAGATCTGACTTCCTTCAGATCCTCAACGGTTTTTATGACTTTACTGCAGACTGACGGGTGTCCGAAAAAGCCATCCGACATTATTTTTATCAGATCCGGTTTTAACTCATTTATATATTTCTTCTGTCCGGAAAGAACAGTATCGTATATTTTCGGGTCAGAACCGTTATAGTGATCATGAAATGATACGAAATGATGCCAGAATGCCGAGGGTACTCTTTCAGGAACCTCGTTGTTCATCAGAGCATCTATTAATTTTTTTCTGTCTGTCATATTATTGTCCTCCGGTAGTGTTTTCTTTTTTTACCGCTCTGGATATCCAGTGAATTCTGCCATCATTGATATCGTTGGGTATGGAACAGTCTGCACCCAAAATGTAGCCCTTAAAACCGTTTTCTCTGATCAGTTTCTGAACGAAGGCTTCGATCTCTTCTCTGGTACCTGAGTCTATCAGGGTGCCGGGATTATTATCAAAGCCTCCCAGGACACATTTTCCGCCGAACAGCTTCTTGCCCTCCTGAAGTGATACTCCCTCGGTAAATACCGCCCAGTTATATGCTTTGCTTTCATAATCGCGATAAAAACCGAGATCATTTTTATGGTGGGCATATCCGCAGATATGGAGAATATTGTAATCGCTATACTGATTAGCCGTTTCCAGAACCTCTGTTTCGGTAGGTCTGATCAGCCGGTCATACATAGCTCTGTCGTATTTCCTGCTTTGAATGTTCTGAACGCAATAGTAAATGCCGTCCAGTTTTGTTTCAGTAAGCAGTTTTCTGACCAGGATCTTCAGATCCTTCTGTATTTCCATTCCTGCAGCATGCAGTTCGTCCGGGAAATTATCTGCAAGGTATACAAATCTTTCAAAATCAAGATCATAGAATTCGAGACGTATACGGATGACCTGCACCGGTGCGAAGATGTTGTAAAATGTCATGACCTTGTCACCGAAAAGATCTACGAGGCGTCTCACATGTGCGACCTGCTCTGTTATCCAGGGATGGTTTTCGCCGAGGCTCCTGATTTTTAAAAGATCCTCCCCGGTTTCCAGCCTGTTGTCCATGACCGGAGGATATCCCATGAAGCCTTCATTCATCAGCTTCATCATATCGGGATCCGTTGTTTCAAAATATTTCTTGTGTCCTTCTATCGCCCGTTCCAGAATATCTTTATTTTGTAGACCTTTAAACTGTTCTTCACCGAGAATGAAGTGATGCCAGAACCCCATAGGGATACGGTAAGTTTCATGGTTGTCCAAAGCCTGTTTAAGCAAATCTCTCTTATTTTCCGCCATAGCTTCTCCTAAAAACTTACGCAAGTATCTTTTCCTTTGCTGTATCCATCAAGACACTGATCTGATATGACATGGTAACTGCACCGGGATCCAGATGCCCTACTCCCTTGTCAGCCTGATAGGTCGCACGTCCCTTGACGGCTTCCATATCTGCAGTGGAATTTGCCCCGTCTATTGCTGCGGTCTTGACTCTTTCACACAGTTTTTCATCGCTGACGTTCTCGTCAAGGCATTTCCCGTATTCAACTACTGCGGGATAGAGGCTGTCTATCATGGTTTTAAATCCGGGCTTTGCCTGTCCCCTGTCCATGATGGCTTCCAGCATTGCTTTTAAGACAGCATACAGACCGTCGCGATCAAGCTCCTCCATTCCTTTTGAAGCTTTTGCTGCCCCGATGTAGGCGCTGCCGTATAGTACCCCGGATGATCCGCCGATGACCGACATCATTATTTTCCCTATCTCCTTGAATTCATCGGAAATATTCAATTCCGCCAGTTTGTCGGAATTTTCTATCAGCTTTTTGAAACCCATATTCATATTGGACCAGTGATCACCGTCACCGGTAGCCAGATCCAGTTCTGTAACATAGTCCTTGTTATCCACCAGCTTTTTTTCAGCTGCTGCCAGATACTTTGTATAATCCTCTGATGTAATTACAAAAGCCATTACCTTACCCCTCTTCCATTAATAAAATTTCAGTGCAGGTGTATCACATTCAGCATCCAATAAGGTCTTCAGTTCATCGTTCAATTTCAGAAGTGTGATCGAACAGCCGGTCATATCAAGAGATGTCGTATAATTACCAACCAGTGTCCTGTGTACGCTAATGTTTCGCTCTTTCAGTATTTTCTGCACCTCACGGTTAAGTATATAGAGCTCCATTAAAGGTGTTCCGCCCAGACCGTTGACTAACACTGCCACTTCACTGTTCTCAAAATCATAATCGGAAAGGATCTTGTCCAGGAGGCACTCTGCCACTTCCTTTGCGGTCTTGACCTTGGTTTTTTCCACTCCGGGTTCACCATGTATGCCCATTCCTATCTCGATCTCATCCTCTGCCAGTACGAAACCCGGCTTACCGACAGCAGGAAGGATACAGGGGGTCATGGCCATACCCATACTTCTGATATTGTCGGCAGCTTCTCTTGCTATAGCTGCGACCTCACTCAGGGAGGCTCCGGTCTCTGCCTTTGCTCCGGCTATTTTATGAACAAATACGGTTCCCGCTATTCCTCTTCTTCCGGTTGAATAGGTACTGTCCGGTACGGCAACATCATCCTTCACGATGACTTTATCGATCTGCACACCATCCAGTTCGGCCATGTCTGTAGCCAGACCGAAATTCATTATGTCACCGGAATAATTTTTGATTACCATCAACACACCTTTTCCGGTGTTGACTCTGTCTATTGCGGCTACGATCCTGTCGGGACTTGGTGATGAAAAAACATTTCCCGAAATTGCGGCATCCAGCATTCCTCTGCCTACAAAACCTGCATGTAAAGGCTCATGACCGGCACCGCCTCCTGAAATAACAGCAACTTTATCTCTTATTTCTTTCCGTACGATGACTTCCATTTCCGGGATATAATCAAGAGTATCGCTGTATGCCATCTGCATGCCTTCGAGGCATTCTTTAACTACATCCTCCGGTGCATTTATAATCTTTTTCATTATATGTCTCCTTCTCAACCTAAACCTAAATACGCTTTTTTGACTCTTGGGTCATTGGCTATATCCTTCGCATCCCCTGACATGGAGACCAATCCGTTCTCGATAACATATGCTCTGTCTGAAGAAGCAAGTGCCATATTTGCATTCTGCTCTATAAGAAGAATGGTCACGCCCTGTTTGTTTATCTCCTTTATCATGTCAAATATCAGAGTGACATAATTAGGGGCCAGACCTAATGATGGTTCATCCAGCAGAAGTATCTCGGGATCTGACATCAGCGCTCTTCCAACGGCGAGCATCTGCTGCTCTCCGCCGGAGAGGGTTCCGGCCTGCTGTTTTGTCCTTTCCTTTAATCGCGGGAATAGTTCATATACACGGTCATAGCCTGACCTGATCTTTTCTTTATCATTTACGATATAAGCACCTATTCTCAGGTTTTCTTCCACAGTAAGTTCCGGGAATACTTCTCTTCCTTCCGGAGAGATCCCGACGCCCATCTTTGTCAGCTGATATGGGGAGATATTGGTAATGTCTCTGTCCTTGAACGTGACCTGTCCCTTTGAGGATTTCACCACTCCCGATATGGTGTTCAAGAGAGTCGTCTTCCCGGCTCCGTTGCTGCCGATCAGAGATACTATTTCTCCCTTGTCTACATCTATATCTATTCCTTTTAATGCATAGATCGCGCCATAGTAGGTATTCAGGTTCCTAACACTGAGCATCATTTCGAACACCTCCCAGATATGCGTCAATAACAACCTGATTATTTGCGATGTCTTCCGGTAAGCCGTCTGCGATCGGTCTTCCGTGGTCTATCACATATATCCGGTCTGATACATTCATAACTACGCTCATATCATGCTCTATCATCAGAACAGTATAGCCGCGCTCTTTTAATGAACGGATGAAATTCATGAGATCGGCGGATTCCTGCGGATTCATTCCGGCTGCAGGTTCATCCAGCAGCAGAAGCTCGGCACCGGTTGCGATCGCACGTGCGATCTCCAGCTTTCTCTGTTCACCGTATGGAAGGTTTGCGGCATAATCGTCCCTTCTGTGATCCAGTCCGATAGAACGAAGCAGCTTCACGGCCTGTAAGACCTTATCGTCTTCTTCCTTTTTGAATTTTGGGGTCCTGAAAACAGAATCAAAAAATCCATAATCTGTTTTTGTATGAGCACCCACCATTACATTTTCGATGACCCTGAGATCACCGAACAGTCTTATATTTTGGAATGTCCTGGATATTCCGGCGTCAACTATATGAAGGGGATTTTCGTTCTGGATCTCTTTCCCTTTAAAGCGGATAGTCCCTTCATCAACATCGTATATTCCGGTCAGCATGTTGAAGACGGTGGTCTTTCCTGCACCGTTGGGACCGATGATACTGACGACTTCACCCTTTTTGACTTTGATATTTACTCCGGCCACCGCAACGATTCCGCCGAAGCGTTTGGTCAGCGCACTGACTTCAAGAATGAATTCTTCATCACTCATATGCCAATTCTCCTACATGTGTCTGATGTATCAGATCGGTATCATTCAATTCGTTCTGAACATGCTTTGATAATTTAAACGGCATCGTGGATCTCCATCCGAGAATTCCCTGTGGTCTGAATCTCATCATTACCACCAGGATGACTCCGTACAGGACAAATCTGTATTCCATAAGGAATCTTGAAACTTCCGGCAGCGCGATCAGAATGATCGCCCCTATGAACATTCCTCTCAGGGTTCCCATTCCTCCCAGAATGACGATACTCAGGATCATGGTGGATACATCAAAGTTAAAGGTGTTGGGATCGATATATCCGATCAATGTTGCATATAAGCCTCCGCCCAGTGCACAGAAAATGGCGGATAAGGAAAATGCCAGTATCTTATATCTTGTGACATTGATCCCCATCATAGTAGCCGCCAGCTCATCGGTCCGGATCGCCATCAGTGCCCTGCCGGTTTTCGATCTCACTAATGCAAGACAAAAACATGAAACCACGATCACAAAGAAGATCATCAGATAGTACAGTCCGTAATTTGAAACAGTGAATGAAAATCCGCCTATGGAAGGTTTCGGAATATTCTTTATACCGAGAGTGCCGTTGGTAACAGCATTCCAGTTCATGGCGATCATTTTTATGATCTCACCGAACCCCAGAGTGATGATGGAGAGGTATGTTCCGCTTACTCTGAGAGTCGGCATTCCGAGCAGTATACCGACTATTCCCGCAAGAGTGATACCCGCCAGCAGGGCGATAAAGAAATTCACATTGTACCTGACTGTAAGTAATGAAGTTGTATAGGCTCCGATGGCAACAAATCCGGCATGCCCCAGTGAGACCAGTCCCGTATAACCGGTCAGGATATTCAGTCCCATGGCGAGGATCACATAAGAACCGATCTTTACCGAGACAGTCAGAAGATACTGGCTTCCGATAACGAAGGGGAACAGAAGTATGATCACTGCCAGAATTATTGCGAGTATCAGTTTATTGTGATCGACAAATAACTCATATTGGTGCAATAAAGTATTTTTCCCTTTCATGACTATACCTTTGTGATTCCTTTCCTGCCGAATAAACCGTGAGGTCTGATGATCAAGACCATGATAAGTATGATAAAAGCCAAAGAATCTCTGTATGTGGATCCCAGAAATGTTGCTGCCATACTTTCCGAAACACCTACTATCAGACCTCCCAGCAGTGCTCCCGGAAGACTTCCGATACCTCCCAGTACCGCAGCGGCAAAAGCCTTTAAGCCTGCCATAAAGCCCATATTGGGATAAACTATCTGATAGTAACCGCTCACCAGTGCACCGGCGATGGTTGCCGATATACCTGCTAGGAAAAATGTGAAGGATATTACAAAGTTCACATTTATCCCCATCATATTGGCGGCCTTGGGATTCTGTTCACAGGCTCTCATTGCCAGTCCGATCTTTGTTTTAAAAACGATTATCATCAGCACAGACATCAGTAAAAGAGATACGATGCACATCATTATCTGGGTCATGGATATGGAAATATTTCCTATTGTCACTGTGGTCTGACTGAAAATAGGCTGGAAATTTCTTTTCTCTGATCCGATAAAGACGATCAGTAGGTTAGTGATGATATTTGAAATACCTATTGTGGTTATCAATGAAGCGATCTGCGGCGATTTTTTCTTTCTCAGGGGTTCAAGTGCTACCTTATCGATGACTATTCCCAAAACACCTGTAAGGATCATTGCAGCAAGTATTCCCGGGAGAACACCGAATTTTAAGCTGATAGTGAGCATTGCCATTTCTGCTCCGAATGCATAAATCGCACCGTGAGAAAAATTAACCAGCCTGAGTATTCCGAATACTAAAGAATAACCTACGGCAATCAACGCATATCCCATTCCCAATGCCAATCCATTAAATACCTGCTGTATTAACATGTTTTATTCCTTCCTAGTCGAGTTTTACGAACTTTCCGTCCTTGATGGTTACTTTAATAAACGACTTGTCTACATCTCCCTTTTCATCGAACTTTGTATCACCGGTAACACCCTTATAGTCCATGGCTGCGATCTTCTCACGTACTGCTTCTGAATCGGTTGTACCTGCTTCTTCGATCGCTGTTAAAAGGATCCCTACTGAGTCATAAGCCTGTGAAGTAAGAGCTGAAGGAGCATTACCGTATTTTTCAGTGAAGCTCTTTACATATGCCTTAACGTCTTCGTTGTCTGATTCCGAGAAGAAAATTACAGGGAAGCATACACCGTTGACTGCATCTCCGCCGAGTTCGATAAGCTGCTGGCTGTATGAATTTGAAAAACCTACGATCTTTATATCAGGATTTATCTGCTTATACTGCTTTGCTACAGGAGCAACGAGATTGTACATGCCGCAGCAGATAACTACGTCTGCACCGGCCTCATTAAGCTTGGTTATGGCAGGTGTATAGTCGTCGGAACCTTCCATGACTTCTTCATGTGCTACCACCTTCGCATCTGTCTTTGAGATCAGATCCTTAATGATGGAGGAAGTATTGGTTCCCCAGTCGGTCATGATGGAAATGATACCTATATTCTTCTTGCCCAGATCATTGATGGCGATGTCAATGCTTGCTGCGCCTTCCTTGGAAATGATCGTGTTATTTCTGAATATAAAGTTTCCTATGGATGAATAGTCCGGATGGGATGATGAAGGTGAGATCTCTATGATCTTATTTTCCTGATAGATAGGTGCGGCAGTCATACATACGCCTGAAGCAAAGTGACCGATAACACCGACTATATCCTTTTCGGACACGATCTTCTGTGCAACAGTTGTGGCTTCCTCGGAAGTATTCTTATCGTCATACTGTACTATCTCTATCTGCTTGCCCAATACTCCGCCTTTTTGATTCCACTCTTCTGCTTTCAATAATGCTGCGTTATAAAAGCCTATGCCATACTCTGAATTGTCACCTGTCATAGGAGCAGCTACAGCGATCTTGATGGTTTCGCCTCCGGAGCTTCCGGAGCCTGAACCACTTTCCGGGGCATGTCCTGCACAACCGGCCAACATTCCAACAGTGATTGATGCTGCTAACAAAATAGCAATGTTTGATTTTCTCATTAAAAATACCTCCTTATCGTTAAGTTTTATGATTCTATTATGGCACCGACAAAGTTCAACAGTCCACGTATTTTGTGCAATATACTTAATTTCGGAGGATTATACAGCTTTTTATTTGTGCAACCTTATCAGATTGTTTCATTCATTGAAGATTTGTCTCAAAATGACACAACCTGATTTTGAGAAAGTTCGGATCCGGTGATCTCTTCCTGACGGGTGATGAAGATTTAACTAAAAAAAGCCCCGGTGGGGGCTTTTAAGAGAAAATCAGAGAAACATCTTCTTCTGATGCCTGAAGTTTTATTCTGTAGCAGGAATGTTTCCATGTTTCCCCGAGACGGGGATCGGTGATGGGGAGTTCTTCTACAGTAATTTCAGAGAAACCGAAAGCATGAAGTTTTCCGGTATTTCCCACTTTGATGATGTACTGATTCCGGTGGATTTCGTCATGTATTCCGTCGGCAGCCTGCCGGGAGGCTTTGGTTCGGCTGATGTCTGTACCGGATCGTTCAGATAATGAGGTTTCATCACATATATCCTCTAACACCGGCTTTTCGTAAGTGATGATGTTTTCCTCAAATTTGAGCTTTCCGTCGTAATGATCCTTAATGATCACAACTTTTTCTTCATATGAAATTTCTTCACAGGATCCGTCGTCCACAGTGCTGTCTCCAAGTACAGAGTCTTTATTGAAGATCACGGAACGCTGCAATTTTCCGTCGAGTCCCGGATACGCATTCTGAAGCTCCATGGAGAGGATGGAATGTGTTTCGTCCATCCGGCAGGAAACCTCTGTTGCCCGGTACTCTTCTCCGTCGTGCTCCATCAGGAGCCTGCCATCCGTGTCATAAAAGCTTGGAAGATTATGGTACCGGGACTGCATGGTCCAGATATCATAACGGTCCTTCGAAAAGGTCTTCTGAGTGTAACTTCCTACTCCGAGATCGATGATGAAGGGCCTGTTGTCTTTATACAGGATGAAGCTTCCCACATCGTTGTGATTGTGGGAGTCTGCATTGTCACCGGCCTTTGCCGCAAGAACATAATGAGTGTCCCGGGTCACCATGAGACCGGTGCTTGGGAACCACGCATCAGGTGTTACAAGGGCAGAAATATCTGAAGCCTGATTCATCATCCTTTCATGACACCGGGCATTCAGAAGGTGATACCAGAGGTTCTCCTCCGAAGGATTCAGCCGTTCTGTCCAGGATTCTGACCTGTAATCCTCTGCGGCAAAATTCATCAGGGCATCATCGTGAGTTAATGCTCCGAAAAGATATTCTCTTGCCCCCCTTCTTCCGGCGTGAGGTGAGCAGTCGGCGAAGTTGATGTAATAATCCTCACCCACATGGACCTTCGAGATGAAGTTCGCGATGTTTCGTATCTTTGTTTCGTCGGCTGCAAATTCCTTAATGCTGCCTGACCATGGTTTTTCGGTATCATGGGAAATGTCATTCAGGATGCTGAGGCACCCGAAAAGACAGAGCCCCGCATGACTGTAATACTGGGCACCCTCGTCGCAACATCCGTCCTCCTCGTATTCCGAAAGGAAATGATGCACTGACTTCACTGCCGACCTGTAGATTTTTGACAGTTCATCATCACATGGATGCCAATGCTCAGTCCGCCAGTCAGGTGGCTCCACTCTTCCGTTCCGATCCCGGAGCCTTTCGGCTATCTCCACGGACGACATTCTTCTGTTACTGAAGGTCGTCTCATCATCGGCGTGAGAAGTTACCGCTTTCATTGTTGCCCTTACAGAATCTGTATCGACGGGTCTCGTGAAAGCTGTCAGAAGAACGTTCTGGGTTATCCACGGAGTCCAGTTGCACATGGGTTCAAGGCCGTTTCCCATCCACCAGAAATGGAAACGTAGATATGGGGCTATGACTCTTTCATGAAGAGCATTGTCGATAGCTGTACTTATAAAAGGACTTTCATCAAAAAGCACCGGGCGCAGCAAAGCTTCCGCCACGGAAAGGATAGCTGCGGTCTCTCCGGAAAAAAGGTCCAGGACAGGTCTTGAAGTGTCGGGGATGGTGAACTGTCTGGTATCCCGAATATAGCTGTTATGGGCCGGCAGACACCATGTGGTCTCGCCAAGTATAAGATAGATCCCGTCTATTATCTTCCGGAGGAATCTCCCTTTAGCTTCTATGCACTCTCCCATAACGAGGGATGTGAGCATCCTTCTGCGGGTAAAGAACCTGTCCTCAAAATATGTTCTGTTTCCGTCATGGGAGAACCGGAGATAATCAGACATCAGTATCTCGGGCCAGTCCTTTGCGGCAGCATCTTCCGCGAGCTTTAGCCGTTCTTCTCTATAGTCTGCGGGGAGACTTTCCCAGAATGAACGGTCACTGATATCAGGGAGCTTCAAAGTTCCGAGGCCGGAAAGAGCTTCACTATTATCTGAATTTAAGGATTCAAAAGATCTCATAATCTGCTCCTGTGTTTACATCGAAACTGACGAATCGATCCGTCAGTTTCCTGTTTTATCGAGTATTCAGAACAGGCTTCTTATCAGAAGTAACTGTCTCCTGTCTCAGTACCGAAGACCTTTATCTGTGTAAGTGCCGGGAAAGGACTTGGGTCCGAAGCCTTTATGAGATCCCCCAGAGTGAGCCAGGTGACATTGTCCTCTGTGATCTTGAATTTCTGAGCACTTCCGTCCTCTCTTTTTTCAAGCTTAAGTACCTCTTTTTGACCGTTTGAAAAGCTGAGGGTTCCCTCTATCCACCAGTTGTCATGAGGGAAGTCGCAGCGTTCATAGATCCATACCTCACGGATATTTACAGGACGCCCGAAATCAAGACGAAACTCCGCATCCGCCCGGCAGTTTATACCCCAGGACTCATAGGGCCACTCTCCATGGGAGCCGTGGGCAATGTTTCCGTTTATGGCATTGGCGGCAGCAAAGACTGATTCACCGCGGGTCTCGATGTTTGCGCTGGCATGGGGGTATACACCGATATCGTCATGAGGATCAAAGCTGTTCCCGGTGAGATTTCTGTATATCATGACCTCATGCTCATAGGCTTTTCGTATGTAGACCACATGGCGGTTTCCGAGAAAAGTAAGGGGATTCAGGTTCTCGCGCTTCTCGTAAAATGGAACCGGATAAAGAAGCTCCTCCTCCGTAACGTAGACAAGAGATGGTGTAAGTACGGAATCTAACTGCAAGACATAGAACTTCTCTTTCTCAAGGCCGGAAATATGTATCACATCCCCTTTTCTGTATTCTCCGTCAAAGGAAAGTACAGCCTCCTCCGTACCCGATGCTGTATGTTTCGGGATATGATCCCAATCGTTATATATTGAAATATTCAAAGTAACCTCCGGAAAAAAACAACAAAAAAACTGCCCTTAGCATATGATGATATCGAATCGTTTCGCGCTTCGCGTTCCCACGACTTATATCATCATAAAAAGGACAGCTTTTTTATGCCATGTAAAATTTTTTCTAAATAATGCTAATTATTAACTTATCCTGCAAAGATTATTCCGTCGAATACCTCTTCGATGTCAGTGCCGTCAACAGTCTGAGGCCAGTCAGAATTGTCTACATAGATACGGGCATATCGTCCGTCTTCTGTCTCGGCATCCACCCATGCGAAGCCGTTGGTTCTCTTTGGCTTAAGTATCGTACCCTTAGGGAGCTTCTCATCCTTTCCGTTGTCGATTCCATCCATGGAAAGATCATCCATCACGCTGAGAGTCAGATCCTTCTTGAGAGTCAGGTCTCTGTCTGTCTGGATCCACCACTCCTCGGTCTGTGGCAGAGGTCTTCCGTCGGCTGTATCGAGCTCATAATGACGGAATATGGTATATGTGCTTAAAAGGGCAGATCTTGTGTACATGATGAAATCTTCAGGATCCACCGGAGTTGTTGAATAGAAGGATCCGTCCAGACTGTCTTCTACCTTGGTGGCCTTTTCGCCGTTAAGGTCATAGATGCTGGTGAATTCATAGTCATTATCCGACTTGCTTCTGATATAGAGGAAGGCCCTGTTGTCCTGATACAGGAGGTAAGGGAAAAGTCCGTAGCTGTACTGTATTGGATCGGTAAACTCCTTTCCGTCCAGAGTGATGGTGACATCGTAGCAGTCATCCATGTATTCGCCCTGAGAAGCGGTATAGTCAACTGTAAGAGTCTTTTCAGAACCGTCCTTGGTCTTGAAGGTGTAAGGTGTGTTCAGATTTACAGCGACTGCATAGTTTTCTGAAGTCTTTGTGTACTTGGGAACGATCAGGTCCGGGTAATCCTTGTATCTGAGAACAGACTCCATAGGACCTACAGCGTATGGTGCCAGATCATAGGCTGCAAATGATACAACGAGTGAGTCATTGGTCAGATTGTAGGTAAGTGACATACCATCAATTTCATCGTATATATCACTGAGTGTACCCTTGAGGTTTGGATCGAACAGCTCGTTGTCAAGATCAGGATAATCCTCATGGAGCTTTTTATCGAGGGCATCTATGAGTGCATCCTTGTCGGTTACAACATCAGATATCTTAAGCACCTTACCGGTTTCTGAATCTATGTTATAGCAGCCGAAGGTCAAGTTTGGATGCGGGCCGTTCATGTTGGTAGATATGGTGTCGAAAATACTGAATACGACATCGTCGGAACGTGTGACACTGGCATCCATGTCAACAGAGTAATAGTAGCTGTAGGAATCTTCTGACTCATCTTCGAAATTCGTGTCGTCAGCAGAGACCTCCTTACACTCCTTCATTAAGGCCTCAAAGCCTTCTTTTTTATCCTTGTTGTAGTTTGAAACACTGTCTGCCAGTTTTTCATAGAGTCCCTGATACTCTTTGAATTCACCATCCTCGTAGAATCCGATATCAATGGAAGGATAATGTCCTATGGCAATGAGCCTTGAGTCATTCGATTTCGGATCCTTGTAAAGATAATCATAATTCTGTTTGCAGTTAAAGTTTATCAGTTCAACCTTGTCAGACTCTTCTGAAGCGCGTTTTGTGTCTTTTTCTTCTTTTGTTTCCTCCGGAGCAGTGGTCTCTTTTACTTCACTGCTCTCTTTTGTGGGCTCCGGCACCTCTGGTGTGTTCTGTACTCCGCAACCCGAAACAAGCAGTGCCAGACACGAGGCTATAGCCAGCCTTTTCAAATGTTTTCTACTCATAATTATCCATCCTCCTATACAATAATAACTATAGCATCAAATAAAAATTAAAAAATTAGAAGTTGTTTTAGAAATGCTTACAAAAGAAGAAATATTTTCTCGAGGACATAGCCCACAGCGGGGCTGTGGGCTACTAAAGAAGGGGTATAAATATTTATGAAAGAGTGGATGTTAGGGTGCATCCGCTTTATCATCTGCCATGCATTCTTTCTACCAGTGGCTCGATCTGCTCGAGGGCATTGTTCAGATCCTCGAAAACGAAGCCCTTCTTGGTGATATTGGTCATCATGGTCTCTATATCGGATTCTACCTTATCGTAATAAACTGCAGAATCACGTACATTGTTTGCAACAATGTCTATATTCTGGTTACAGTCATCAAATACCTGAAGCATCTCCTTGTTTCCGCTTGCGATGTCATCAGAAACAGCATTGATACTGTCCACTACAGCGTCGGTCTCATTGACCTGAGTCTGGGATTCATCGATAGCCGCTCTTGTGTTAATGATGGCATCCTTCAGCTTCAGGTTGTTGGAATTAAGATCGTTCATACTTCTGTCGATGGAACCGACGATCTCCTGAATGTTCTTGGAAAGCTTATTGACTTCGGTAGCAACAACTGCGAAGCCCTTTCCTGCCTGTCCCGCACGTGCCGCCTCGATGGAAGCATTGATAGCAAGAAGGTTTGTCTGGCTGGCGATCCTGTTGATGGCTCCTACATTCTTGGAAATTTCCGCAAAGCTCTTCTGGAACTCTTCAAAGACCTGCTCAACTGCAGAGATAGTCTCATAAACGTCGTTGGACTTCTCTCGTACCATATCCATACTTGAGTGAGATTCCTTAACAGTTGATGCCATCTTGGTGATGATGCTGTCGAAGCGGTCAACGATCTCCTGAACCCTTGAAAACTGGGTCTGGAAAGAGTTTACAGACTCTGAGATCTCATCGGATTTCTGACGTACTATATCGAAGGACGCCTGGATGCCCAGAAGATCATCAGATGTCTTTGTCTCCTCACTCTGAAGAAGATTCTTCTGTTTAAGAGCATATTCACCTATGGACTTTAAACCCTCAAGCTCATCAGTTCTGAAGGATGTGTTGTTGGAAGGAACCGAATAGCCCGTGCTCTGATTATTTTTTCCGAAAGCAAACATTGTACATCCTCCTTATTATTCAAAAACTGCAACCACCATGGTCTGGTTTACATGCTGGTTGTCTATCTGCTCACCGCCTCCGATGTTTCCGATGTGCGGTCCCAGAGAAGCCATGTTCTGAAGAAGTGTACCGAAGAATCCGTTACCGGTATACAGGAGATATCTGTAAATACAGTTTACAGATATAAGTAAAGACGGCTTACGGACTTCGGATAAGATCTCTCTTACGGTCTCTTTGTTGATGGCATCATAATCGTTTAACTGGAGGATGGATACAGCATCGTTTACGTTCAAACGCTTAAAGAATGTAAGAGAATTTGAATCTCTCAATTCCTTCTGGGATGCTATGAACACCTGGTCTCCTACTATACGTCCGAATGGGTGCTCGAGAACACTGTCAACTACCTTGTCAACAGGTACCTGCATCTCGTTGCTGTATACGCTTGCAACAGGTCTGTGATCCACCTCATAGACCTGCTTTTCCTTAAGATTGACCTTGGTTACTTTGTGCATGCCATGTCCTTCCATGGCACCGTATGCGATCTCAGAGTAAACCTTTACTCCACCATTTGTGTTCTTCAGGAGCATGTATGCACAGGCATCAGGATAAAGCTGTCCGTTTACAGTAACAGCCGGAGTCGCTCCTGCCGGATATCCGAATTCTGTTCCTCCGACAACATGTATGCCGGAATCTCCCAAAGCTATGTTGAGAGTTGTTGTGAGTCGCTCCTCATCATTGGTGCAATACTCGAGAAGTACGGTATTGTCGCGGTTTCCGTTAATGATGCGGATGCTCTCTTTCAGTATGCCGATATCTGCTGCCGGGCAGGTCGAAAGATTTCTCATGACACCTACATCAAGCATAGCATCGCCGGTGATGGCTGTTACGATAAGATTATGATCGGAATACTGGGTATTGAAATAGTTTATTCCACTGACACCTATAGATTGTGCTTTGGGATACTTTCTCTTTAGGAGTGTCGAAATCTCGGCAAGGCGATCATGATCAGTCATGATGATAAGACCGATAGGATTACTTATTTCACGGGTAGCTTCATCAATTGCGGCTCTGGCATCATGATTTGAACTGTAGCCTACTTTACTTTGCATAGAAACCTCCTGAAAAATGAATGACGGTATGGAAAAAATCTCCCCCTCAGCTTCACTCATTAATATATTCACACATCAGGTCGTCAAAAATCACGGTGTACAAAGGGCTTTGACGACACTCTCACTGTAAATCACATACTTTCTATCGGCAGATTTAAATAAAAATAATACCTTTTTGAAAAAAAATTCACAAAAATCTACAAAACTACAGATAAAATGTTTTTTAACCAAAATTTAATAGATGAAATTTTTATAAAAAAGGGACAGATACTCACTCTCCCTGTGAATATCTGTCCCGGTTTCTGACCAGAAGGACATATTCTTATGCAATGGCATCAAAATTGGCACCCAGATCAGGATCTGCGGACAGCTCAAGGAGCTTTATCATGTCCTCTCCCCCTGTTTCGGCCTGCTCCAACGCCTTTGAAAAAATAGCTGTACCTATGGCACTGGCTACTTTATGCATGGAAAAATTTGTCGCTACTGTGGAAATGCTTGAAATAAAATCCATCTCAGTCACCTCCTTGCAGAAGCTATTATCGACAAAAAGATTAAAAATATAAGTCGATATGCAAAGCTGCTTCAAATTATAATTTGTGATGATACCTTAGCTGCTCTTTCCCAGTGGAAGGTACGGTATAAGACTTGATGCAACCTGAGGTATAGGCAGGGACTGGATCCATATTCTGCCAGGGCCTGTAAGAACTGTATTGAAGAGTCCTTCACCTCCGAAAAGTACATTCTTTACGCCCTTTATCATCTGGATATCGATGCTGCATGTGCTTTCCATGGCAGCAAGGTAACCGGTATCTATGATCATCTGCTCTCCCGCCTGAAGAACGTACTCCTTTACGTAACCGTCAAATTCAAGGAAAGCCATTCCGTTTCCGGAAATTCTCTGCATGATGAAACCTTCGCCGCCGAAGAATCCGCTTCCTACCTTTTTCTGGAATGCTACAGAAAGTTCCACTCCGCTTGTGGCAGCCAGGAATGCACGCTTCTGAGCTATGATCTCATTACCGTTCCCTATCTCATATGCTCTGATAGAACCCGGGAAACTTGAGGCAAAGGAGATCATACCCGGACCTCCGTTTGCAGTATAGCGGTTCAGGAAAATGGATTCACCGGACATCATACGTCCGAACATCTTACCGAGTCCTCCGCCCTGGGTCGCCATATTCATGTTGCTGCTCATCCATGCCATGGCACCTGATTCTGTTATCATTTCCTCTCCCGGATCAAGCTCACAGATCACAACGGGAAAAGGTTCGCCCTCGATGGAATATCTCATTTTAAATCTCCTTTCATGATTAGATTGAACGAACAAAAAATATCACATACAATTATAAAGCGTACTAATCAAAAAGGACATTAAAAAACCTTAGTGAACCCTTGATTTTTAATTGTTGCACAACATTTACAGATTATTTTGAATCCCGGGAGGTTGATATGGATTTAGCGAAAATGATAGATCATACAGTTTTAAAGGCGGATGCCACTACTGAGCAGATAAAACATCTTTGTGATGAGGCGAAGACTTATGGTTTTCATTCCGTATGTGTGAACACCTGTCATATAGATACGGTGGTTTCTGAACTTAAAGGTACAGATGTGACACCCTGCGTTGTCGTAGGATTTCCTCTTGGAGCCATGCTCACTTCGGCAAAGGCATTTGAAGCTGCTGAAGCCGTAAAGAGAGGCGCCGGAGAAGTTGATATGGTCATCAATGTTGGGGGGATCAAGGACGGAAACTATGATTTTGTAAGAGACGATATAAAGGCTGTGGTGGAAGCTTCTAAACCGGCTATAGTGAAAGTCATCATAGAGACCTGTCTTCTCAGCGATGAGGAGAAGGTAAAGGCATGTGAGCTTGCAGAGGAGGCCGGAGCTGCCTTTGTAAAAACATCCACAGGATTCTCGACAGCCGGAGCCACGATAGAGGATGTCAAACTGATGAAACAGACTGTCGGTGACAGACTTAAGGTAAAGGCAAGCGGAGGAATACATACAAAGAAGTTCACAGAGGACCTGATCGCTGCCGGAGCAGACAGGATCGGTGCCTCCAGCGGTGTCAGTATCGTGAAATAACAGAGATGCTAAGAGTCAGCTTTTTCGGATGGGATTTTGAATTGGCTGTCAAAAAGCGTAAGGGGCTTACATCAGAATCAAGTCAGTAAATCAGAAAAGCCGGCGGGGGAAACTCCGTCGGCTTTAATCAGCTATGAAATCTTTATAGTGCCCTGACCGATTATTGCGGTGATGGGACTTCTTGCTGTTTTAATCAGCTATGAAATTTTTATAGTGCTCTGACCCTCACATCAGGCTTTCTTTTTCCGGTGTATCCGTGGAAATCCACTATGACTGCCGTATCAGCCTGCTGTTTCGCATATGGTCCTGCCTTGATCCTGACCTGCTGTCTCCTCTCGAATTTTCTGAGATGAAGCTCCCGATTACTTATTACATTCATACTATTCCCCACTCTTTCTAATTACCTATATGGAATATCGCACAAAATTCCATATAAAATCACGTTCCCCTCTGTGAAAATATTATAGCGCACTTTAATACGTTACGGAACACTTTCTGTAAAAAATTTAAGTGAATTTATGATTTTTTGCTCCGTTTGTGACACTTCTGTGATGGAAGTCACAGTATAGTATATGTAGACATTAAAAGAATGGATGCTTTGTGTTTTCGGAATATTTTTGGGTATCAGTAACTGGTTGGGAAACGCTTTTTTCAAGGAGGAAAAGGGTGTTATGAGATTTAGGAAGGTTTTGATATGCTTATATGTGCTTACCGTTCTGATTGCAGTTGGATGCGGTGTAGTTAGCAACATTGAATTTAAAAAAGACGTTATCGATAATGAAAAGTTCATTTCTGCTGCAAGATCCGCCGGTTTTCTGGTGAAGGACGATACAGACCGGTATGCGGATGTCCGCGGCCTCGTGAGTGCCATATATGCCAGCAGCAGTGACGGGAGCATGGAATGTCAGTTTTATGTATTTGATGATACTGTTATAGCTGACAGCGAGTTCGATATTTTTAAGAAGACTCTGGACAACACTTATGTGAGTAATGTAAATTCCAGCTACGAAGGTGATAATTTTTTAGTTTATAAGCTGACAGGAAGAAAGGATTATCATCATTTATGTGCTGTTGACAATACGCTTCTTTACGGAAAGTCTACCAATGAGGAGATGGACATGGTCCGTGAATTCGTCATGGGGGTTGGATATAATTAACGCGTTTAAACTTATAGGGGGAGTTATATATAAAAGGCTGTACTGAAACCGGAATTGCCGGAACAGTACAGCTTTTTTATTTCAGCATCTCTGAAAGGCTCATCGCCGGTCGGATGGAATATTCATTACCAGAGATGCAGGTGTAGATGATGATACTTCAACTTATCTGCCATCTGATATGGCTGCCGGTCTCATCCTTCGACACCTGAAGCTGGTCTTCTATCTCCTGCTTCAGTTCGGAAACGTGGGAAATGATTCCGATGAGCTTTGAGCCGCTTGCCATCTGCTGGAGGACCTTGATGGCCTGGTCTCTCGAATGGTCATCGAGGGAACCGAAGCCCTCGTCTATGAACATCACATCCAGATTGATGGAGGCAGAGCTTTCCTGTATCTGATCTGCCATGCCGAGGGCTAGGGAAAGGGCGGCCATAAAGGATTCACCGCCGGACAGAGTCCTGATCTCCCGGACCTTTCCTGTGACTGTTGAATAGACCATGAGATCAAGTCCCCGGTTCTTTCCGGCGCCTGCCTGCTCGTCGTCAGTCATACGAAGCTCGTACTGGCCTGCGGACATGTCCTGAAATCTTGCATTGGCAGCGTACAGTATCCTTTCGAGATAATATCTCTGGACGAAGGTCTCGATGTCCATACGCCCGCCTGTGACCTTTCCGCCCAGACGATTGTAGAGACTGTCGATGCGGTTATATTCCTGTACTATGGAGGCCCGCTCTTCCATTTTCGGAGCCAGGGCATCATAGGCTTTTCTGTTTATCTTGAGATCGTCATTCAGACTGTCAAGTGCGGTCTTTTCAGCCTGAAGCTTTTCCTCCTGCTCGGAATATGCAAGCTGCAATGCCTCGAGATCCGGCTTTTTCTTATCGCCGATGGCGGCTCTGGCATTGCTGATCTGAGCCTCCGCGGCTGCCTTTTTCCTGTTGAAATCATCTATCCCCGCCTGAAGCTGTGCTGCCTCCGCCTGAGAGTGGCTATCCGCTATGGTCTTCCATGCCTCTTCACTTAGCTTCTTTTCCGACATGATCTTACGGTAACCCTCCAGGCGTATGGCGAGCTCGTCCTGTTGTCTGGGGAGTTCGGTTTTAAGCTGGTCTATACGCGCAGAAGTACCTTCTTTTTCCGCCCGGGCATTCTTTGCCGCCTCTGCTGCTTTTTTTTCCGCCTCCGCTGCTTTTTCTTTTTTAAGTTCAGCCTCCGCCTGCGCTCCCTTTGCGGCGTCCTCAGACTCAAAATCCTTTTGAGAATCGAGACTGTCGAGAGCCTGTTTCTTTGCTGAAACCGAGGCTTTACTGTCGGAAAGTCTCCTAATGGCGGTCTCCGCCTGCTCCTTCAGAGCAGATTTTGAAGCAGCCGCATCTTCAAGGCATTTCCTTGTGTCCTCCAGTGTCTTCACCTGTAAAGACAACTCTCTGCCTTCCTTCGTGAAGTCCGATTCCCAAAGCTTCAGTTCATCCATGGCGGCATCTGTCGAAATATCAGATGGAAGTTCCGGAAGGATCTCAAGGATCTTTTTTCGGAGCTTTTCCTGAGCCGCGAGAAGTATGTCTCTTTTTTCCTTGAGAGTACTTTCGGCCTTTGCAGCTTCATTGGAGGCCTTTTCCATGGCTTCTCTCAGCCTGTCATTTTCCTTTGAAAGAGCGTCGATAACCTCTCTTGTGAGGTCTCTGTGCTCTTCAGAAAGACGGCATGGTGAAGGGTGTTCCATGGAGCCGCAGACGGGACAGGGACTGCCGGGCCTCAGCTTTTCTCTCGCTATGAAGCCTGCCTGAGCGTCGAGAAAGCAGTTCTGCTTTGATATATACTCTTCGTTTTTCAGATTATAGCTTTCTCTTGCTTTTCCGTAGGTTATCTTAGCGGCTTCAGCTTTGGAGATCTGTGTCTCCACCTCCTTCGCGGTCCTTTCCGCTTCGGCATACTCGCTGTGAAGGGCCTGAAGTTCTCTGTTTTTACTCTCCCAGACTGCCTTTTTTTCCGGTGCGTCTGAAAGTTCCGCTTCAGTGGTTCGCCATTCGGTTTCTTTCTGCTCTAATTCATCAAGGGCCATTTTGGCTTCGCCCTGTGCCTTTTCGCTGAGCCTATATTCAGATTCCGCAGACTTTAATTCGTCCTTCGCGGCGGATATCTCCTGAAACAGCGAAAGAGACTTGGATACCTTTTCACTTACCTTTGCCAATGCTTCTGCCTCTGCTGAAGCGGCCTTATTTGCTTCAGTTTCAGCCTTTCCGGCAGCCTGTTCCGCTTCAGTCAGCTTCGGAAGCAGGGTTTCGAGCTCCGTAAGTGTCTCTTCGGATTCTTTGATGAGCTTTTGCTGGTCACATACGCGGGTATATTCTGCTTTTATTTCATATGCTCCGTTTATCTCTGTGATAAGCTTTTTTGAAGCCTCGATCTCGGCCTGTGTACTCTCACATTCTTTAAGTGCAGTCTCCGCTGCTTCAAGCTGTGAGAAGGAAACGGAAATGGTCTGACCTTCTGTAAGTGCATCACGCTTTTTATCTCTTTCGGAAGAAAGTGCATCATATGACTTTCGGGAAACCTCATGCTTTTCCAGAAGAAGATCACAAAGCTCCTTTAGAAGCCCGAGAAATCTTTCGGTTTCGGAAACATTAAGCCGGTCGGATGAAGTTATGTGGTTCTTAAGCTCTGAAAGCTCCTGAGCCCCGCTGAAAAAACCGGGAACATTGACAAGCTTCGCATTGGCCTGACAGGTGGTTCTGATCTTTGATATTTCTTCAAGCTTACCCTTTTTTCTGTTGCCCAGTTCGTCTACTATCTTCTGATATAGCTCTGTTGCAAAGAGCTTTCTGAAAATGATCTTTTTATCATCGGATCTTGCTCTGAGGAGCTCCATGAACTCTCCCTGAGCTATCATGGCTACCTGCATGAACTGCCCCTTGGTGAGGCCTACTATCTCTTCCAGTCTGGCGTCAGTCTCCTTCTGAGGGTATTCCGTTCCGTCCGGCATGATGAGGGATACGGACTCGCTGATGCTCTGATCCTTTGCGCCTTTCCTTTTTGCGGGACGCAAATGTCTCGGCACACGGCGCACAGTATAGCTCAGTTCCTCGCCGCCCTCGGATTCTGTGAAGCTGAGCTCCACGAATGGCTCTACCTCGAAATCCACATACTGACTCTGAAGCTCGGTTCCGTCCTTTTTGTTGCTGACAGAGCTGGCCTCTCCGTAAAGTGCAAATACTATGGCATCAAAAATAGTGGTCTTTCCGGCACCTGTGTCTCCCGTCACGAGGAAAAGATTCTGTTTTGTGGTCGTGAAATCTATGGTGGTCTTTTTGCCATATGAGCCAAAGGCCTGCATTGTGAGTGTAATAGGTCTCAATTCACATCTCCTCCATCCTGTACAGAATTTATCACGTCCTTAAGAAGCTCCTGTTCATATTCGTCCATGTCGGGAAGGAAAGAACAGCAAAGCTCATATGGATTCAGGACCTTCTCTTCACTGAAACGGACATTGTAATCGGCTTTTCTCTGAATCTCACGTCGTATCTCCAGAAGATTTGGAAAGGCGTAGCGGAGTCTGTCCTGCATATCGAGAACATCCAGATCCACCTTGTCCGTAAGTATGACGGTTACGAAATCATCGCATCCCTTTGAGAGAACCTCATCAAGACTGCCCTTTATGACCATGACCTGTCTCATGGGGACAAGCGGCAGTACCTCAGTGCTTCTTTTCCCTTTTTCATCGAGACGTACCCTGATGATGCCCTTCTCCTGTCCTGCCTCCTGAACAGAACATGCTAGAGGTGTTCCGCAGTAACGGAAGAACTCGCTGCCTGCCTTCATAGGTTTATGGATATGTCCGAGGGCTGCATAATCAAAGGGTTCAAGGACGTCAGAGTACACCTGATCAATGTTTCCGACGGTGCATATCTCGGATTCCATACGCTCTATCTCGGAAGCGTCTTTTCCTGCAGGAAGGTAGAACTGGTGGCTTACGAGGATGTTTCGCTCGTTGACATTGACATCCTCACGGGCAAGAAGCTTATGGATAGTGTCGTTGTAGGAAAGATTGTTTCCGTTCTGATCGGTACCGACTATTGCCTTAACCATGGATGGCTTTACGAAGGGAAGGAGGTAAAAATTTACGGGACCGAAGCTGTCTCTAAGAGTTACCTTCTCGATGTGGTCCTCGGGCTTCTCAGGCGGATTTCCTATCATGTGTATCTTCTGGTGCTTCAGGATATTCCTGAAAACATCGAGACGGGGAGCACTGTCGTGGTTTCCGCTTATGAGCATGAGTTCCGACTGAGGCGTGACGGATCTGAGCTTTGACATGAATTCGTCAAAAAGCTCCACTGCTTCTGCCGATGGGATGGCCTTGTCGTAAATGTCTCCGGCGATGACTATGGCCTCCGGCTTGTCTTCGTTCGCATATTCGATTATCTTGTCGAGGATATATTTCTGATCTTCCTGCAGAGAATGATTGATGAGCTTGAGCCCGAGATGCAGGTCTGATAAATGGTAAAAAGTCATGATGCTCCTTCTGTGCCCGCTGGTCAGCGGCCGTAAAACCGGTGCCGCGATATCGACTTATATGGGGCTACGCTTCTACCATTATAGCATGAGGGAATTATTAAACTCAAAAAGTCCCTATTTAAAGCGAGGCTATAAAAAAGTTTGGCATCACCCGGCACCACAGGAATTAAAAATAAAAAAAGAACGGGAAGCCTTGAAAATCAAGGATTCCCGTTCTTAAATCATCGTCGGGGTGACAGGATTCGAACCTGCGACCCCCTGGTCCCAAACCAGGTGCTCTAGCCAAACTGAGCCACACCCCGAGCTTTTTGCCGTCCGATTCAGACAGCTTTAGTATTATATAATCCTATGTTGATATTTGTCAACAACAAATTTGTTTTTATTGGGATTATTATCAGGTGAGGGTAACAGTTAAACCGCCCCGGTCTTCAAAGTATCGTTTCCAATACCTCCTGCCATTCGGCCCAGTTCATTGCGTCATCATATTTCAACAAATGAAAGTTGTTTTTTCTTTCCAAAAGTTTTTCAATTTTCATTGATGAAAAGGAGTATCTGTCCATGTCTGAATATGCCAAAAATATTTCTGAATCAGAATTGTATAGAACATCCGGATCATAAAAATCTGTATTTTTAATATGCAATGTTCCAAAAGCATTTTTTATTTCTTTGTTCAATTCGGGTAAACTTTCTTCGTCTGTAATGGAGCCTGCTGAAAGCATTATAATCTTCTCATAGTGTATATTACCTGAAATTGCGGCATGTAATGCCACATAAGCTCCTTCCAGAGCTCCCGCAATAATATGATGTTCTATATCTACAGAATAGGTATTCATGATCATGGATGGAAGTTCTTTCGTTAACATATCAAAGTACCTGAATCCATGTGCCATATTAAGACCAAAACTCAGTTTCATATCAGGGATCACAATAAAGTATCCCTTTTCTGCCAGTTTCTCTATTGAAGTATTTCTATACCATCCGGTATGATCAGTTCCGAGCGGAGACATAAGCCAGCATACCGGAAGTTTTTTTGCACCATATTTTTCAACAGGGCATATAATACTCAAGGCGTTACATTCCGTTAAAGCAGAAGAAAAGAATCTATGCTGTATCAGAGCCATCTACATTAACTCCCTTCTTTTTATCACAAGAAGATATTCCTGTATCCATTTATCCCAAAAGCTCCATTCATGGGTACCCGGAGATTCATGATATTCATACTCGTAGGGATCATTTTCAATTTCCGTAAATGTTTCCTTTAATTTCATAGCTACCGGATACCGCACATCTTCTTTGCCCATGGCATGAAAAACCTTGGGGAGTTTTGTATGCTGTTTAGCTGTGTCTCTTATCAGCTTAATAATGTCATATTCCGTTCCTTCCAGAGAGTCAGAATCATATGTACCGTATACATCTAAATTGGTCTTTTTGTAATCCGAGATGTAATCTGTCTCTTTATCTCTCCATAAATGCTCAAGGGGAGCTATTCCACCGGTGGAAAGCATACATACGGATGAAAATCTTTCGGGATTATGAAGTGCTATCCAAAGTGCTCCTCCGCCTCCCATAGATAGCCCGGCTATATGAGTGTCTTCTCTTGAAGAACTCATTCGTGGAAACAGATTATGACAGAGCCCTGGTAACTCATCCACCATGAAATCATAATATCTGGGGCCATAGGCCATATTCAGATATCTTGAGTAGCTCACCTCCGGCATGATGACCATGATACCGAGTGGAGCTGCATAACGTTCTATGGATGTTCGACGCATCCATATGGTGTGGTCATCCGATCTTCCATGAAGAAGCCATAACACCTTCCATGAATTCTGATCCTTCGAACAATTAAGTCCTATACCCTGTTCTGTTTCCGGAATTATAAGCGATAAGGATGTATCCATATTCAGGATATCAGAATGAAAATTAATCTCAATCAGTGCCATAACTACCCCTTTACAGCTCCTTCCATCATTCCTGAAACTATCTGTTTCTGGAAAAAACAGTATGCTACAAAGATAGGAAGTATCGATAATAACATAACCGCAAAGACTATAGTGAAATTGGTGGAATTTTCGGAACGGAAGGAATACTGGTACAATGTCAGGGTTCTGTAGATGTTCGATTTACTCAAAACTAATGAAGGCATGAAATAATCGTTCCATATCCATAGAGAATTTTTGATTACAACTGTTGTTATGATAGGCTTCATCAAAGGTCTGACTATCATTGAAAACACCTGATTTGTTGTAGCTCCATCTATATAAGCAGCTTCCTCAAGATCAGTTGGTATAGATGCCAGGTACCCCACCATAAGAAATATACCCTCACAAGAAGAGTTGGCTATATAAAACAGTATCACACCTATGGGATTCATAAGTCCTATCTTACTGAAAAGCTTAACCATGGGAAGCATTTTTACCTGAAAGGGAATAAATATTCCCGCGACCATAAAGAAATATACAAATGAATAAAATTTTGAGCTAAACCGCCTGCGTGCAACCGCATACGAACACATAGGCAATAGTATAACCATGGATATTACAGATATAAAAGTAATTATTAAAGAGTTTTTCAAAGCATCAAAATAGTCAGGACGTGATAAAACATATTCAAAGTTGTCAAAAACTATTGTTTTCGGCAAACCAAAAAAATTACTGAATATCTCACTCATACTTTTGAATGAAGATACTATGGTTAGATAAAAGGGAAAAATAATAAATAATGCACCTAAAAGTAAAACTATATTGACCAGTATACACTTAACCAGCCGTTTTTCTTTCATTTAAATTCACCTCCACAAAAAAGTCAGGTAACTCAATTTTTCTATCATACAGATATAGATCCGGGCGGTTCTTCTATTCATATATTTTCTTTTTATCCGAATATCTGATCTGAAGTATGGATATCATAGCGATGATTATGGCTACAATCATGGCCTGTGCGATGGCATATCCGAATCTCATATCCTCAAATCCTACTCTGAATATTGATAATGTAATGCTTTCAGTTGCTCCTGCCGGTCCTCCTGTTGTCATAGCCATGATATAGTCATAAATCATTAACCCTTCCTTCAATACAAGTACTAATATGATGCTCAGCATAGGGAACAGATATCTGAGAGTTATATAAAAAAATATCTGTATTTGAGATGCTCCATCAACAATAGCGGCTTCGATTATATCTTTGGGGATAGTTTGTAATGCTGATATTATTAACACAGTAGGTATAGCTACGCTTTTCCATACGTTGGTTATGAGAATTCCATATATGGCAAGTTTCCTGCTGGATAAAATATTTGTTTTCAGAAGATCGATATCCAGTAATTCTCCAAGCATAGGAACCCCCTGGAAAAAAATATAATTAAAGATGAGTCCCAGTGTAAGCATTGACACGCATGCCGGAAAGAAATATATCGACTTAAATATATTTTGAAATCGAGTTTTTGTATTAAGCAGAAGGCCTAATGCCACGGAAATAAACAGAACGCACAGAATCAGCATTGAGGCATAGCGTATGTTAAATAAAACCGCTTTATGAAATCGCTTGTCAGTCAGTATTTTTACATAATTATCAACCCCGACAATGTGGAAATTTTTGCCTATCCCGTTCCAGTCCGTGAAACTGTAAAACAGACCCATAATGATGGGAACTATTGATAAAAGTGAGTATAAAATAAGGTTTGGAAGCACATATAATAAATGTGTTAAATTTTTATTATTAAGAGTCCTCATAATTTTATTATTTCCGGGCAGGGTATATACCCTGCCCTTTTTCATAATTATTCATGCTGCAGATCAGTCTCTCTGTGTATAGTATTCTTCAATTTGAGCCTGGAAGTTTTCCAAAAAAGCATCTACATCTTTATCAAGGATCAAAGCCTGGATATCAGGTGCAATGTTATTTCTCAAATCCTGTGTCCAGACTCTTGCGAGACTGGGAACAAATCTTCCTTCATCAATATACCTGTTTATGTCCTCAAGTTCAGGAACACTGTAGTTTACTCCTTTGACAAGGTTTGGGTTTTTATCACCATCACAAAATTCCTGTGCGATATCCTCCCGAACTATAAAATTAAGAAATTTTATGCAGGCAGCTACCTGCTCATCATCGCATTCCGATGAAATGGCATAAGCTGTATCAATAGAGCCGGATGTGTAAAATTCTTCGGTTGATATTGGAGGAATGGCAGTACATGCAAAATGCATTTCAGGATTCATAGCCTGTATAGTGCTTACAGCCCATGAACCATCTATGAACATAGCTGATTTGCCACTGGTAAACTCTTCATATGACGGCTGCTCATCATACCCCAAAGAATCTTCATTACAATGTTCATGTATCTTTACTATAGCTTCTGCGAATTTCCTGATATTCTCGTCCTCTGTGACTTTATAATTGCCTTTGACCAATTCATCACATTTTTTTGCAAAGTCATGATCAACACATCCTCCAAGGGATCTGTCAAATAGCTGTACTACTCTTCCTGAGTTTTTATCCGGAAATGAAAATGCCTGATATCCGGCATTTTCAAGTTTTTCACATACATCCCACATCTCATCATAGGTTTTCGGAACAGTCAGTCCCAAATCATTGAAAATATCCATATTATAATAGAGACCGAAAGCATTCATGGTAAGTGGCAATGCATAAAGCTTTCCTTCGTATTCACACTGTTTTAATACATCTTCATTTACACGATCCATAAATGGTTCATCACTTAGATCCCTAAATAATCCTTCAGCAGTCATATCTTTATATGATGCATTCCACGGGTATATGGAAATAAGCTCAGGTACTTCGCCTGCTGCTATTCTGGAAATCAGAGTCTTGGTTCCTGATTCACCCAAAGTTATATTTACCTGTATATCCGGATTTTCTTCCATGAATTTATCTACCAGAGTTTTATACAGGTCAACATTTTCCTGCTTTTGATGAAAAAGTTCTATCTCGACTTTTTTACCTTTGGCATCTGCATCTTTTTTTGCTTCGGTAACATTACCCGGTTCCGATGTATCTGCTATTGTCTCCCTATGTCCGCAACCGATGACTGACATAGCCAGAACCCCCATACAAACAAGGGCTGTTAATGTATTCTTTCTCATAAGCTCTTCCTCATTTGATTCAAACCATTCCATAGAATAATGGATGATTTTAACACTATTCATTTGTTTTAAAACAAGGCCTTTGTTTATTATGTTAAAATTATAAGAAACTGTTCATCTTTAATCGATACCGTAATCAAATGTTCTTTGCCATATTCAAAGAAAAAATCGTAATCAGAAAATAGAGGACGCTTTATGCATATTTCCGGTTATTCTATCAAAAAACATATTACCGTGATTACTTGTGTTCAGATTTTTATAGTGCTTATAACGGTTCTATATACGACTATCAGTTCCATATATACAAACTACAATGAAACAACAAATCTTTACTTTCAGTCTGCAGAAAAAATGCTTGTTTCAATACACGAATATGTTTCTTCACTTGAAAAAGCCACCCTGTTTCCGTCTCAGCTCTACACAAGTAACAATGATTCATATCTTGGAAAAACATTACTTGAAGGTGGTATACATAATAATTTCAGGTTCTATTCATATGTTGATCAGAACTCAAAAAGCGTTCTTGCAGCAGCTAATGTTGGTTTTATTTCCGTTTATGACAAATTTGGAAACGGTGTGGCATGTCAGTCAGAGAAGGACTATCAGATACTAGATGCAGATACCTCTGCACATTGGTATGTTCAGAGTCTCAGGCATAAAACGGGAAGAACTATTCTTATACCTTCCGAAGATTTCGAAGGCTCAGGGTTAAATAAATTTGATCATCAGTTTTTATGCCTGAGCCGTACTATCATTGATATCAATAATACTTTTAAAACGGTAGGCATATGTGTTGCCGGAATAGACAAGGACAATATCATAGCTGATTTCTCAACTTATCGTATGGCACCTAATCAAAAATTTGCTATATATAAAAATGGTGGTCTATTGTTGAAGTCTATAGATACAGATATTTCTAACCTTTCGCCACCTGAATATTCCGGAGTCTCGGATGTTATCAGCGAACAGTCAAGAAAAATAGATTTCAGTACACATTCTGTATATAACAACATTGCTTCAAGGGATGGTTATAGCATCATTATAGAAACCCCGTTAAAAGACATTATTGGCAATTCTGTGAAATTTATACCCTTCTATCTTGTTTTAGTTAATCTTGCTTTACTTCTGTTGGTCATTCTTTGTACATATACTTTGAATCACATTATGACAGCGGTGCGGCATTTTACAGATTCCTGTGATTCATTCGTACTTGGACAATCCGTAAAAAAGGACAGCAGAGTACAAAGCTATCCACTGGAAGTTCAAAAAATGTTTCTTTCATTTAATCAGATGTCTATACGAATAAATCATCTAATGGATGAATTGTTGAATAAACAAAAGCAGAAACAGGAATTGGAAACACAGCTTTTGCGAACTCAGATAAATCCTCATTTTCTGTACAATACCTTGGAAATCATGCATCTTAAAGCATATTCGTCTAAGGATTACGACGTTTCCGCTATAGCAGAGCTTTTGGGTAAAAATCTCCAATATGGACTTAGAAACACAACGAAAACCATATTTCTGAAAGAAGAATTGTGCCAGCTGGACCATTACCTTGCCATACTCTCCTATCAGTACGATCAGCGTATTCAGGTCCATAAATTTATAGACGAAACGCTTCTTGGTCAAAAAATAATAAAACTAGTATTTCAGCCAATTATAGAGAATTCTGTTATACATGGAATTGTTTCTTCTACACAAATACTCAATATTGAAATAATGGGATTTGCCAAAGAGCATGAGATGGTCATACAGATAAGTGATGATGGAGCCGGTATGGATACTGAAACTCTTGATAAGTTAAATCGTGATATTGATGATCCTGATTCTCAGGCCATAGGGCTCAGAAACATTTGTCGAAGGATTATACTCATATACGGGCATAGCTTTCGTCCTGTCATAAAAAGTAAGAAACATATTGGGACCACTATAACATTACGTTTCCCACTTCAAGGAGAACAAAATTATGATCAATATTCTGCTTATTGATGATGACCGAAATATAATCGATGGACTTGAAAAAATAATAAGGGAGAATTTTTCCGCAGGAACATTTGAGATAAAGAAATGTTTGGATGGCTCTGAGGCCTTGCGCTCCATGAGAGATACCTTTTTTCATATTATCATCAGTGATGTAAAGATGCCGAATCTGGACGGTATTTCGCTACTTAGAATTCTTCATGAACAGAATATTGACTCAAAAGTAATCGTATTGAGCGGGTATGATAACTATAGCTACGTCAGAGATACGTTGAAACTGGGAGCCTTTGATTATCTTCTAAAGCCTGTAGATATAAAAACCTTTTGTAATATTCTTTCCATCTTAAGAAATACCGTTTCAACAGGAAGCCTCCAGGAACGTTTCATATCATCAGAAACAGATATTTCTTTTAATGACATTATTGAATCATCAAAAAATAATTACTTTGACATAACTCCTGTTGAACCATATTTGGATGAGAATTCTCTTCAGACGGAACTGGAGCAGCTATGTGACTATGTCTTGAATTGTGATGAAGGAAGTTTCAGAGTCAATGTCGAAAATATCTTTTCACATATTTCAGAAAGAACCATAACTCCTACGGCGTTTAAGCAGGAAATGACTAAATATGTATATAAGCTTATGAATAAAAACTCCAGTCTTATAGAAATTATATCAAAGTATAAATTAAGTGAGAATGATTTGTCTGGTCAGATAAAGGGACAAATTCTTCTAAGTCAGCTTAAAAGCAGATTTATATCCATAAATCTGTTATATATGAGGGAGCTGAATCAACTTCAGCACAAAAAAGATGAATATCTGATACGGAAAGCCACCGACTATATAGATAAGCATTATTCTGAACAAATTATGCTATCAGATATTGCGGAACAGTTCCATATCCATCCCAATTATTTCAGTGCCTTGTTCAAAAATCAGATGGGAATAACCATAAGGGATTATATACTTCAAAAACGTATAGATATAGCAAAGGCTCTTATAAGTTCGTCATTAAAAAAGATAAGCGATATAGCTGTTGAGGTTGGCTATCAGGATTCTTCACATTTTAATCGTGCATTTAAAAATGTAACAGGTATGTCTCCTGCAAAATACAGAAAAATAGTCAGTGATGAATCTAAGATACATTAAGCTCTTATCAAAAAAGTAAGCTTGCCTTTCAAAGATAATTATTTAAGAAATTGAGAGATAGAAAGGTTTTCACCATACTGCCAAAGTCAAAAAGTCCTTATCTTAAGCGGACCTGAAGTTGAAAGAAATGAAAAGAATGTTATAATACTTAAAATAATTCGTTAGCCAAAGGGTATTTATGAATAAACTAGACATAACATCATTTAAGACCAAAAACCCATTATCCTTAGGAACTATAAGAAAGGAATTTGTTGATTTCTTTAATAGTCATGGATTTGAAGGTCTCTTAAGATATGATACAGAAGTGATGTTTTGGGAAGATAGAATTGAACACACAGAACGTCATAGATCCGATTTCTCTTCTGATGTGATGTTTGAAGTCTGTTTCGAAGAAATACCTCAAATCATTTCTCATCCAGATTATATTGCTTATAAAGATATTAAAAGCATTTCATTTATAAAAAATTTTAATGCCAATCATACTAATGTAGCTATACGAGTATCAGTAAGTGGTAATCTGGCATTTAGAACCATGTATCCGTTGATGGATGCAACTCTTAACCACTATATCGATAAATCACATGCATGGAAAGTTACTTATGATGAAAACGATAGTCCGATAATTAAAGAAGATATAGACTAATGATTGACTGTAATTGCAATATATTGTATATTTAGGTTAACAACAATAGAATCTGAGGACGGAACAGGCAGCCGTCACGCCCTTGTGGTCTTAAAGAGATGTAGATTGTCAACTACCTATTCTATTATTGAACCGAAAAGAACCGCTCTGTATAGAGCGGTTTTTCTATTGCAAAAAATAATTATTTTTTCTTTTTATTTGTTTGTTTCTGTATCGACGTATCTAAAACTGTAAGTATTATTTTGCCGGCCTTTATCATTTTCAAAAAATTCCTAACAATCCCATGTCTAAGGTTCGTAT
This sequence comes from Lachnospiraceae bacterium JC7, assembly GCA_000513555.1. GTDB lineage: Bacteria > Bacillota > Clostridia > Lachnospirales > Lachnospiraceae > Oribacterium. The sequence goes on from ALYD01000006.1 coordinate 75,654, forward strand.
CTCAAGGAATAAGTTGTTTGTGCCGGAAAAAACTAAAATAACTGAGATAGTCTTTTCTAAAGCTGAAATACGTCAAATTTATGATTGTAACGTAGTATACAGACAATGGCTGTATAAAAAAGTCTGGCACCACCTGGCACCACCAAAATTAAAAATAAAAAAGCGGGAACCCTTGAAAATCAAGGATTCCCGTTCTTTAATCATCGTCGGGGTGACAGGATTCGAACCTGCGACCCCCTGGTCCCAAACCAGGTGCTCTAGCCAAACTGAGCCACACCCCGAGCTTTTTTGTCGCCCGTTTCAAGCGACCGTTGTATATTACAAAAATTCAAAGGCATTGTCAACACTTTTTTGAAAAATAAGAAAAAGGCGAAATCCCACGCAGTTTCAACTGAAACAAGGAATTTCGCCTTTTAGTTCATCGGAGTGACGGGATTTGAACCCACGATCTCTTGGTCCCTAACCAAGCGCTCTAGCCAAACTGAGCCACACCCCGATATGTAAGTCGCTCATAACAAGCGACCTAGTAATAATACAAAAATATATGGCTATTGGCAATGGTTTTTTATATTTTTTTGATTTTTTGGATTCTGCATCAAGCATTTATATCCCAGTCTCTCACCTCTATCAGAGCAGCTGCCAGCTTTTCAGCAGATCTTTTGAAAATTATCTCGCCCTTCTCTGCTGTTGCTCCTCGGGGATCACCGCCTATTCCGATTGGTTTTCCATCCTCTGTACGGAGGTCAGACCCCATCCAGCTTATGGCAGCATCACCGGAGAAGTTGAGGATCTTCTTTCCCTTATATCCTCCGTCCTTGTAGCCCGTTTCGGAAAGATCGAGCTTAACGGTTTCCGGATGGATGGCCATGATCATGGATGTTTCCATCTCGCCACCATGGAAATCCCAGTGATTTTCCGGGCTTATGGTCGCCTGAACCTTCGGATCCAGGAAGGCACCGGATGCGAGGACAAATACAAACATACCGAAGTCGTGTCTGAGCTGCCTTGACAGCATATCCGCCATAGGACGGTTTCCTCCATGGCAGATCAGGAAAACCAGTTTCTTAAAGCCGTGAGCATGCAGAGATTCCGCAATGTCGTAGAGCATGTGGTAGTAGGTGTCAGGCTTAAAGGATATGGATCCTGAGAAACTGAGATGCTCTATGGACAGACCTATGGGGATGACCGGAAAAATCAGCATCGGAAAATCGGGATCCATAGCTTCAAGCTCCCTCTTAACATATTCCGGCATAGCCTCTGCGATCATTGTGTCGGTACCGAGGGGAGCCTGAGAACCATGCTGCTCGATGGCTCCAAGGGGGATCATAACGATGGTACTGTCCTTGTCGACAGCCTCCATTTCTTTTCTTGTTAAATCTCTGTAATTCTTGATCATATGTACTCCTAAAGAAGGCGAATGTCTCACTGATGGAAACATTCGCCATAAATTTAATTTAGTCTATCGAAGTCTTTTGCAGATACAAAATACCGTTGTCTGATTAAAGATTATGCGTTAGTCGGCTTCATTGATCGAAAGCCCGGAACAGAAACTCTGAGTCTTGTGAAAAGAACATATGAAAGTGTATAAACAAGGCTTAATTTGATAAGGTTGAAAGGAATAGTCGCGAGGATAATGAATGTTGGAAGGTTCTTGATGAACGGATTGAACTCAGATACCATAACCACTACATCGTCAACGCTTAAGCCCATAGCCGCCGCATACATAGGAAGTGTTATGAAAGCATTGCAGAAGCACATCCATGCTGTACGGATGAAGATGTTGGAGATCAGTGCGATGGCGATGCCCTTGTCTGTCTTTCCTGTCTTCTTATAAATGAACCAGAGCGGGAAAATGAAAAGGAAAGCGCCGAGGATGTTGGAAACTTCACCAACATACATACTGTTTGTTCCTACAGTGATGAGCTTTATTACAAGCTTTGCGATCTCAACGAAAAGACCGGATAAAGGTCCCATGGTGAAAAGTGCGATCACACTCGGAACATCACTGAAGTCTATCTTGTAGAATGGCGGGAAGAAAGGAATGCTGAACTCAAAAGACATGAGCACTCCTGCAAGGGCTGTAAGAAGTCCCGTGTAAACCAGTTTCTGAACGTTGATCTTATTTGACATGATGTTGTCCTCCTTTGATGTGAAATGTCTGCCAATGCTTTTTCCGTATGACCTTGACATCCCGGTATAGTTTTGAGGAAACAAGCTCTTAGAGATAGATGACTTATCGTGAAAGGTTACCTTTCCGATTTTACGTCGGCATTTATATAAATAAAAAATCTCAGTACCTGTTCGGGTACTGAGATAAATGATCGCGTCATCACGTTTCTTCTCTCATCCAGACTTTACTGTCGGTACCGGAATCACACCGGTTCATGCATAAATGCTCGCGGACTATACCGCCGGTAGGGAATCACACCCTGCCCCGAAGAACTTATTTCTTTTTCTGAATCTAGACTAGCATGGTATATGGATGCTGTCAATGACCGGGCCATATATTTTATCCCTATTTTACGAAGGGTGATCGCTTAATTATCGTGCTTTATGTTGCGGAATTAATAAAAGTTTAAACGGTCCTTTATAAAAATGCATAATTTGACAGAAAAATGAAAGATTTTCGTGGAAATATCAGGAAAACAGGTTATAATAAGCTATAGGGTTAGAAAATCACGTAAATAGTGATTAATTTTTGCAAAAGGAGTATTTGGTATGAAGACTTATAAGAGACTCATGACTGTTGCTATGGCAGGTATCATTGCTGCATCTATTTCTGTCCCTGCATTCGCAGATGTGGTACATGCTGACCTTTATGATTCAGCAACAGCAGCCGCAAGAGCAAACGGTACAGTAGAGCTTCCACCTGAGGTATTGTTAGGCGGACAGGTTGTTACAGCACAGGCTACAGATTCCGCAGCCGCAGCCGCTGCAGCAAACGGTACAGTAGCACTTACACCGGATGCTTTATCAGGCGGACAGATCGTAAAGGCTCAGATCGTTGATTCAGCAACATTAGCCGCAGCTGCAAATGCAGCTTACGCAGCACAGAACTGATAATCGGATCTGACATCGGATATTATGTATTTCGAGAGATCGTACCATTACGGTACGGTCTCTTTTTTGACCGCCAGGAACATCGGGCAGCGTGTTGCGAGATGCAGACGATAAGGCGGAAATCGTAGAGTAAATGTAAATTTTAATCGGATTATCTTGGTTATAATAGGATAAAGAGATGAAAAATGAAAAGGATCTGTTTATGAAAAGAACTTTAGATAATATCTTTAAAACTATCATAATAGGCGGGCTTATGACTGCAGCGGCAGCAACCACCGCGTGGGCCGATGTTGTTGAGGTCTCTTCGCTGCCGGGTACAGCTGTATCTCAGGCGGCGGGCTATCAGGCTGCGACTTCGACAAATTATGTCATAGCATCGGGAAACTACAGTCAGAATACAGTGACGACTCCGGTGATCACCGCCGTTTCAAGTCTTTCGGATGCAAGCCAGAGTACATCCTATTCGAATGTTGTCACTTCAGCATCCTCATCATCCGGTACTGCTGTTTCTGTACCTATCATAATTGCTGAATCAAATGTCACTGCGGTTTCCACATCCTCTTCCACTGCATCAGTCAGTACAGGAAACACAATATCAGTACCTGTCATCGATGCTGTCGGAACAGCAGATTCATATATGACATCTGCGGATACTTCATCGTATGTAGATGCCCGGACTGCTGTCTCAGCAGCGTCTGTAAATAATCAGAACGTGACCGAAACAACTCCTGTTGTAGTAGCCGGCGGAAGTACCGATGATGCATCAGCTCAGGAGGCAACAACCTCAGAGGTCGGCTTCTGTGTACTGCTCGGCTCCTCGCCTACCGGAACCATGAAGGACATCACAGGATAACACAATAAATGAAAAGAAAAGCCCATTATGCAATATCCGCATGATGGGCTTTATTGATGAATCAGTATGAAGATAAATAGAAGCTGTATCCGCCTCCTGTCATGCTGCTTACAGCATCAACGCAATCGGTTCCTGCTATGCAGTACCTTGCACCGGATCGCTCGTCCTTCCAGCTTAAGATTCCGGACTCTTCCTCCGGATCTCCGAAGAGATTTTTCAGTATCTGAGTAAGCTCTTCCTTTGAAGCCTTTATGGCTGCGCTGTCCACAGTCACTCTCCTGAGTCCCTCATCATTCACATGGAAAAGTACAGATGCGGGAGTGTCGAAGGTAAGCAGATAAAGCCTTCCTTCATATAATTTGGATCCCGAAGCATCAGTGAGATCCGTATCTCTGAGTGCTGTTCCGAAATTTTCGGAAATAGCTCTGAGTGAACCGGAGCTTTCAAAAGAATCCCTGTCCTTTCGGAATGAACCTGCTGTGTAAGGATCAAGAGCATCTGCTTTTACGGATCTAAGAGAAACAAGAAGCTCTGAATCAGCGGATCTCATATGACCTGTTATTACATCACCGATTATGGCCGCCGCATCTGCTATCTCGTCCTCGTTCAGTTTATCAATGGACTTTGCTGTGTCAGCCTTATCCACATAAGCCTGTTTGAGAAGTACTCCGGGAATGCCGTTGATCTGAAATGAGACCGTTTCACTTCCCTTATTCTGAGCGATGGACAGCTTCTGTCCGGTCATTCGCTTCACAGAAGAATTGATGACAGCTGAAAGGGGATTATCCACTCCGTTTACCGTGCAGGTCTCGAAACCTGTGTAATCGGAAAGTCCCATGAGATCAAATGAGATATTGCCTATGATACGGTTCTTCTCATCTTCGGTAAGAGAATCAAGGTAAGAGTGTGCAGCGTCCTGCCCCGCTCTTCCATCTTCAGAGACAAGAAGTCTTATTTCCGCTGTAGTGTCGGTTTTCTGTAATTTCTCTGCCACAGCCTCCATCACGGAGATCCCTGCAGCACCGGCAGTGAAACTGCCTTCTGTATCGCCTGAGTTCAGTGAAGTGCTGATAAGCATGATGTCAGCATTGGCATCATCTTCGGAAGAAGTTTTTACAGCACAGAGGTTTCTCAGGGTGACATTTCCGCCCTCCCCGGTTTCTACTGATGAATCAAATGTCACAGCGTAACCCATAGCTAAAAGCCTCTCGGAAAGGCCATCAAGCTGAGCCTTCAGGTTCGCGCTTTCAGCAGTCCCCGAACTATCGAAGATCTCGGAAACGGACCTGATAGAAGCCTTTACTGCCTTCCTGTAATCCGAGCCGTCTACGCGGATATGCTGATATGCAAGTCTCGGAGCCAGAAGAACTACAGCGATGATCAAAGTTTTCACACCGGAACGGATGTAAGGCTTCTGCTTATACAAAAAGCCATGCACGAACTGCATGGCGCTGTATACCATGATAAGGACCCCCACCACGTATATGAAAAGCAGAGGGATGTCGATAGGATCTTTTAATAAATTGGATAAATTCATGTGTTTTATTTCTGCATCTTCTTAAGAGTGTCAACCATGTCCAGGTCGTCCTGTAATACTCTGAAGTTTGTAGTAACAGGAGCCTCCCCCGGTTTAGTAACTGTCATTTCGATTACAGAGCCCACGGGAATGTTGGATGAGAGCTCGTGGTTCAAAAATGCCACTACCTTAGGGTGGTTGCTCTGGAATTTTCTAAGTACGCCGCCGATTTTAAGCATCTCTGCCGGATTGATCATAATTACCTCCAAAATCAAGTTGAGGGCCAATGTCTCGCCCTCTCATTATGTGCAAAGCATCAGACTGTCTGAACCTCTGCAAAGGTTCTGGCAGAATTTATTGACCTTGCATCTCATTATATTAGTCTAAATCATCATAATTAGAAAGTAAAATGTGAAATAAAGAGAGTGTTTAAGCGGTAAAGCTACCGCTCGATGAGCTGCTGTATCAAAATCTGATCATGACCTCTGCTTGTTCTCCCGCTCCAGTGTGAACCAGAAATCAACACCTGTCCTTGTGTTTTTTGCGCCGCATTTCTGATGATGTGCATCAACGATGGCCTTCACTATGCTGAGGCCCAGTCCGCTTCCGCCGTAGCTTCTTGTATGGGCCTTATCCACCTTGAAGAATTTCTCCCAGATCTTTTGGAGATCCTCCTCCGGTATGGGTCTTCCGGTGTTTGTCACATGTATGGATACGATGTCGTTGGACTCACGCTGTGAGTAGATACTTATATTGTTCGGCGCCTCCAGATGGTGAAGGGCGTTGTTCAGATAATTTGTGATGATCTGCTCTATCTTGAACTCATCGGCCCAGACCATGGTGCCTTCAGGGATATCGACCTCCACATGGGCATCCTGCTGCTTTATAAGGATATCAGATTTTGTGATGACGCCCTTCACTACCTTCGACATATCGAAAAGCGCAAAGTCGGGAAGATCCTTGCCCTGCTCTATGGAACTCAGGTTCATAAGCTCATGGACCAGAGTGTTCATTCTTTTTGCTTCATCCACGATGACACCGCAGTAATAGGCTCTGGATTCGGGATCATCCGCGAGGCCCTCATTGAGCCCCTCTGCGTAGCCCTGAATCAGAGCGATAGGGGTTTTAAGCTCGTGGGAGACATTGGCAACAAATTCCTGCTGGCGCTCAGCATACTTCGTCTTGTTCTCGATATCCGACTGAAGTTCGTTGTTTGCGGTCTTCAGCTCTGCAATGGACTTCTGCAGACGTTCAGACAGAGTGTTCATGGAATTTCCGAGGACTCCTATCTCGTCAACGGAATCGCCGGTATAGCGGGCATTGAAATCGAGAGCAGAGATCTTCTCACTGAGTCTTGCCAGCTGGTTTATGGGCCTGGTTATCTCACGGCTCATGAAATAAACGATGATGGAGCCTCCCAGCATGGCGAAGATACCTATGAAGAGAAGGAATCGGTTGAAGAAGCTCACAGATTCACGAAGGCTGGACACGGGCATGGACATGATGAAACATGTGGTGTTGTCTGAAAAATATCCCCAGCTTTCCAGATAGGTATTCTGGGAAATGCTGTCGGAGGTCTTCTCTATGGAATAGTTGTTAAAGCGTTTTACTATTTCCGCTGTGGAGTGGGTCCTGTTTCCGAAGATGTACTGATTGAGCTTTCTCGACTGGAAATTAAGATCTCCGAAGGTGGAGAATATGGTGTCGGTCCTGGTGTCCAGGATGAGAACATTGACATTGTAGGTCTCCGAAAGGGTCTTCAGATAACTGGTGCCGGGAGTCTCGGTGCTGGGATCCGATGTGTCGTAATTCAACGGAAAAAGGGATGACACCGCCTGATTGTTTTTGGATGCCGCATCTATCATATGGTCCAATGTTTCGTAGGCGTTTTGCAGTGTGGTGATCTTCTCTTTCGTGTAATAACGTTCCAGAAGGAAGGTGTTCACCAGAAGTATGGCTGCAAGTATGGCAGCGATTATGCAGATAAAGATGCAGGTATATCTCCATTTAATGCTTTTCCTGAGAAGTGAAGGCTGTTTCATGATTCTATATCCTTTTCTGCCCATGTAACGTACCCTTAGTTCGTGATGGGCTTTCATATGTGTTTATATCATATGATGATTATTTGGCTATTCTGTGAATTCATCAGCTGCATTAAAGGATTTTCTTATGTCCCGTACAAAATGCAGGCTGCCATGAGGATAACCCCGGCAGCCTGCATTGTAAAGCAACTTAATTTTCAGGAAATGTAAAGTGTATCTGAACTTTGATCTGTGAATTCATATCAGGTAAGTTTATCAGGATAGAACTCTCTCGCCAGTGTACCGTTTACGTAGACGTCAGCCTTTTCGATTCCGAATACAAAGGTCAGCAGATTACCGGTCTTCACTATGTCCTCTATACTTACTATAGGAATAGTGTATTTTCCGTTTGTTGAATCCAGATACAGTGTGTTCATACCCATCGCCTTGAATGTCAAAAGAACGGATGAATCAAGATTGAATGCAGTCATACCCTTAGGAACCTGAATGGTAAGTTTGCCTTCATTCTGGTTGAAATTGAAAGAATCATCGGAAAGTGAAGGAACATTCTGGTAATTATTATAGGTTTTATTGGAGTTTTTACTGTCACCGCTATCGTCATTATCGTCGCTGTCTGATGGAATTCTGGAAAGTGCCAGACTTACAGTGACACCGCCGCCGCTTGGAACCACAAGATAGTATCCTCCGGACTCGTCCTGTAAAAGTCTGATATTATGCCCGGCATCACTGTATGCACCATCGAGGGTAAATCCTGAAGGGATGTTCAGCTTCACAGCAACATTATCCTCAGCATGTGCGGTATAAAGTCCGTTAGCGTCTTTTTCCAGACCCGGAAGGGATATGTTTTTGGTCTGTGCTTCATCGATTCGGATAATGTAGTTTATATTTTTCTCAACCGCGGCTCTGGTCTCTTCTGAAACAGTAGTCTCACTTTCGGGATCATTATCGGTCGTTACAAGAGACCCACTGCCGGATTCGATTTTCCATGCGGTGATAGATATTCTGTTTTCCTGATTAAGGTCACCTTCATACGGAGCCTTCAGTACTATGGCGGAGTCTTCTGCTGAAAGAGTACCTTCTATAACAACATCGATTGTTCCTATATCCCCTGCCATAATCGTCAGACCGTCATCTGAACTTTTGACATCCTTTCCCACATGAATGTTGACACGGGTGTCTCCTTTTTCGTCTTCATCTTTTATTCCGGTTACAGCTCCAATACCTGATGTAGCGCCTTTGCCTTCAGTTGTGACTGATCCTGCGACATTAACATTAATGACGCTTCCATCAAGGGCAGTAGTGATATCGATTCCTGATGTCTGCATGCCCGGGTCAGTTGAACTTACAGATACATTGCCGCCGACGTTAATTTCTGTATCTGCAGGTAATTGTATGTCTCCACTATCTTGATATATCATTATACCATTTGCGTAACTATAAGTCTCTTCAACATTGCCGATACTACTGTTTGAAACAACAGTTACATCCTTTTTGATGTTTACATCAACATCTCCGCCATTTTGGATAACCGTAACTCCGGAAGTTACAGGTGTATCACCTGTTGGAGTACCGCTTGAAGAGACCTTTACCTCGCCATCGACTTTTACTTCTGCTTTTGCGTCTGAACCATTTGCTATTACAGCAATTCCCTCAGTATCGTTACTAACGTTAGAATCTACAGAAACGTCTCCATTTACCACTGCATAAGCATTTGAGTTTCCTTCTGGTTGAACGTTGATTCCTACGGTACCACTACCCTCTTGTGAGGTATAGTTTACAGATACATCGCCACTTACGGTCACTCCGGCTGTTGCTTTTCCGCCACCGCTTTCATGGGCATAAGATACGATTCCATAAGCGTTTTCGTCGTTATTAGTAATAACATTAACATCAACATCACCATCTACATTAATTACAGCTTCAGGATAGTCTGATGCCTCTGAATAAGCACCCATTGAGTCACTGGTTTCGATACTACCAACATTCATTACCGCTTTATCACTTCCGTCGTTATACACCGCAGCATCAGATTCTGCCAAAGCTGTTATAGTTACTGAAGACAGAATGAGCGATAAAGACAAACCCGCGGCTAAAAATTTTTTGACTTTTTTGAACATAAATACCTCCTTTTTAAAATAAAGCCAGCCTGTAGTCACGCTTAAATCTTCCATTAAAGTTACACTCATCAATGTTCTGCAAAACTATCGATGTCGTATATTTAAGTCATAGTAGTCATAGATTTGTTACGTTAATATCTTATCAGCATATGTGCTACGATATAACCATGCAATAAATGAAATTTTTATAAATTAAAAAACGTAAAAAATCCGTTCCGGAACATGCCGAAACGGATTTAAGATCTGAAATTATGTTACACAGCTTATGTGAAAGATACCGGATTATCAGAAATGAAATTAACCTATCATCACACATCATGAAACTTTGTCACGATAGAACTCTCTGGTAAGCAACCCGGCGAGATATATATCCACTTTTTCTGTTCTGAGAACAAAGGTAAGCAGATTTCCTTCCTTCACTATGTCCTCTATACTGCTTAAAGGAATAGTGTATTTACCGCTTGTGGTATCCAGATATAAGGTGTTCATACCCATTGCCTTAAAAGTTAAAAGAACTGATGAGTCAAGGTAAAATGCTGTCATACCCTTTGGAATGGTAATGGTCAGTACACCCTCATTCTGATTAAATGACATATCATTGTCAGAAAGAGTACTTATAATAATATCACTCTCAAGGTAAGTGTGATCTGAACCACTATCATTATTATCATCATTTCCGGAAGGTCCAACAGGTCCAACAGGATCAACAGGATCAACAGGATCAACAGGGTCAACAGGATCAACAGGATCCGGTAAAGCTTTAAGGATCATACCGATAAGTACTCCGCCGCCTTTTGGTACAGTGAGGTAATATCCACCTTTACCATCCTCAAAAAGTTTAGTTTTTTTTGCGTCATCACCATATGTTCTGTCAAGGGTGTATCCATCAGGAATGTTCAGTTTTACTGCGACTTTTCCTTTTTCAAGGGCTGTATCCCAACCGCCGATTTCTTTAGTTTCCGAATTTTCATAATCAATTTTGATTGAAGAACCATTTTGAAGGTTTTCGGTATCAATTTTTATGATGTAATTGATGTTCTGCTCGACTTTTGTACGGACAGCTTCATCCTTTTCAGCCTGTGCTGGTTCATTGGAAGAGTTTTTAACTGTTACAATTTTAGCATTTTCATTTTCTTTGTCGTAATCTATCTTCCATGCAGTGATGTTCACTGTCTTGTCAGCATCCTCAGTAGAACCAAAAGCTACATTGTTTAATGTTATGGCATCACCCTTCGCATCCAAAGTTCCTTCTATGACAACATCGATCTTGTCGTCTGTCTCGGTCATAATCTGCATGCCATCACCGGAGCTTGTAAGATCGCCCTTGACAGTGACTTTGATAACAGAAGAGGATTTGTCGTCGGCTGTCATTCCGTCATTAATAACGATACCTGTAGCATTTGTGTTTCCCTTCACATTCAAATCACCACCGACTTCAACGGTAGCCTCACCACCGTCTGAAGTGACATCAATACCTTTTGCATTACCGCTTTCAGTGCTGGTTACCGTTACGTTACCGCTTTTATTCTCATTTTCATTTTTAATAATGGTTACAGTAGCTTCAGCCCCGTCACCTGATGATTTTGCTTTTATTCCGGTAGCGTTATCTGTGGCAGTTACATTAACATTACCAGTAGTCTTACCGTTGCCAGCAACATCTTTACCGATTGTAGCTGAAGCGCTGGGGGTGTAATTTTCTGCTTCATCTGCGTGTGCAATTACCTTCACACCGGCTGCATGACCGTTATGATTAATAGATACATCACCGCCTACATCAACAGAGGCTTTGTTACCTCTACCTGCCTCTGAGTAAACTCCGGTTGGTTCACCTGTAGATTGTGGCTCACGAACAGTAACATCATTTTCAACCTCAATTTTTGTGGAAATATGTGCCTCGCTTTCGCTGGGAAGTGCTGCGGCACCATAGTAATCCGTTGTGTCTATTCCCTCATAAGTAAATGTACCCTCATCATGTTTCGTTACCCCATGTTTCTCTACTTCTGCCATTGAGCATATTGCTCCCAACGATAGTGACAGCGCCGTAGCGACCGCCACGGCAAGTATTTTCTTTCTCATAACTACCCTTTTCTCCTTATCTTTAACCCTATATAAACTGTTTCAGCTTCTCCTCTGACTGTGATTTTTTGACCTGAATAAAATCCTAAATCAGTCGAAACCGAGCAGTGTTAGTACCACTAACATAATATCAGCATTTTGTCTAAAAATCAAAGACTATTACTTGCTTTTAATTGGTGAAATGCAAAAAAACCGCTCCCGAATGGAAGCGGTCCGATAGCGAATTTTGATACTTATGTCATAATATATATTTGTTGATCAGGCCTCGAACTTATATCCCATACCCCAGACAGTCTTTATGTAATCCCCCTTCGTGCCCATCTTGGCACGAAGCTTCTTTACGTGGGTGTCAATGGTTCTGGCGTCGCCGAAATAGTCATAGTTCCAGACATTATTCAGGATCTTCTCACGGGAAAGAGCTATGCCCTTGTTCTCGATGAAGTAGACCAGCAGCTCGTATTCCTTGAAACTGAGCTCCACCTCTGCCCCGTCGATCTTCACGGAGTGAGCGGACTTGTCAACTTCTATGCCGCCGATGTTTATGACATCCTCCTGATTCATGCCGGAGCGGCGAAGTATGGCTTCGACTCTGGCCACAAGGATCTTCGGTGAGAAAGGCTTGGAGATATATTCGTCAGCGCCGTACTCAAAGCCCTTGAGCTCATCCTGTTCTTCAGACCTTGCGGTGAGCATGATGACAGGAACCTTGCTGTGTTCCCTTATGGTCTTCAGCACATCCCATCCGTTCATTTTCGGCATCATCACGTCAAGGATGATAAGGGCAATGTCTTTGTCCGAGAAGAATCTGTCCACAGCCTCATCGCCGTCTCCCGCTTCTATCACGTCAAAATCCTTCAGTTTTAAAAAATCGGAAATAAGCTTCCGCATACGCTCTTCGTCATCAACAACCAGTACCTTTAATCGTTCCATAACTGTACCTCTTATTTTCATTTCAGCCCTTCGGATATGAATCTGCTTGGACTACAATGCTTACTATATCTTTGTTCTGTGAAGTAAATGTGAAATTCCTTCCGGGCTCTCGTCAGTGCCACATAAAAGGCCCGTCTCTCTTCCTCGAGATCTTCGGGAGTGACCGCTTTACTGTAGGGGACGATCCCTTCGTTGATGTCGATGAGATGCACTATGTCGAACTCCAGTCCCTTACTGCTGTGGAAGGTCATGAGCCGTATGCCCTCTGCCGGATCAGCTTTACTTTTCCTTAGCTCATCCCCGTAGGATTCCACATATCGAAGCCACTTCATTTTGTCCGGCAGCGCCTTCGCACTTTCTTCCATCTCATCCATTATATCATGCAATTTTTCAGGGTTTACATGGTTTTCTTTCCGGCAGGCTTCGAGATAGTCCTCATACCCTATCTTTTTTCTGATATAGATTATAGCGGCTACGGTGGGAAGCTTTCTTACAACCTGGAGATCATGAAGAAACATATCTATGGTGCGCTGCATCCCGGAAGACCGGCTGTAGTATTTTTTCAGCTTCTCAAAGCTCATAGCTCTTTCAGCCACAGCCTTTCTTGAAATATATCTAAGGGGCTTATTCATTATTCGGAGAAAATCCGCCCGACTGCCCATATTCATCGAGAGTCTGATGTAGGATATAATGTCTTCCGCGGTACTGCTTTCGTAGATGCTTTTGACATTGTTCTTAAGAGAGAAAGGGATCTGAAGCCTGTTAAGCTCGGCTATCAGAGGCTGAATGACAGTCTCTGTCCTGAAAAGTACTGCGATCTCTCCTGAGGGTACTCCGGCTTTCAATTCCTTTTTTATGTTACTTATGACCTGAGTATATTCTGACTTTGTGTTATCAGCCTTGTAATAAAGGGTGGTTCCGCCGGGACCCTTTACGGCTTTGATATCCTTTTTGAATCTGAGTCTGTTTCGGTCTATTACATTCTTTGCAAAGTTCACTATCTCTGATTTTGAACGATAGTTGTTGGAGAGAAGTATTCGCACTGCGCCGGGGTAATCCCTTTCGAAACCGAGCATGATGGAGGGTTCAGCCCCTCTGAAACGGTATATGGACTGGTCATCATCCCCCACTATGAAAAGATTGTTCTCGGGTTCTGCCAGCATCCTGACTATTTTGTACTGGACGGGATTTATGTCCTGAAACTCGTCCACCAGTATGAAGCTGAACTTATTCTGCCATAGCTTTCTTTCCTCCGGCTCCTTTATAAACAGCTCATGACATAACAGCAGCATATCGTCGAAGTCCAGAAGTCTTTGGGCTTTTAATTCGCTCTGATATGAGCTAAGGATCCTGAGAAATTTTTCGTTTTCTATAAGCTTTGACCGGAAAGAGGTACTCTCCTCTCCTAGGGACTTGTATTTCGATATCTCAGAAAGAAGCAGCCGGAAAAAGTCAGTATCATAGGAGCTGTCTATATGTTCTCTTGAGGTAAGCTCCCTAAGCAGCAAGGCCTTGTTTCTGTCTGTGATGATGTTTTTGAAGGAAAGATCGTAGCGAAGACGCAATATGAAGAAAAAGATGGAATGAAATGTACCGAAGGTGACCTGACTTCCGGTCTCCGAAGAGAGTTTTTTGAATCTTGCCTCCATCTCCGTGGCGGCATCTCTGGTAAATGTTATGACTAGAATTTTGTCCGGCGGGACACCGATGGACAGGAGATGCATTATCCTGTGAGTTATTACGGTTGTCTTTCCGGAACCTGGTCCCGCCAGAACCATGGCAGGTCCCTTTACATGATGAATCGCAGCAATTTGTTCATTAGAAAAGCTCATGGCACAAGTGTACCATGAGCTTTGAAAAACGCATATAGTCTGAATTCAGACCATATGAAACGGAGAATAATTATCAGTTAAGTCCTGTTCCGTACAGGATCTTTGCTATCTCTGAATCCTTGTCCAGGATGATGGTCTTGTCACCTCTGCCCTTCATGGAATTCTTCAGGGCATCGAGAGAACGGATATAGTTGTAGAAATCCGCCTTGTCAGTTGTGTTGTAGGCCTCGGAGAGAGTCTTCATATACTCTGCTTCACCTTCTGCCTCGGTGATGGCTGCCTGCTTTTCAGCCTCGGCCTCCATGATGGTCACCTGACGGTTGGTGTCGTTCCTTATCTTCTGGGCCTGGCTGTCACCCTGTGCCTTATAGGATGCGGCTATGTTCTGTCTCTCTGAGATCATACGCTCATATACGGCGTCCTTGTTGTCATCAGGAAGATCCAGAGCTTTTATCTTGGCCTGATAAATGGTGATTCCGTATCCTCCGATGTCAGAGTTGGAATCCTCGGTGATGAGCTTTGTAAGCTGCTCTCCTCTTGCGGCAATTACTTCGTCCTGTGACATGGATGAAAGGATGTTCTTTGTTGCATTGTAAACTGCAACACCTACACGGTCCTCTGCACTTCTTGTGGAAGCGTTCAGGGTCTGGGTGAACTTTACAGGGTCTGTTACCTTCCAGAGTATGAAGTCGTCGGCGATCATGGACTTTTTATCCTTGGTGATGACATCAGATGGCTGAATGTCATAGATCTGCAGATCCTTGGGAATGAATCTTACTGTCTCGAAAAACGGAAGCTTGCTGTAAAAGCCCGCCTCGGTGGAGACTCTGGTGATTCGTCCGAGATGCATAACCACACCGTATTCGTTTGGTGCTACGGTGTAAAAGAATGAGCTGGAGATCATCAGGAAAAAGATCAGCACGATAACTGCTGCTACTCTCGCTAATGTGAATTTATTTTTCATGAGTTTGTGTCCTCCTCTGTTGTTTCGTGATCCTCGTTTTCAGTATCTGTGTAAGAGGAAGGACTTGGGATAGCAGCCGCATATCCTGCGGTTGATGCTCCGCTTGTGAAGCTTTCAAGAGGAAGCATGGTCTCGGTACCGCCGTCATCGATGATGACCTTGAGATCCGGAAGGACATCTTCCATGGCCTCATAGAACATACGCTGTTTTGTGATGAGGGGGTTAAGCCTGTACTGCTCATACATGGCATTGAAACGTGCGACCTGACCCTCAGCTTCAGCTATACGGGCTTCTTTCTTCGCTTCTGCAGCCTTTACGATCTTATCTGCATTTGCCTCAGCTGCGGGAAGCTGCTCTGATTTGTACTTGTTTGCATTGTTGATCGAGGTCTCGGATCCCTGCTTTGCGTTTTCAACCGCTTTGAACGCTGACATGACTTCCTTGGTAGGAGGCTCAACATCCTGAATGGAAACATTGACGACCTCAAGACCGATATCCGCATTTGTAAGGGCACTTACCAGTGAATCACGAACGTCAGACTGAACCTTGTTCTTGCTGGTGGTCATGACATCGTCAACGTTGTAGTTGGAAACTACTGTACGGATGGCTGCCTGGGCGAGATTCTCGAGTATGTCCTCGGGGCTTCTGGAATTATAGAGATAGCTTACAGGATCGGATACCCTGTACTCGATGTAAAAGTCGGTATTTACGAAATTGAAATCCGAGGTGATCATGAGTGACTGCTCAGGGATGTTCTCTGCGTATCCGCTCTCTCCGTAGGACTCGTTTGTGATGTAACCGATAGGCATGCCGTAGGTGGTTGTTCTTACCTTCTGAACTGTATCTATGAGAGGTATCTTAAAGTACATACCTGCGGTTTTAACGTCCTGTACCTTGCCGAGTCTGGTGACAACTGCCTGCTCCTGCTCGGAAACTCTGTAGAGTCCTGAATTGACTACAAAAAATCCTCCTACAAGAACGGCGCCTGCAATGATGAATTTAACGACCTTGCCGAAACCGGCTTTCGCCTTTTCGGGATCCGGCATATCAAAATGCGGCATCTCCGGCTGAGAGCCGTTAGTATCTTTCTTGTTTCTCATTAACTACTCCTTCTCTAAAAAAATATAAAGCTAATATAGCATACTTAAATTCTTTTAAAAACAGCAGTCATTTAAACACAAGATTTTTGTAAAAAATTAATGCAGATTAAAAAAGAAACGGGCTGCGCTGGCTATGGTGAAAAGATCGATTACCATAAAAAGAGAATACACTGCATGCACAACTATGCCCTTGCTGCGGGTGAAGTTGTACATCATAAGGGTTGCAAAAAGAGCTAAAAGTCCGAAGGGACCTACTAATATGATCAGATACTCGATAAAACTTCCGGTTGTGATAGGCATAATGTACACTTCCTTTCTCATTAAAATTACTTCCTTGGCACATTTTACCATCAATCGACCACTTGTTAAAGATTTAACGTTAATATATCAGTTGTTTTCTGAAAATAGGATAAAATTCATTAATTTTTTGTTTAAAAAGTAAAAGCAGCCGGTTGCTTTTAACAACTGACTGCTTTAAGGATTTTGAATCTTATATTTATACCATGACGAATTCTGATTCGGTCGTCATATCCCGGAGTACTATCAGGAGTTGAAAGCATACCCGGAAAGGAGATACGGTTTAGCCCTGAAGCTTTGCGATTCCGGCCTCAAGTCTCTTTATGGACTCTTCCTTGCCGAGAACCTCCATGATCTCTGTAGCACCTGCAGGTGTCATCTGACGGCCTGAAAGTGCGATACGGATAGGCCACATTACGAAGCCTGTCTTAAGCTCCTTCTTGGTGCCGTACTCTGAAAGAAGTGCAAAAAGAGCATCGTTTGAGTAGTCTTCCTGCTCCTTGAGAAGTGGAAGTACATCCTTTAAGAGCTCAAGAGAGTTCTCAAGGTTTGTCTTTGACTTCTTGTTTACGTAAAGTGCTGTGTCGTACTCGGGAACTTCCTCAAAGAATGAGATCATATCGTTGATGTCCGGGAAGATCTCGATACGTGTCTTGACCATGTTTGCGATGTGCTTAAAGTCAAGAGGCTTCTTGATTGTCTCCTCGATGAAAGGAAGTGCTCTCTCATAAAACTTGTCGAAGTCCATAGCCTTGATGTACTCGCCGTTCATCCAGCGAAGCTTGCCCATATCGAAAACAGCAGGGCTCTTTGAGATACGTGTGTAATCGAACTTACGAACAAGGTCAGAAAGAGACATTATCTCTTCGTTGTCATCAGGTGACCATCCGAGAAGAGCTACGAAATTTACGACAGCTTCAGCTACAAAGCCCTGATCGATGAGATCCTCGAATGATGAATGGCCTGAACGCTTTGAAAGCTTCTTGTGGTTTTCGTCTGTGATGAGCGGACAATGCACATACTTAGGGATCTCCCATCCGTAAGCATCATAGAGACGGTTGTACTTGGGGCTGGAGCTCAGATACTCGTTTCCGCGGACAACGTGGGTGATGCCCATAAGATGATCGTCGATAACATTGGCAAAATTGTAGGTCGGGAATCCGTCGGACTTGATAAGGACCATATCATCAAGCTCAGAGTTGTCTACTGTAACATCTCCGTAAAGCTCGTCATGGAATGATGTGGTTCCCTCTGTAGGGTTGTTCTGACGGATAACGTAAGGCTTTCCGGCCTTTAAGTTCTCTTCGATCTCTTCCTTTGAAAGGCTGAGACAATGCTTATCGTAGTGCATGATCTCTTCGCCGTTTACAGTTGTCTTGAGAGTTTCGAGACGCTCCTTTGTACAGAAGCAGTAATAAGCCTTGCCCTCATCCACAAGCTGCTTTGCGTACTGCATGTATACGCCTGAGTTAACTCGCTCTGACTGTACATATGGTCCGCAGTTGCCCGGCTTGTCAGGAGACTCGTCAGGAATGAGACCTGTAGCATCAAGAGTTCTGTTGATGAGATCTACGGCACCCTCCACAAGACGCTCCTGATCTGTGTCCTCGATTCTTAAGAGAAAATCTCCGCCCTCATGCTTTGAAATAAGATAAGCATATAATGCAGTTCTGAGATTACCAACATGCATTCTTCCGGTTGGTGACGGAGCGTATCGTGTTCTTATTTTCATTTTGTTCTCCTATCATGATGAAATGATGTGACATAAGTGTTATAAAACTATATCTCTCTTTTGTCACTCACTGATGAAGCCTGTTCATCAAATATTAAGAAGGGACTGTCGCCAGTCCCTTCGCGAATGATTAAGATATGGGGAATGCCGGTCAGACCGGCGTTCCGGACATCAGTCCTTGAGATCCTGTGGTCTCATAGTAAGATTGATTCTGCCCATCTTATCGATTTCCTGTACCTTTACGGTTACTTCATCGCCGATGTTTACAACATCTTCAACCTTCTCTACTCTTCCGTCAGCAAGCTTTGAGATATGTACCATACCGTCCTTGTTAGGGCTTAACTGTACGAATGCACCGAAGTTCATGATGCGAACGACCTTACCTGTGAGGATCTGGCCCGGCTCGATGTCATTAACGATAGACTCGATGATCTTCTTTGCCTTTTCAAGAGCAGCAAGGTCGATTCCTGAAATTGAAACCATTCCTGAATCGTCGATGTCGATCTTGGCGCCTGTCTCATCGATGATGCCGTTGATTGTCTTACCCTGCTTACCGATAACATCACCGATCTTCTCAGGATCGATCTGGATGGTGATGATCTTAGGAGCGTATGGTGAAAGCTCCTTGCGAGGCTCTGCGATAGCGTCATGCATAACGCCGTCCATGATGAAGAGACGTGCTTCGTGAGCTCTCTTGATAGCCTCTGTAACGATCTCCTTTGTAAGACCGTGGATCTTGATATCCATCTGGATAGCTGTGATGCCTTCGTGAGTACCTGTTACCTTGAAATCCATATCGCCGAAGAAATCCTCGAGACCCTGGATGTCTGTAAGAACGAGGTAATCATCGTCTGTGTCACCTGTTACGAGACCACAGCTGATACCTGCTACAGGCTCCTTGATAGGTACGCCGGCTGCCATAAGTGAAAGGCATGATGCACAGGTTGAACCCATGGATGTTGATCCGTTTGACTCCATAGTCTCGGATACGGCACGGATAGCGTATGGGAACTCCTCTACTGAAGGAAGTACAGGGAGAAGTGCTCTCTCTGCAAGTGCTCCGTGACCGATCTCACGACGTCCCGGTCCGCGGCTTGCCTTGGCCTCACCTACTGAGTAACCAGGGAAGTTGTACTGATGTAAGTAACGCTTCTCTGTGATGTACTCGTTGAGCTCCTCAACCTTCTGAACCTCGGAAAGAGGTGCAAGTGTAACGATATCAAGGATCTGAGTCTGTCCGCGCTTGAACATGGCTGAACCGTGAACTCTCGGGATGAGATCAACTTCTGCCTCGAGAGGTCTGATCTCGTCGATCCTACGTCCGTCAGGTCTCTTGTGATCCTTGAGGATCATCTTACGTACAGTCTTCTTCTCATACTGGTAAACAGCATCAGGAAGGATAGCGAGTGCTTCCTCATCCTCGGCAAGAGCTTCTTCAAGCTTCTTTGTAACCTCGGCGATGTTTGCATCTCTCTGCTGCTTGTCATCTGTAAATACTGCGTTCTCCATCTCTTCCGGAGTAACGATAGTCTTGATCTTCTCGAAAAGCTCCTCAGGTACTGCAGCACTTACGTACTCCATCTTCTTCTTTCCGCACTCGGCGATGATGGAATCGAAGAAACCGATGATCTGCTTGTTTACTTCGTCAGCCTTGTAGATAGCCTCGATCATCTTCTCGTCTGAAATGCAGTTTGCACCTGCCTCGATCATGATGACCTTATCACGTGTTGAAGCAACTGTAAGTGCAAGGTCTGAAACAGCCTTCTCGGCGTTTGTAGGGTTGATGATCAGCTCTCCGTCGATCATACCAACCTGTGTTGAAGCACATGGACCGTCCCAAGGTACATCTGAAATAGCTGTTGCAAGGGAAGAACCAAGCATGGCAAGGAGCTCAGGTGAGCAATCCTGATCTACAGACATAACGAGGTTGTCTACGAGACAGTCGTTACGGAAATCCTTAGGGAAAAGCGGTCTCATAGGACGGTCGATAACACGGGATGTTAAGATGGCGCTATCGCCTGCACGTCCCTCTCTCTTCTTGAATCCGCCCGGGAATTTACCAACTGCGTACATCTTCTCCTCGTACTCAATCTGGAGCGGGAAGAAATCGATACCGTCTCTTGGAGCGGCTGATGCGGTACATGTTGAAAGAACAGTTGTATCGCCATAGTGCATGAGTGCTGCACCGTTTGCCTGAGCACAAACACGACCGATATCAACGGTGAGTGTTCTGCCGGCGAGTTCCATAGAATAACTCTTATACATTTTTACCTCCTGATATATGAACAGGGAGGTCCAAAAGCACTGATAAGGTTCTGCCCGTCTGATCCTGTTCCTGCGGCTTCTGTTTTTGCCAATGCTTCTGCCTGACTGTCGGTGAAGGAATATCACACGGATATCCCGGTGCCTTTGAGGTATCCGGTATCTTCGACCGGAATCTCATCAGTGATCTCGGATGTCTCTCCTGTCATATATGAATAATTATGTAGCTTGTCGATCCGACAAAAGCCGATATGAATTTCTTCAATATCAGATATTGCCTAATCATAGAGATTTTAACAAATTCTTTAAGGGAGGTCGACAGCTTTTTTCAGAAAATTAAAGAAAGGGCAGAGATAATATCTCCGCCCTTTTCTATCAAAATTACTTTCTGATACCGAGCTTCTCGATGAGTGATCTGTATCCCTCAAGGTCTGTCTTAGCAAGGTACTGAAGAAGTCCTCTTCTCTGACCAACCATCATAAGAAGTCCTCTTCTTGAGTGGTGATCCTTAGGGTTCTTCTTAAGGTGCTCAGTAAGCTCGTTGATTCTTGTTGTAAGGATAGCAACCTGAACCTCTGGTGAACCTGTGTCTCCTGGCTTACGGCCATACTGTGCGATGATCTCTGCCTTCTTCTCTTTTGAAATCATGTTAATTCCTCCTAAATAACTGTCGCGATTATCGCGATAAACTTACGTTAACGGAGTTCCCGGAAGGAGTTCCGTAAAACCACGCCAACGCGCATACTACTGTAATTTAACAAAAACCCATATACTTGTCAATGTATAAGGATAAATATTTGATTAACTTTACGGGAGCTCGGTGATACTGATGGAAAACGAGTCGTACTCCCGGTTCAGAGATCCATGGGATAATGTGCAGCCTTCTCTACATCTTTCTCCAGCTGCTTTTTCAGCTCCTCAAGGGACGGGAATTTTTCCTGAT
Organism: Lachnospiraceae bacterium JC7; assembly: GCA_000513555.1. Classification (GTDB taxonomy): domain Bacteria; phylum Bacillota; class Clostridia; order Lachnospirales; family Lachnospiraceae; genus Oribacterium. Next base: position 97,378 of record ALYD01000006.1, read on the forward strand.
CCCTGAGTCTGTCCATGAACTCTACTCTTATCTTCTTTCCGTATATATCACCGTTAAAACCTATGATAAAGGTCTCAACATCCACGGGATTTCCGTCAGAAACCGTAGGATTGGTGCCTACATTGGTCATACCTCTGTAAAGATCCTGACCCACAAGTACACGGCTTACGTAAACTCCGGCCTTTGGAATGGTCTTTCCTTCCTTAGGGATCAGATTTGCCGTTGGGAAGCCGAGAACGGTTGAACCTATCTGCTTGCCGTAAACAACGGTACCGCTTAAGGAAACGTGACGGCCCAGTAGCTCGGCTGCCAGCTTGACATTACCGTTCTGGATCTCTTCTCTGATGAAGGTGCTGGAGATCTCTCTGGGATTTCCGTTTTCATCAAGGACCTCACGCTTCTTGATGATATGTGCGTTGTAGCCGTATTTTTCCTGAAGGGATGTGAGCATCCCGGCATTGCCCTGGGCCTTGTGCCCGAAGCTGCAGTCGGTGCCAACAACTATATCTTCGGCATGCATGCCTTCGATAAGTACGTCTCTCAGGAAGTTCTCTGCAGGAACCTTCATGGTGTCGCTGTTCACAGGATAGGAGAAAACATAGTCAAATCCGAGGTTACGAAGTCTGGTGAGATGTTCGTCACTTGAGGATATAGATGTCTTTTTGATACCTGTGAAAAGAGTCTCCGGATTCTGTGAGAATGTCAGCACTGCTGTCTTCAGATGCTTTTCTTCTGCTATCCTGAACATATTCTCAAATATGAGCTGATGTCCCAGATGGCTTCCGTCGAACTTACCGAAGGAGACTACTGTCGGCTCCGGTATGAAGATAGGAGGCTTCATGATGGAGAAAAGCTCGCCCTTTTCTTCTGCCTCTGCTATCTCGCCGAGGGTGAAGCTTTCTTCAATTCCGTACTGACCGACTCTCGTGCGGAGAAGTGCTGACATGGCTGCGCCTGTGCCCAGCTTTTCTCCGATATCCTTACAGAGAGTTCTGATGTATGTTCCCTTTGAGCAGGTCACTTCCATCTTTACATACGGAAGCTTTATCTCATTTATCTTTATATTGTGAATGGTTATGCGGTTTGGCTTACGTTCAACGGTCTTTCCCTGTCTTGCCAGATCATAGAGCTTCTTGCCGTTGATCTTTTTCGCACTGTACATGGGAGGGACCTGATCGTAGGTTCCGATGAAGCTTTCGATGGCAGTTCTCACTTCCTCCTCGGATACATCAACGGGATTTTCCGTAAGTATGGTTCCTGTTGTGTCCTCGGTGTCGGTGGTGATGCCAAGCTTCATTTCGGCTTCATAGACCTTGATGGTGCCGGCGATGGCATCCACCAGCTTTGTTGCCATGCCCGCGCAGACTACCAGTACGCCTTCTGCCATAGGGTCTAATGTTCCTGTATGTCCTATTTTTTTCTCATGGAGGATAGAGCGAAGCTTCTTTGTTACATCAAAGCTTGTCCAATCCTTTTCCTTCTTAACTACTATAATTCCGTCCATTGATTCCCTTCAGATCTTGCCCTGTTTATGCTCTGTTTGATATGAATGAAGGTGCGTCCATCTGAATTGCCAGCTCCTTTGTGATGTTGTTGATGACATCGTGATATGATCCCTGCAATGTGCATCCCGCTGCCATTTTGTGACCGCCTCCGCCGAAATGGGCGGCAACACGGGCCACATCAAGCATGTGGTTGTTGCTTCTGAGACTTACCTTGAAGTTCTGGTTGGTCATTTCATAAATGAAGACAGCACAGTCTATACCTCTGGTCTCTCTCATGACGCTTACTATTCCGTCGATATCCTTTGATGTCACATTGTAGAACTTCATTTCCTTACATGTGAGCCATCCCGCGAGACAGCGGCGATCCATGACCATGAGGCTCTCCATGAGCACTCGTCCCAGAACCTGCTGCTGAGGATATGTCTTTGTGAAGAAGGTGTCATCGATTATGTGACCGAAATCTATTCCGGTTGACATAAGGAATCCTGCGATCTCCATGGTGTGCTGAGAAGTACAGCTGTACTTGAAGACACCTGTATCGTGTACGATGCCGAGGTAGAGACATTCCGCCACTTCTTTACTGATGTAATCTCTGTCCAGAAGATCGAAAATGACTTCACTGGCACTTGATGCCTCCGGGATGATGGTTCCATGCTCGAATTTCTGGTTTCCCGGTATATGGTGGTCGGCAACATAAAGTACAGAGGCATTTTCGGCTAATGTCTTGAAGTCTCCCAGTCTGTCGAAACCATTGCAGTCGCACATGATGCACAGATCATATTTTCTGTCTGAAGGAACATGTATGATGTCTGTAAATCCCGGCATGAAACTGAATTTTTCATTTGCCGCCTGGAGATAAACATTGACCTTTTTATCCGGATAACGGTTCTTTATGTAATTTTTAGTGCCGAGAGTCGAGCCCAGGCAATCTCCGTCGGGATTGGTATGCCCGATTATACAGATGCTGCCCGCAGCTTCGATCAACTGCTGAAATTCGTTCATGAAAAATCCTTTCTCTATACACATTACAGGCAGAAGACGCAAATCGCATCTCTGCCTGTAAAAGAAACTATCTGGGGAAATGCTGATAAAATCAGTTATTCCTTAATTTTCCTCGTCAGAATCATCTTCTTCCTGAGAATCTTCCTCGGTGTCAACATGCTTTTCAGCATCTTCCTTCGCCACCTTGTTGATGAGGGCATCCATACGGGCACCGTACTCGATGGAATGATCCTCAACGAACTGAAGCTCAGGAGTGTGGCGGAGATTTACGGTCTGAGCCAGCTCTCTTCTCAAAAAGCCGCTGGCTGCCTTAAGACCCGCCATAGTCTTTGCGAGTGATTCCTCGCCTCCCAGAACTGAGATATAAACCTTACAGTACTGGAGGTCCGGAGTTACCTCCGCACCTGTAACAGATACCATAGGTGAAATACGAGGATCTTTGAGGTTGCGTATAGCCACTGAAAGCTCACGCATGACCTCGGCATTTATCCTGGTGTTTTTTACAGAATTTTTTTTCAACGCTTAACCTCTTCCATTACATATACTTCAACATAATCATCAATCTCGATCTCGTTGAAGCCGTCAAATACAAGACCACACTCGTAGCCGGCCTTTACTTCCTTTACATCGTCCTTGAAACGCTTAACAGAAGCGATCTCGCCCTCGAAAATCTGATCCTGCTTAGGTCCGCGCATGATACGTGCCTTTGCACCTCTCTGTACGAGACCATCCTTGACCATACATCCTGCGATATTTCCGACACCTGAAGCCTTGAAGATCTGACGGATCTCGGCATGTCCGATCACCTTCTCCTCGTATACAGGAGCGAGCATTCCCTTCATGGCATCTTCGATATCTTCGATAGCCTTATAGATAATATTGTAAAGTCTTACGTCAACGTTCTCACGCTCAGCGATCTCCTTTGCTGTTGCATCTGGCTTAACATCGAAACCGATGACGATAGCATTGGAAGCACTTGCGAGAACAACGTCAGACTCGCTGATAGCACCAACACCGGCGTGGATGACCTTAACGGCAACCTCGTCGTTCTTGATCTTCTCAAGAGAATCCTTAACGGCCTCAACAGAACCCTGTACGTCAGCCTTGATGACGATAGGAAGTTCCTTGATCTCGCCTGCCTTGATCTGATCAAAGAGAGCATCGAGAGAAACCTTCTTCTTGGACTCCTCTACCTTCTTCTGCTTGCTCTCTGTTACGAAAGCTGCAGCATAAGCCTTGGCTTCCTTCTCGCTGTCCTTGACCTGGAAGATCTCGCCGGCATTAGGAACTGCATTAAGTCCGAGGATCTCACATGGCTGTGAAGGACCTGCCTTCTTGATACGTCTGCCCTTATCATCAGTCATGGCACGTACCTTACCGTAAGCTGAACCTACAGCAACTACATCACCCTGATGAAGAGTTCCCTTCTGAATGAGAAGTCTGGCAACTGAACCACGTCCCTTATCGAGCTCTGCCTCGATTACCACACCGTAAGCTGAACGGTTCTGGTTAGCCTTGAGCTCCATCACGTCAGCCTCGAGAACTACGTTCTCAAGAAGATCTTCTATACCGATGTTCTTCTTTGCTGAAACAGGTACACAGATGGTGTCTCCGCCGTAATCCTCAGGAACGAGATCATATTTCATGAGCTCCTGCTTAACACGGTCAGGGTTAGCACCCTCCTTATCGATCTTGTTGATAGCTACGATGATAGGAGTGTTAGCAGCCTTTGCGTGGTTAATAGCTTCTACTGTCTGAGGCATGACACCGTCGTCTGCAGCAACTACGAGAACCGCGATATCGGTTGACTGTGCACCACGCATACGCATGGCTGTGAATGCCTCGTGTCCCGGTGTATCAAGGAAGGTGATGACACGATCCTCGTCATTGACCTTTACAGATACCTGGTAAGCACCGATTGACTGGGTGATACCACCGGCTTCCTTTGCAGTTACGTTTGTATTTCTGATAGCATCAAGGATGGAAGTTTTACCGTGGTCAACGTGACCCATTACGCAGACAACAGGAGGTCTTGAAACCATGTCTGCATCTGTATCCTCGATGTCATCCTTAACAAGTTCTGCGATAACGTCGATCTTCTCTTCCTGTTCACAGAGGATATCGTAATCTACAGCGATGTTCTCTGCTTCCTCATATGAAAGCTCAGTGTTAAGTGTTACCATCTGCCCCTTCATGAAGAGCTTCTTGATGATATCTGCAGGTTTGATCTTCATCTTATCAGCCAGCTCCTTGATGGTGATAACCTCAGGAATGGTGATGGACTTGATCTCCTCTTCGACCGGCTTAACTACCTCAGGCTTGATAAATGCACCCTTGCCGGTCTTCTTCTTGCGTGCTGCCATCTCATCGTCTCTCTCGTAAGACTGCTCTGCAGTGTACTTGTTCTGCTTACGATTGTTACGATTTCTCTTGGCTGCCTCTGCCTTCTCGTTATCAAAATTCTTGTTTCCGAAATTCTTGTCACCCGGCTTGTGGGCATTTCTTCCTGCTGTTGGCTTTGAAGAAATGTCTACAGCAACTGTAGAAGCCTCCTGAGGACGTCTCTGTCCGCCGAAGCCTGCAGGTCTCTGACCCGGTCTCTGCTGGCCGTTTCTGTCAGCAGGACGGCCTGTGCCTGCCGCCGGACGTGCACCGTCCTTACGGAATCCACCCTGAGGACGGTCTCCGTTACGGTCATTTCTCTGTCCGAATGCAGGTCTTGACTGATGATCTCCGTTGCGGTCGTTTCTGTCGCCGCTTCTATCGAAACGAGGTCTGTCAGCTGTTCTCTGAGGACGATCAGAGCTTCTCTCGGAAACTGAAGGTGCAGACTTTGCTGCTTCAGCAGCCTTTCTCCTGGCCTCTTCCTCCTGAGCCTTGCGCTCAGCCTCTCTCTTTGCTTCCTCGGCAGCCTTTCTCCTGGCCTCTTCCTCCTGAGCCTTACGCTCAGCCTCTCTCTTTGCTTCCTCCTCAGCCTGACGCTTCTGGAGTTCGTTAAGCTCGCGGAGTGGAGTTACACGGGCTGTTCCGGGTGGAAGCGGTCTTCCGTTAGGACTTGTCTTCTTAGGCTTTTCGCTCTGAGCCTTCTGCTCTGAAGCCTGCTGTGTCTTTCTGGCACCCTGCTCCTTTGCAGTGGAAAGCTTTCCTCCAAGTGGATGATTTTTATGGTTTGCGGAGTTCTGCGAATGGAAAACTACAGCAAGCTTCTTTTTCTTTGGAGCTTCACCCTTCTTTTCATCCTTGCTGTTTAATCCATTTTCTTTCTGATTCTCATCTGACATTCACATTACCTCCGTCAATATATTTGATCATCGCCTTAGCGAATCCTTCATCTTCTACGCTGAGGGATGAGCGTTCGGACTTGCCGAGCTGCATTCCCAGCTTCTCTTTTGTACCCAATTCGAAATACGGAACATTGCGGAATGTAGTCATATTTCTGAATTTCTTCTTTGTATTATCGGACGCGTCCTCGGGTACTATCACAAGCTGTGATTTATTACCCTTGAGAGATTTCTCTACTGCGAACTCGCCGCTTTTCAGTTTGCCTGCTCTCTGACATAATCCGAGCAGACCGTATATTCTTTCATCTACCAAGCTGTATCAGTTCCTCTCTGAGTGCCTGTGCGGTCTCTTCAGAAACGGAAACCTTGAAAGCCCGATCCAGAGCCTTTCGCTTTATGGCTTTGTCAAGGCATGAAACGTCGTTGCAAATGTATGCGCCCCGACCGTTTTTGCGTCCGGTTGGATCTATGCTGAAGGTATCGTCAAGTGCATGAACGATACGTATCAGGTTTGGTTTTTCCTTTTTCTGACCGCAGCCAATGCACGTTCTCTCCGGTATCTTTTTCATACCGTTCACATCTCTCCGCTTTCGTCATCTGCATCTGCAAATGTCTCATCGGTTGTATCTTCAATGTCTTCTGCTGTCTCCATAAGCTCTGAGTCGTCCATATCCTCTGACTCTTCACCCTGATAGTCGATACCCATCTCGTCGAAGATGCCCTGTTCCTGAGCCTGTGATTCGGACTTGATATCGATCTTGTAGCTTGTGAGCTTTGCAGCAAGACGTGCGTTCTGGCCTTCCTTACCGATGGCAAGACTGAGCTGGGCATCAGGTACGATGACCATGGCCTCCTTGTTGTCCTGATCTGCGATAACAGCGATAACCTTTGCAGGTGAAAGTGCGTTCTCGATAAGATATGCAGGGTTCTCATCATAATTGATGATATCGATCTTCTCTCCGCGAAGCTCCTCAACTACAGTGTTTACACGGGAACCGTTGAGACCTACACATGCGCCGACAGGATCAACGTTAGGATCGTTGGACATAACAGCCATCTTTGTTCTGGAACCTGCCTCACGAGAGATAGCCTTGATCTCTACGATACCGTCTCTTACTTCTGAAACCTCTTCTTCGAAAAGACGCTTTACGAGCTCAGGATGTGTTCTGGATACCATAACGCGAGGTCCGCGAGGAGTATCTCTTACTTCTACTACATAAACCTTGACTCTGTCGTTTGTCTCAAGCTTCTCGTCCTTGATCTGCTCGTTCTCTGAAAGGTAACCGTCTACCTTGCCGAGATTAACGATGATGGATCTGCCTGTATTTCTGTCGATGGTTCCTGTAACGACTTCCTTCTCCATGGAGTAGTACTCATTGTAAAGAACCTTACGCTCTTCCTCACGGATACGCTGTACGATAACGCCCTTTGCGTTCTGTGTAGCGATACGTCCGAAGGTCTTTGAATCTACCTTTACAGGTACGATCGAACCAAGTGTATATCCAGGATCTATCATTCTTGCATCTGCAAGAGAGATCTCTGTGTTCTTATCAAGTACTTCTTCAACTACAGTCTTGTCAGCGATAACTGAGAACTCACAGGTCATCGGATCAACACTTACTCTGATGTTGTCGGAAGAACCGAAGTGATTCTTGCATGCTGTCTGAAGTGAAAGCTCGATTGCTTCGATCAAAGACTGCTTTGAAATTCCTTTTTCCTTCTCCAGTAGATCGAGTGCTTCGCTAAGTTCTGTATTCATTTGTTTTTACCCCTCCCGGTGATAATATCTTCTGATTCATTTTCTGTGGACTCTTCTGCCAATGTCTCTGCATCCACATCCTGAGGCTCCACGTCGGCATTTCCGGGATGCTCCTTAAAGCCGAGTGAACATACCTCTAACATATATTGCTCTGGAATAAAATCTTCCTTGTCAAGCCATTTAGACAGCTTTCGGGAAACCTTTGCACAGTCATCTACAGTCATATCGACACCATCTGCCCGATATATGAATGCTCTTAAGTACCATTCATTATTTTCCTGTGTGAAAGTCACACTGTCTACTTCGTATCCGTCCTGCGGACATATCTCGTCGAGATACTTTTTTACTCTTTCAGTATAGCCATTTGCCTGCATAAAAATTTCCTCTAAACCTAAGCAAAAGGAGCGGGCGTTTTCGCCTGCTCCTTTCAACTAGTCAATAAATACTAAAATAGAATATCATAGGAATATAGTTAAATCAAGACTTTTTTCGGATTTGCTTTCGGAATCCATATGCCTACGCATGTGAATGCGTATCTCCATGGCGCTGTTAAAGTTTGACGATATAGGAATCCATATGTCTACGCATGTGAATGCGTATCTTTTTATCATTGAGCCTATCAAGCCTTTGTCAAATCCATATGTCCATACATGTTAATGCTTATACCAGTCCCTGTATCAGAATGATGAAGATCAGTACAGGAAGAACATACTGAAGGTATGGCTTCACTGAAGGAAGAAGCTTCATTCCTTCACCCTTGTTACACTCTTCCATGTACCTGTCGAAGCCCCAGCCCCATTTTGTGACACAGAACAGGAGGTAGATAAGTGAACCTGCAGGAAGAAGTATGTTTGAAACTATAAAATCCTCCGAATCAAGGATGTCTCTTGCGCCGATGAGGTGAACATGTGACCAGATATTGTAACCGAGTACACACGGGATGCTGGCGATAAGGATGTAGATACAGTTCACTATAACCGCTTTTTTTCTTGAAACTCCGAAGTTATCGATGGATGTGGCGAGAAGGTTCTCAAAAACGGTTATGACTGTACTGAAGCTTGCGAAGGACATGAACATGAAGAAAAGTGTTCCCCAGAGTCTGCCGCCCGGCATGCTCATAAATACCTTCGGAAGAGTCATGAAGATAAGGCTGGGACCTGAATCCGGCTGAACATTGAAGCTGAAGCATGCAGGGAAAATGATAAGACCCGATATGATTGCAACGAATGTATCAAGAGCACAGATCCTTACGGACTCTCCCACAAGTGAAAAATTCTCGGACATATATGAACCGAAGATCTCCATGCAGGCAACACCGAGGCTCAATGTAAAGAAGGCCTGATTCATGGCTGCGGAAATAACCGAGCCGAATCCCTTTAAGAGGTTGCCTTTTCCTGCTTCATATACTCTCTCCATACTTGGAATAAGGTAGAACTCGACACCTGCCTTTGCATTTGGCAGAGACACGCTTCGTACTGCCAGGATAACGATAAGTACGAGAAGCGCACTCATCATGGCGGTAGTCACCTTTTCAAGTCCGCGCTGTATACCGAAGGAGCAAACGAGGAAACCGACTATAACTGTGACCATCATACAGATCATCATCTCTGTCGGGTTACCGAGCATATCAAAGAAAACGGAATCCACATTGTCCATGGATACGCTGTCAAATGTGCCTGAAGCAAATTTGAAAAAGTAAGAGATCATCCATCCGGATACGGTGGTGTAGTACATCATGAGAAGGTAGGCACCGGCTACCGCGAACCAGCCGTGTATATGCCATTTGCTTCCCCTGGGCTCCAGTTTTTTATATGCAAGTACCGCACTCTTTCGTGAGGCACGTCCTACTGCCAGTTCCATGGTGAGAACAGGAACACCCATGATGATAAGGAAAAGAAGGTAGAACAATACAAAGATACCTCCGCCGTTCTGTCCCACAAGGTAAGGGAACTTCCATACATTTCCTATACCTATGGCGCATCCCGCGCTTACAAGGATAAATCCTATTCTAGATTTAAAGCTTTCTCGTTTGTTACTCATAAAACTCCTTTAGTGAGAATTAAATTGATTTGACTGTTTAACGCTTTGCACTATTGCAGTCCATCCAATGATAAAAGAGCTTGCATAAAACTGCAAGCTCTTAAATGATTTAATATCAATTTATTCGGACTTTTGATTGTTATCCCCGTTTTCAAGTATGGAAGGGATCTCTGCGAGAGAAACGATACGGTACTTGAGTTCTGCACGGGAACCTGCAAGCTCCTTCAGCTTCTTGGAAATTCTGTGGTAAATGATACCGCAGTCTTCCTTCTTTGTTCCGATAAGAAGAAGGAGGTACTGGCTGGAACTGTACTTGGTGTAAACGTCACCCTGACGGAGCTCTGCATAGAGAGCGTTCTTCAAGGCTTCAGAACGGGCTGCCAGCTTTTCCTGATTCTGAATAGGCTTTCCTTCATAGTCCACAAGTGTGCAGAGCATCATGAATATGGAATTGCCGCGACGTACAAGGTTTCTTCTGAGCACGTTGTAGACATCGATGAAGCTGGAGAATGCACAGTAGTAAGAACCGAGGCTTCTGCTGTCGCCCTTGTTGTTCTTGAGTGCGGCGTCTCTTTCGAGGATGCCTGCCTGGATCTCTTCGATATCATCGGATACAACCTTGATATCGTCATAGATACGCTCATAACATCTGATGAGATCATCAGGAAGAGGAACCTCCAGATCATCGAGATAATAACGGGCTGTCTTGTTGTAGAGCTCATAAGCCTCCTTATATTCCTTGCGAAGTATAAGGGCATCGATAACGTTTATCTGCCATCCGGCATCAGGATAGATCTGGCTGGCACGATTGTAGAGCTTATAGAGATTATCATAATCACCTTTGTTGCGATAATACTCACCAAGGAACATTACAAGCTCGTCGAACAGATGCTTGAGCTTAACGGATTCTACGATGACCCAGTTGTCGGTAGAAAACTCCGGAAGAAGTTCGCCGCGATAAAGCTCAAAGGCATGCTCGTATAATGATGCTTTTACGGCCTCATCTTCTGTTTCGTTTGCTTTGCGGCAGTCATCCATGTAGGTCTTTACATCAAGACTCAACTCATATCCTTCAGGTTTCTCAGGGAAATAAATACCCTTCTTTCCTTCGATATAACGTTTTCCCGGTACACCGCTTTTCTTCAACTGGGTTCTGGCCTGATGAAGAAGGTTGTTCAAACTGTTGTTTTCATCAAGAAGATCCTTATATCCAAAAACGCCGTCGATCAGCTCTCTTTTGGAAATACCTTTTTTGTGATTTAAAAGGATGATCTGGATCAGTTTGAGAAAGTTAGCCTTGTTGTTCTGACCGAGTCCCATATACTGGCCGTTCACAGTAATGGAAAAACCGCCAAGCATACGAACTTCAATACGATTTTCACTCTCACTCATTTTTAACCCCTTGCCCTTTGGGAAATTCAGCCCATTTATATTTTGCTGCGCAAAGGGCTGATGCTACATGACATTTTTTGTAAAAACATGCCATAACCTCGAGACATTTATGTATTTTTATCTTAGACTTAATCGGGTGAAAAGTAAACAAAAATCAAAAAAATTTAAGCACAATTCTAATAAAATGCCACAAGCGCAAAAAAAAGCCTGCCAACCGCCGGAACTTGAACAATAGCGGTTGGCAGACTTTTTGTTTTGTTTCTTAAATATCAGAAGGTAACTCCGAGGAACTGGATCACCAGACCCCAGAAAACACCGATGGCATAAAGAATCACTGCTATACGGAGATTTTCGTTCGGATGGTAGTTCGTACGGAAAAGAACGAGAAGGCCCACTCCTGCTCCTACCATGAGGCCGGCCATCATCTGTCCTGCATCGAGTATGCCCATGAGGTAAAGCTCTGTGATACTGACAGAAGCCGCACAGTTAGGTATGAGTCCGATGATTCCCGAAAGGAAAACACCTGCTACAGGCTTGCCTGAAAGGAATGCACCTATGGCATCACGTCCTATACCCTCAACAAGCAGTGTTATCACAAATGTGATGATGAAAATAAAAACTGTTATCTGGAAGGTATGATGGAATGCCGGATGAAGGATTCCCATTATGCCGCCTTTGTGGTGATGATGGTGACCATGATGATCGTGAGAATGTTCGTGTTCGTGATGTTCATGGTGGTCATGAGAATGCTCATGTCCGTGGTTCTCATGGTGCTCCTTCTCGTCTGTCTCTGCGTGATGAGCTTCGTGAACGCCTTCCAGGACTTCAGAGTGTTCTTCTGAATGATGATGTTCATGGCCTTCATTATCATGATGGTCGTGCTCTTCCGGATAGTCCGGGTCGTCAGCATTGTCCTCATCTGTATCTTCGTCGTCACAGGCACAGTGGTCATGCTCACAGAGATCGTGTATATGTTTTTCAGGTGCGGGAGTATGTTTTCCGTGATGCATGAAGATATCAAGGGTAAAACCGCTGATGATTCCAAGTATCATTTTGGTAAGCATGATGGCGATTATGGTCTTCGGAGCCACATGCTCAGAGATAAATATGGGAAGCATCTCGTCTGAAGTTGAAAGGAACACTGCGATGAGGGTTCCTACGGAGATAACTCCTCCTGCGAAAAGGCTTGAAGCCGCAGCGGAGAAACCGCACTGGGGAAGCATTCCCGCAGCACCTCCTATGAGCGGACCGAAGCGGCCTGCTTTTTCGAGCATGGCAGTCGTGCTCTTTTCTGTCTTATGTTCCAGATATTCCATGGCCATGTAGGTCACAAGCAGGAACGGAACCAGCTTTATGGTATCGATCAATGCATCCATAAATGCATCTATAATCATTTCCATGAGTAAAATCCTCCTTAATATTAATTTATATCAAAAAGCAAATGAAAAGAAGAGGTTCCTCAGGAGCCTCTTCTAAACGTTTCGTGAGTCGTATTATAGAATATCATACCTGTCAACACGTGCATAATCACATGAACATGTATTAATATGATATAAGTGTCATAAGTCTGTCCTCCACTTGTGCGTGCACAAAAGTGGGAGAAACGCGAGAGCGCATAGCGCGAAGCGTTCCGATATCGACGGTTTACTATATCGTCATTGAATTATTTCTTCAGCGCAGCCTCAATAAGTCCCTTGAACAGAGGATGTGCATTGTTCGGTCTTGACTTGAACTCAGGATGTGCCTGGGTCGCAAGGAAGTATGGATGATCCTTGAGCTCTACTATCTCGACGATATGACCGTCAGGTGACTGTCCTACCAGCTCCATGCCGGCCTCTTCCAGAGCCTTACGGAAGTCGTTGTTCACCTCATATCTGTGTCTGTGACGCTCTGAAATAGCTGTCTTTCCGTAAACCTCATGAGCCTTTGAGCCTTCACGAAGCTCACAAGGATAAGCTCCGAGACGCATGGTTCCGCCGAGATCAGTTACAGTCTTCTGCTCCGGCATAAGGTCGATAACAGGATGAGTTGTGTTAGGATCGAACTCGGTTGAATTTGCATCCTTCCATCCGAGAACATTTCTTGCGAACTCGATGATGGAGATCTGCATACCGAGACAGATTCCGAGGTATGGAAGTCTGTTCTCTCTTGCGTACTGTGCTGCCATGATCATACCTTCGATACCGCGCTGACCGAAGCCGCCCGGAACCAGAATTCCGTCTACGCCCTGGAGAAGTGTGGCTGCACCAACCTTCTCAACCTCCTCTGAGTCGACCCAGCGGATGTTTACCTTTGCATGATTTGCAACGCCGCCGTGCTTCAGAGACTCGGCAACACTCAAATAAGCATCGTGAAGCTGTGTGTACTTACCAACGAGGGCAATGACAACTTCCTTTTCAGGATGGCGGAGATTCTCTACCATGGACTTCCATCCTGAAAGGTCCGGTTCAGGACATGGAAGGTGGAGACATTCGCATACAGACTGTGCGAGATGCTCATGCTCCATAAGAAGAGGCACTTCATAGATAAACTCGGCGTTTGTGTTCTGAAGAACGTGGTTTGCAGGCAGGTTACAGAACATGGCTATCTTGTCCTTGATATCCTGAGGGAGCGGATGCTCTGTACGGCATACCAGTATGTCGGTCTGAAGGCCGAGACGCTGAAGCTCTCTTACGCTCATCTGGGTAGGCTTGGTCTTAAGCTCCTCGGATGCATGGAGGTAAGGGATGAGAGTTACATGGATCATGATGGCATTTTCATGACCGATATCATGCTGGAACTGGCGGATGGCCTCAAGGAAAGGCTGTGACTCGATATCTCCGACTGTTCCGCCGACCTCGATGATGGCGATACGATCTTCCTCCGGATCATCAGAACGATAGAAATCAGACTTGATCTCATTTGTGATATGAGGGATGACCTGAACTGTGTGACCCTCGTACTCGCCGTGACGTTCCTTGTTGAGTACTGACCAGTATACCTTTCCTGATGTGACATTGGAGCGGTGGTCAAGTGATTCGTCGATGAAACGCTCGTAGTGTCCGAGGTCAAGGTCTGTTTCGGTTCCGTCGTCTGTTACAAAGACCTCACCATGCTGAATAGGGTTCATGGTTCCCGGGTCGATGTTTATGTATGGGTCAAACTTCTGCATGGTTACCTTGTAACCTCTTGCCTTAAGAAGTCTTCCCAGAGATGCGGCTGTGATTCCTTTTCCGAGACCGGAAACTACTCCACCTGTTACGAATACGTACTTGATCATATACTCCCCTTTCGTAGAAACACTGAGTGTAAGTCCTACGCGCAGCTACGCATCCCTACAAGCAGGCTTGATGGATGCATAGCCGCCTGACACTGGACTTATACATAATAAAAGAGGTGACGAAGGCAAGGACACTTTGAATTGCCCTTGTGACTCCTTCGTCACCTCATATTCCTGACATTTTAAAAAAACAAAAGGAATGATAACACTGCGATTAAAAATATGCAAACAGAAAATTCACAAAATTATAAGAATGATTTTATCATAATTCACAGAATTATTCAGCCCGCATAAAAGATATAAAAAGATCGTTATATCAATCCGAACGAAGTGCATCGATAGGATTCAGTGTAGCGGCACTTCTTGCAGGCATGTATCCGAATATGAGACCTATGCTCATGGATATGGTGAAGGATGCAATGATCCATCCGAAGGATGGCTGTGCATCGATATTCATTATCTTTCCTGCCATGGTGGTTCCTATACATCCGATAACGATACCGATTATTCCACCGAGGGAACTGGTTACGGCAGCTTCTATTACGAACTGCATAAGTATGGTGGACTTCTTCGCACCGAGGGCTTTTCTTATTCCTATCTCTCTGGTTCGTTCGGTTACGGATACCAGCATGATATTCATAACACCGACGCCGGCAACAAGAAGCGAGATTCCGGCTATACCGCCCAGCATAAGTGACATCTGGGCTATCATTTCATTCATGGAGTCAAGAAGCTCACTCATGGCGGTTACTCTGTAAAGATCATCATTCTTGAAAATAGTGTAGAGGAAATCCTCTATAACGGAAGTGACAGTGGATGCCTTTTCGACGTAGCTGTCTCTCAGAGTAAAGGTATAGTTGTTGATGGTTCCGTTACGGGTCAGCTTTACAGCTGCCGTATAAGGGATGTAGAGGAAGTCGTCACTTCCGCCCTCGCTCAATTCATCGCTTGAGGAGGTCTGACGTTCTACGACACCGACGATCTGATATTTGGTTCCGTTTACGCTGATACGCTGCCCTATGGCTTTTTCCGCGGACTCATAGTAGGTCTGGGCCACATAAAGACCTATGACCGCAACCTTCTGTCTGGCTGCTATGTCCGCGTACTGGATGAAACGTCCCTTCTCAAGATCGTAGTCCATTATATCCAGATAGTCCTCGGAAACACCCGTCACGGATGTCTGGTCGGAATTCTCGTTTCCTACCTTGACTGTAGCGCTTACGGAAACCGTCGGGGAAAGGTGGGAGAAATACTCCCCGTTCTCCGCATAGAAATCATACATCTGATCCACTGATACCGAACGTGAGCTTAAGTTTGTTACATTTACAGTGATACGATTGGTTCCCATGGATGCAAAGCTGGAAGTCATGTAGGACATTTCGCCGTTTACTATACCTACAAGTATGATAACGGCAGCCACACCGATGATGATTCCCAGCATGGTCAGGAAAGATCGCATCTTGTTTGACCATATGCTCTTAAGAGCAAGATTAAATGAGTTTAGCATAGTCCTCCGCTGTTCCGTCGTAAACTACCTTGCCGTCGGATATACGAACTATTCGTTTGGCTTCCATAGCTATAGAGTTATCGTGTGTGATCATGACAACGGTATTGCCGTCCCGGTTAATGTCTTTCAGGAAACCAAGCACCTGTCTTGAAGTCTTTGAATCCAGAGCACCTGTGGGCTCGTCCGCGAGGATAAGTTCAGGATCTCCCGCAAGTGCTCTTGCGATGGAGACTCTCTGCTGCTGACCTCCGGAAAGCTGTGCGGGCTTCTGCATCCATTTGTCTGCGAGCCCTACTCTCTCGAGCTGCTTCATGGCACGTTCCCTCTGCTCTGCCTTCGGTACTCCCGCATAAAGCAGCGGTAGGGAGACATTATCCAGAAGGTTATCCCTCGGAAGAAGGTTATACTGCTGGAAAATGAATCCTATTTTTTTATTTCTGATGTTGGCAAGTTCATCATCGCTCATGGATGAGGTGTCCTGTCCGTGAATGAGATATCTTCCACTGGTGGGAACGTCCAGAGCTCCGATGATGTTCATGAGAGTGGATTTGCCTGAACCGGACTTTCCTACTATGGCGACGAACTCGCCTTCATATATGTTTATGGATATTCCGTCGTTTGCATGAACCTCTTCGGAACCCATCTTGTATATCTTATATATATCGTGAAGCTCCAGAAGAGGAAGTTCACCTATATGCTCTTTGGGGATATACAGGGTTTTATTTTTGTCGTCGTCATTCCGGGCTGCTTCCTGAGCGGCCTTGAGCTTCGCTATTTCTTCGTGGTTTTCAGCATATTCATCAGGCTCATCCTCTTCGGAATCAGTCTCCTGAAAAGCATTGGCCGGGGTCACCTGGTTATTCACCGGAGATCCTTCTGAGCCGGGATCTTCTGCCCCGTATTCCTCAGGACTTACAGGTGTTTCCTGTTCAGCCATCTGTTTTTTCATAATATCTTTTATTGCCATCTGTTATCCTTTTTAAAATCAGGGAATCCGCAAGGGATTCCCTTTTTTATCACCTATAATCACTGCTGTGAGGTGTATGCAGTGACGATGGGTTTGATGAATTATCTTTTTTCAAATGGTCAGAGTGATTTACATTGGAGGACCACCGCTACGATTTCCACCACCGTATCCGCCTGATCCGCCGCTGCGGTTTCCGCCACCGTATCCTCCGTTTCCACCGCCGGGGCCTCCTGATCCTCCGCCGAATCCACCGCCGGGGCCGCCCATCATGCCGAAGTCACCGGCTGAGCTTACAGTTGACTGGGAAACATATACTTCATCACCTTCTTCGAGGTCTCCTGAAACGATCTCCACATAATCGTCTGATGTAAGGCCTGTTTCTACAGAAACTGCATGGAATCCGTCGGGAACGCTGGAGAAGGCAGCCGGAGCATCCGACCTACCGGATTTATCCTTTGATGAAGCATCATCGTAGGTCTCTCCTGCCTTGTTCTTTACGTATACCTTATCGCCTCGCTGGAGAGCATCCACAGGGATGGCAAGAGCATTCTCAGATTCATCAAGAATGATAACGCCCTCTACATTCATGCCCGGAAGAAGTCCTCCGAATTCTGACATGGTTACTGTTACAGGATAGTATGTGACACCGTTTGAAGAAGTTCCCTCCATGGAGATCTTCGTGACTTTACCCTTAAAGGTCTCGCCCTCAAAGGCGTCAGCGGTTACATCAACAGACTGGCCTACCTTGACATTGGATATATCCAGCTCATCGATGTTCATATCGAAGGTAACTTCCGTAAGGTCATATATAACTGCAAGTGATGTGGCGGAAGATCCGTTCTGAACGTTCTCGCCCACGTTTACGCTCTTTGTGACAACAGTACCCGAAATAGGTGCGGTGATGGTGTAGTTTTCAAAGGTATCGGTGGTGGAATCAAGGCTTGACTGAGCACTTTCTACTGATGACTTGGCACTGTCGACCTTGTCCTTGTAGTTGTAAAGGATATCCTCAATGTCATCAGCATCCGCAAGGAACAGTGCCTGTCCCGCTGTGACATAATCACCTTCGCTGACCAGCAGCTGTTCTACTGTTACAGAGGAGGTAAGATTGTCTGCCTTTATGGTGAAATCTCTTGCCGCCTGGAAGGTTCCGTCACCGGAGGAGTTCATTCCGTTAATGCTGGCGGTGGCATACATGTCTGTGGTGATACCGCCGGGATTTGCGACCTCGATGGTCACGTATCTTACGAGCTGACCGCCCGTAAGGGTGGATTCCATGGAGTCGACGGAAGTGACTATACCGATGATCTCTTCAAGAGTATCCTCGATCACAACTGTAGCGGCTGTTCCCACAGGGATCATGGCAGCTTCCACTGAAAGAAAAGGTACGTCCAGCTTCATGGTGGAGTCATCGTAGATCTCCGCTATCTCGGTGTTGGATCCGACCTGATCTCCGATGGAGATATTGATGGATTTTATATGACCTGAGTATTTGGACTTGACGGTGTTGCCGCTGAAATCCGAGGATGCCTTGTCATAATTGTTCACGGCCCTTGAGTAGCTGTTCTCTGAACGCTCCAGAGTGCTGTTCGCGGAACTGAGCTTTGAATTTATGGAGGAGGAATCTATCTGATACAGAACCTGTCCCTCTTCCACCACATCACCTTCCTGAAAATCTGCGGAAATGATGGTTCCGTCTACCATGGAAGTGATCTTGTAGCTGTCCTTGGGGGAGATGGTACCGGAGCTGGATAATGAAGACTGGATGGTCTGCCTCGTAACAGTTCCGGTCTTTACTTCTGAATCCGATGAAGCTGCAGTCTTTTGTTTATTTTGATAAAAAACAGCTCCTCCCGCTGCGGCCATCAGAACCAGGGCTACGATGACCAGCTTTTTTGATGGTAATTTAAGTTTCATATATTGCTCCCAAATCCTGTTTTTAGTTTAGTTCGCTACCGCTATGATCTCCTGAGATCCGTCGGAGCTCTGTGACCATACAACAGTAACCTTATCGTTCTTATCCAGACTTCCGTATACGGAGAATGCATAAGCCACATCGTCATTTCCGATATCGTACTCGACACCGCCAATGGAAACTGATGTAGGAGTCATAAGATTTGTTGAGCTGTAGTAGATAGCGTCGATTGTTCCCGTAATGGTACCCATATCTGTACCTGAGGAGGAATATGCATATACGGACTTTGTGGCAGAATTGTAGTAAACAACTACAGGATCTCCGCTGGATGCAGCATCCTCGATAGCATCTGCAGAGGAAGTTTCTCCGTTGAGAGTGTAGCTTCCTGCGTTCTTGCTGAATGGAATGATACTTGAGATGCTCTTGTCCACCTTGAGAAGATAAGGGCCTTTAACATTGGCTTCCAGTGTGCTGAGAAGATTGAGATCGTCGTTGTCCGTAAGCTCAAAGCCGAATATCTTTCCGTATATGGTGTTGTTGGTCCTTGTAGCAGATTCATTGGCATAGGTGTTTGTCTTCATGAGGTTGTAAAAGATGTTTACACAATCCTCATAGGTCAGGAACTCGTTTACTCCCCTGTTGACGTTTTCGATAAGCCCTATGGCTGTTGACTTTGCGTGCCGGTTGTTCACCAGGTTTCCTGCAAAGTCGGTATTTGAGTATCCGAGCAATGTAAGACATGCCTTTTCAGCCTCTGCCATCTTGATGCCCTGGTCCGGCTTGAAAAGACCTCCCAGGTATGCGCTGAGCCAGCCCTGCTCTGCAGCTATACGTATATAGGAAGCGTACTGAGAGGTTGAAAGCACATCTGAAAAGACAGAAACATTGGACTCTGCTGCCACCATGGTGTGGTATGTGGAGGCCATGACTATCATTTTTGCGAACTCGGCTCTGGAAACAGGCTGTTCGTTCAGGGTCACGTCGAAGTTCTCTATGATCTTTGCACTTATCAGTGCATTTTTCCTTTGGGTAAGGGATGTGGATGCAAATGCTTTTATCGGTGTATATGAAACGATGCTCACAATGCCGGTGACCGCAGCAAGTGTGCCGTACATTAATCTTCTGTTCATTTTTACTCCTTATCAGATGGGATCTCTTGATCAACCCCTGCTCACGGGGGGGATAAAATGTGATATATGCCCCCCTATAAAAGAACTAGTGGCATTTTACCCATGAAAACTGAAACGAAGCTGAAAAAAATTTCAGGAAACTTTCAGAAAACAAGGTTTCACAAAATGTTCACAAAGACATTGGCCATTTTCTTTTCAGATTCTGATGTGATATTTCAGCCGCTGGTTTTCAGTTTGATTTCAACTTTAACTGCTACTATTCATAGGTACATTCAGTTATACTGATGTTGATGTACCGGAAAACCTGTACTGCCCTGGAGGCATCGCTGATATAAATACACTTCATAATGTATATCGCCTGCTTTCCGGATACAATATATGCACATTATAACAGATGAATAAAATACAATATCATTAAATCGAGGGAATAAAATGAAAATATTGATAGTTGAAGACGAAAAGCTTTTGGCTGATTCTATAAAGACGCTTCTTGAGGATAAAGGCTATGAGGCCGATGCCGTCTACGATGGTGAGTCCGGTGTGGACTATGCGGAAACCGGCGTATATGATCTTTTGATACTGGATGTCATGATGCCGAAGCTTAACGGTTATCAGGTGGCTAAAAAGCTTCGGCAGATACATCTGAGCACTCCTATACTTATGCTCACGGCGAAGTCCGATCTTATGGACAGAGTTGAAGGGCTAAATTCAGGGGCGGACTACTATCTCACGAAGCCCTTTGACAGCAGGGAACTCCTTGCCTGTGTGACGGCTCTTCTCAGACGTCAGGGAACTGAAGTGGACGAGCTTAAGTTCGGAAACACTTCACTGGAGCTTGGATCAGGAAGCCTGATATGCGGCGAAAATGAACTTCGCCTCAGCGCCAAGGAATTTGAAGTCATGAGGATGCTCATGCAGTCAAAGGACAAGAATCTTTCCAAGGAAGCCATACTCAGTAAGGTCTGGGGATATGATTCCGATGCTGTGGAAAATCACGTTGAGGTATATGTGGGTTTCCTCAGAAAGAAACTAAAATCCATAGGCTCCAATGTAGGCATCGTGGCAGCAAGGCGTCTCGGATATCATCTTGAACTTGAGGAGTGATTTCTTATGGAGATGATAAAAAAACTGAGGATCCGTTTCGTGATCATAACCATGGTCATAGTTACAGTCATGCTTGTGGTGATATTCGGACTGCTGATAAGCCTGACTCACCGACGTATCTATTCGGACAGCGTCAAAATGATCATCGGAGTGTCGGGGATGCCTCTCGGAATGAATCAGAACCGCCGTCCTGAAAGACGCGGTCTGAACGAACCTACAGATGTACAGCTGCCGTTTTTCAGGGTGGAGGTAGATACTGAAGGAAATATAGTTGCCACGGATGGTGACTTTTATGATCTTACCGATGAAGAGACCATAAATTCCCTTGTAAGTGAAGTGCTTTCCAGAAAGGAAAGACTGGGTGATCTTTCGGAATATAATCTCAGATATTTCCGTGCAGTGTCATCGCCTCAGCGAAATGACAGTAAGGCACCTGGGATGGATATTCCCGGAAAGGCTCCTGAAAAAAAGCCCGGGATGGATCCTGTGGCAGAGCCTAAGCCGGTTGTAGACACGGGGGAAGTAAAGGAAAGCTCCAAAGAGACTGAAACCACATCTGTCAATACGACTGATGTGATATCCGGCGGAAAAGAGGATTTCGATCCTTCTGATATAAAGGATGAAAACTGGGACGGAAAAAGCAACCGTATCATAGTGTTTGCGGATGTTTCCTCGGAGATCGCCACCATGAAAAACCTTACCAGAAACTGCTTTTTCAGTGGCCTTTTGAGCTTCATTGTCTTTCTGGTCATCGCCATGTTCTTTGCGAGATGGTCTGTAAAGCCGGTGGAGGACGCGTGGATACAGCAGAGACAGTTTGTTTCCGATGCCTCCCACGAGCTGAAGACTCCTCTCTCCGTTATTTTGACAGATGCGGAAATGCTTAGATCCAGAGATTTTGACGAGGAGAAGAAAAAGCAGTTCGCCGACAATATCCTGACCATGTCCCATCAGATGAGGGGACTTGTGGAAAGTCTTCTGCAGCTTGCAAGAGTTGATAACGGAGCCATTCAGAAAGCTCCTGAGCAGATGATCGACCTTTCTCAGATGGTTTCAAACGAGGTCATGACCTTTGAAGTCATGTTCTTTGAAAAAGGGCTGATGCTCACAGAGGATGTTGAGAAGGGGATAAGCATAAAGGGTGCTCCTCAGTATATCAAGCAGGTCATAGAGATCCTTCTTGATAATGCTCAGAAATACAGTTTTCCGAACGGAACTGTGGAGGTTTCATTAAAGAAGTCGGGTTCCCACAGGTGCCTTTTGAGTGTTGCGGATCCCGGAGAAAAGATCTCCGATGAAGATCTGAAAAATATCTTTAAGCGTTTCTATCGTATAGACGAGGCAAGAGCCATGAATCATTCCTACGGTCTGGGACTATCCATAGCTCAGAATATAGTCAAGGATCATAAGGGACGCATATGGGCGGAATCAAAGAACGGTATCAATACTTTCAGGGTTGAACTGCCTCTGGCATGAATTACATCTGTCAAGAATTACAGTTATAAAAAGAGAACCGGCAAAGGAGATAAAACTCCGGTGCCGGTTCTCTTTTAGGTTCAATGCTTATCTGCAGCTCTAAGCATTGGCATGCTATGTATGGAATTATATGAGCTGATGTCTCAGCCACTTCTTTCCTTTGAATCTGTGAATATAGAAAAGTCCGCGTACCAGCCAGTCAAACGACATACCGTACCATACTGCGATAGGACCGAAGCCCATTACCCGGATAAGAAATGTGGTCAAGGCAACTCTGGTGCACCACATGGACAGGGATGAGACCACCATGGTGTAGCTCACATCTCCTGCGGCCCTCAGACCGTATGGGATGATGAAGCTCGGCACCCAGAGGAGACATTTGAGGATGGTGACGTATATCATCATATCGAAGCACATGGCTGCGCTGGCGGGCTCCATGCCTGCAAGCCACATTACAGGCTTACAGAGTGCAAATGTCAGAAGACAGGAAGCTACGATGACATAATCTCCTATTCTTACGTGCTTTACGATGTAGTACTTGGCCTCTTCTCTCTTACCCGCACCAAGGGTCTGTCCCGTTACTGTCATAAGGCCGGTTCCCACTGCGATTGCTGCGATACCGTTCAGGTTCTCGAATATAATGGTCATGGCCTGGGCAGCTATGGCTGTAGTTCCGAGTGTTGATACAGAAGACTGTATGGCGAGCTTTCCGAACTGGAACATACTGTTCTCGACTCCCGATGGGATACCGATGAAAAGTATACGGCGTATCATTTCGAAATCAGGCTTTATGAAATAATGTCTCAGTACTATAGGCTGTGCCGGACGTCTCAGTGCGATCATCAGAACGATTGCCGAGAACATACGGGAAAGAAGTGTAGACAGTGCCGCTCCGAAGACGCTCCAGTTAAATATGAAAATGAATACGAAATTTCCTATTATGTTCAGTATGTTTGAGATGACGGAAACCTTCATGGGGAATTTACTGTTTCCGCCGGCTCTGTAAAATGCGGCTCCCACCTGATAGAGTGCTATGAAGGGGAAGGAAGCGGCGGTATATCTGAAATATATCATGGAGTTTTCCATGACCCCGTCTGCCACCTGTCCGAATACAAGTCTGAGGATTCCTGCATTAAAGATCTCCGATATAAGCATTACCGAAAGGGAAATGGTCATGACAGCGAGAATGATCTGCTGTGCCGCGCTGTTGGCCTTTTTTTCGTTGCCGGAGCCGATATACTGGGAACATATGATGGTTCCTCCGGTTGCGATGGCTGAAAACATCTGGATGACCAGAGTGTTGATGGAATCCGTCAGAGAAACTGCGGATATGGCTTCACTGCCCACTCTTGTGACCATCATGGAATCTGCCATACCCATAAAAGCGGTAAGGAGGTTCTCTATCATAAGAGGGATAAGAAGCTTTTTCAGGTCGATGTCTGAAAATTCAAGATCGTCCCATTTTATTTTTGCTTTGTCATATAAACGGTTTAATCGGAATAGATAGTGATACACCGGTTATTCTCCTTGTTTGATGCGGACAAAGGCTAGGCCCTGTCCCGGTGAAATGTTCCTCATCGGTGCGGATTAGTATGCCGATGTACTTCTGGCGATAATTTATAAGCCGGATCGATTCAAATATAGTTTTTGATTCGCTGATAGACTTCAGCTACCGGAAGTCCCACAACGTTGTTGTAGTCTCCGTCTATGCCCTTCACATATTTTGCGAAATTTCCCTGTATGCCGTAGGCTCCTGCCTTATCCATGGGCTCCTCTGAGTTTGTATAGGCAAGTATCTCAGGTTCGGTCATAGGATATACATGAACATCAGTCTGTACAGAAAAGTTCTCAACTACTGTTACGAAGGACCCGGAAACTTTGTCTGAGTTTAAGCCCGTTTCTGTCAATGCTTCTGCCGAAACTATTATGACGGTCACACCGGTGTAGACCTGATGCGTGCGGCCCTGAAGGTTTCTGATCATATCCGCCGCTTCTTCATGTGAATGAGGCTTTCCCAGGATCTTTCCGTCTATGGAGACCACTGTGTCTGCTCCCAGAATAAGGGCAGCTGTGCCCTCTTCTTTCGCGATCTTTTTTGCTATATCGGAAGCTTTCTGCTTCGAGAGAGACATCACAACCTCTGATGGTACAGTCGAAGTGACTACCTCTTCTATGCTGCTTGGAATGATCTCCGGTGTTATCCCGATCTGAAAAAGAAGTTCCTTTCTCCTGGGAGAGCCGGAAGCCAGAATAAAACGCTCTATATTCATAATGGATCCTTTCAGAATTAAACGCATAGTTCCGCATTATATGCTTTTCTGTTGAAAATATGTGTACATATCTAAGTACATTCCGATTTTTGTGTAAAATGTAAGTGCTTTCAGCCTGCAACGAGATAATTATATATAAAGCGACCATTTTATTCCATATGGGATATTGACGGTATTCTTGACAAGAAGTTGAAGGAAAACTAAAATTATCACAACTAGGAAAATCAACGGGTTAACCGGTTAATGGAACGGTCTTGAGGTCTGTCACTCTCTTAATGCAGTTAACAATCGGGGACAGACTTATGGCACTTGAATCAGTACATTTCACCTTTATATTTCGGAGTTTTTTATGGGACGTGACGGCAAGATCACTATTAAAGATATAGCGGAGATGGCAGGAGTATCGAAAACCACCGTCTCCTTCTTTTTGAACGGGAAGATCGACAAGATGTCTCCG
This sequence comes from Lachnospiraceae bacterium JC7, assembly GCA_000513555.1. Taxonomy (GTDB): domain Bacteria; phylum Bacillota; class Clostridia; order Lachnospirales; family Lachnospiraceae; genus Oribacterium. The sequence goes on from ALYD01000006.1 coordinate 122,442, forward strand.
GAGACCAGAACAAAGATTCAGGAGATAATTCAGGAAACAAATTATCGCCCGAATATCGCAGCCAGAACCCTCAATCAGAAGAAAACAAATCTCATAGGGGTCATCATAGGCGATATAACCAATACATTTTCAAACAAGATAGTTAAAGGCATAGAGGATACTGCAAGAAAACGCGGATATCAGACGCTGATAGGAAATTCCGCCTACGATCCCGAGATGGAGTCAAGCTATGTCAGCCGTATGCTGACACTGGGGGCTGACGGATTTATCATTCAGCCGACAACGGGATTTCATGAGACTTCGCAGATCATCCTTGGAGAGAGAAAGCCCTTCGTTTATTTCGACAGTAAGGTATATGAGGACGATGCCTACTGGGTAAAGACAGATAACTATACTGCCACCTATCACGCTATAGAGAAACTGATACAAAAGGGATATAAGAATTTCCTGATGATAGGTGCAGATCCATCGAGGCTCAGTACCCGTATCGAACGCTCTTCCGGATTTACGGATTGTATAACCGGGAACGGACTTCAATTCAAAAACCTCGAGATTAGAGATGGAGCGATCGATAAAGAAGAGGTGGAGAAATTTGTCAGAGAAAATATGGATACGGAGCAGCCGACACTGGTTTACGTGCCTAACTGCTGGGCACTGCCGGAGGTTTACAGAGCTTTACAGCCATTAAAGGACAATATTCCTGAAAAACTCGGTATAATCGGCTTTGATAATGTTGAATGGGCAGAGTTCTCCTATCCTAAGATAAGCACCATCGTTCAGCCGGCTTATGAAGAGGGACAGAAGGCTGCGGAGATCCTCATCGATCAGATCGAAGAGACCAATGAGGAAAAGATCCACCAGACCCTGAAGTGTTCCGTGAACTGGTCGGAGTCGACATTGTAGATATGATAAAAAGGACCTCCTTCTGAGAAGATGATTTTCAGAAGGAGGTCTTTTGCTTTTAATCACTTTGAAAAGATGAATAATTATAGAAAATTCCGCGTGGATATGCACTTCAATCGAGTGGGCCGGTGCGATCCTGCGGAATTCTTATTATTAATGATTTTATAGAATCATCAAAGAATGGAATCGATTATCTCTATTCCGATCTCGGCATCAAGATTCGAAAGAGCTTCCTTGATGTTCTGTAATTTCTCTTTAATATCTTCAGTGAGCTCTGAGTCATCAAGCTCCTTCAGTACAGATTCAGCCGAGTCATAGTCATAATCTTCCAGAAAACTTCTGGTACGTGTAAGAACATCGGAGAGATCTTTGGTTTTCTCGATACTTTCTGTCTCTCCGGTATTCTGCCCCTCAAGCTCTTCAGGGAAACTGAGATTTTCAACATAGCTTCTGTACAGTTCCAGCATGGGCGCCGTAAGAGAGTTTATGGTATCGGTGTCCTGTTCTTTTCCTGCCGTCTCAAGTTTCTGGCACATTTCCGAAAGCTCCAGGGCACCTATGACTCTTGAGGTACTTTTCAGCGCATGAACTGAGATAGTGAAATCATTCCAGTTCTGCTCCTTGAAAAAAGTCTCGATCCTTTCTGCATTTTCAGGGATGTGGTCCCTGTATTCGGTGATAACGGTACGGAGAAGCTCTGTACTTCCGGTGTTGTCAAGGGCAGCCTTTAGCTCGATTCCCTTAAGTGAATTGAGATTGCCTACAAGCTGAGGCTGTTCGGATCCGCTGTCTTCTGATTTGAAGCCCTGCAGCTTTTTCGGAGTTGACAGGGATTCTGTAAAACCTTCATCACCCGGTAATATGACTTTATCTGCAGGGAGATACCTGATGAGCATCTTTTCCAAAAGATCAATATTTATAGGCTTGGAAAGATAATCGTCGAAACCTGCTGACAGGTACTCCTCTCTTGCACCGTTTATGGCATTGGCAGTAAGGGCGATGTACGGGATGCTCTTGTTCCGGTTGTCCTCGCTTTCTCTCATCTTCTGCAGGGTCTCTATGCCGTCCATATGAGGCATGAGGTGGTCGACGAAAACACAATCATATTCTGTTTCGCAGACCTTCTTAATACCCTCAAGACCGCTGCTGGCAGTGTCAACCTGCAGTCTGGTCTCCTTCAGGAGACCGGTTATGACTGTAAGGTTCAGAGAATTATCGTCTATTACGAGGATCCTGCCCTGAGGTGAAATGAAGCTTGTATGCTTAACGTCCTTGTTTCGGAGATTTTCCTTATATGTTTCTGTGAAGTCACCGATAGGGATATCCTTTACGATGACCTGTCTTATTTCGAATTCAGCGGTGGTGCCCTTTCCGTAAACGCTGCTTACTTCAAGGGTGGCATCCATAAGGGCGAGAAGGTTTTTCACGATATTCATGCCGAGACCGGTGCCCTCGATGGTACGGTTCCTGTTTTCTTCTATGCGTTCAAAAGGTGAATAAAGCTTTTGCAGATCCTCCTTCTTCATTCCTATTCCTGTGTCGATGGATCTGAAACGGATATATACCTCATCCTCAGAGGTCTTTTTGCCGTTGACCTCCAGAGTAACGGATCCTCTGTCCGTATATTTTACCGCGTTTGTGAGGATGTTCAGGATGCACTGTTTGATTCTGATATCGTCACCGTAAAGGTAATTCGGGATCTCCGGGGAAACATTGACGATGATCTCTATATCCTTCTTCTGAGCCCTTACTTTTATCATGGTGACAATGTCATTGATGAGGGTACTGAGCTCATACCTGACGGGGATGATCTCCATCTTCTTTGCTTCTATCTTTGAGAAGTCCAGGATATCGTTTACGATGGTGAGAAGTGTTTCGCCGGAACTCTGGATATTGGCGGTGTATTCGTTGAGCTGTTCGTCGTCATATTCACGAATTATCATTTCGTTCATGCCGAGGATGGCGTTTATAGGAGTACGTATCTCATGAGACATCTTGGACAGGAACAGAGATTTGGCATCGTTTGAGGCCTTGATCACGGAAAGCTCACTTTCAAGCTGCTCTTCTCTGAGTTTCTGAAGCTGTGCAGAGGTAACATGATATTCCAGACGCTCTCTCTGTACTATGTAATGAATAGCTACGGCCACCACGCCGAAGGTTATTGCATTTATTGTATCTCCCATGGCCAGAAACTCGGATTTAAACATCCTGGATGATGCTATAAGTAATCCCACATTTACAAAGCACAGCACGATATAGGTGAGCATGGAGTCCGCAAATACTGTGGCGGTGACGATAAAAAGAGCCAGCATGGCGGTGGCAACTACTCTTAAGTCTGACAGTGATTCTATCAGTCCGAAAAACAGAAGTAATGATATGGACAGGCGGCAGACTCCGGCATAATGACGTGCGGAGGTGTCATGACAGAAATGATAATAAACTCTGATCATGGAAAGTATGGTAAAGAAACCGAGGTACTCAGGGAGCATCTCGATTCTGATCAGTCTGAAGCAGCTGAGTACAGAAAAAACACCCATGATGATGTGAAATACATTGGTAAAAAGCACGCATTTATCATAGGCCTGGCACAGCATTTTATAGCGGCTTATGTCATAGTCTTCCTGATCATAGCCGTAATGGTTGAATCTTTTCAGTGCGGTTATAAGTTTCGTCATATATATTCTGTTCATTGGACATCGATTTCCGGATATGGTAAAGCTCTATTCATAGCGAGGGACATACGGATGCCCTCTTATATAATATCGGGGAAAAATTTATATCATATAAGGAACAAGCTGACAAGAAAAACTTATAAATGCAAATAAAAAGCCCCGCTGTGCTTCTATTTTTAAGAAACACGGCGGGATGCAGTATCAACGTTTATCCAGATCTATCATTTCGAGGCTCAGGGTACCGATGATGACGCTCACGGCTCCTATGAGAAGTATGACTCCCCAGCACTGCAGAACATTGGATACGCTTCCTTCATACAGAGAGTTCTGCATGGATCTTGCAGCCAGTACATCCATTTTGTAGCGGATGTCAGTCCGCTGGATGTAGTCAACTATGGACTGTACTTCAGGAACGCTCCTGAACTGGTAAAGGGCCGAGAACAATGCATGGGAAGTGAGATCGTTGTAATCTGCTATAGAACAAATGGCGACTGTTCCCCAATGGCTGATGGTCATTTTTTCAAGGATCACCGCAGGACCTGTGGTGAAGGTGAAAATGATTCCTGCGAATATAAGCTGTATGATGAGCATGAAAGGCATCACTGTCATAGCTGCGGTGGTGGTCTTTACGATGCAGGAGATCATGAGCGCCATCATGTCCGCGGAATAGGTTATGACCCATAGTGTGATGCCGAAGTCAAGAACGAAATTACCTGTGACAACACTTTCGGCCGGAAACATTATCCCGTACCACTTGTAGATGGCAATGGAAATAACTACCTGAAGGAGACACATGATAGCCTGATACATCATGTGGGCACCGATATACGCGGTTATGTGCAGTCCGGCTCTGTGCTCTCTCTTGATGATGGCTCTCTCCCGGCACACCATCTGGATGGAATTGAAGAAACCGTTCCATATGCAGACGCAGACCATGGCGAAGGATCCTGCCTTAAGTCTCTCCATGTTTGTGAAGAGGCTCGTTCCCATAACAGAGGCCACCAGCAATGCAATAGCCGCAGACAGAGGCAGGCCCTTCCAGTCACGTTCATTCATGAATATACGCCAGAGTTTACCGAAGTATATCTTGGACTGGATCCATCGTCCTGTATGAAGATTGTTGCGCATGTCTCCCATATTTCTGTTGCCTCGCTGCTTCGTTTTTTCGGGTAGAGTCTCTGCTCAGCCCAGATCCACCTCGACGGTCTCCTCGGACAGCAGATCTCCGTTCATTATGTCTTCCGCAGAGAGCGGCTGATCTGTTTCAACTTCTGCTTCGGAAGTCACGTCCTCTGCTTCAAGGGTCTTTCCATCGGAGGTCTTGACTCCGACTCCGTTCTCTATAGTGTCAGGAGGAGTGAAAGGCACTTCTTCTCTGAATCTGGCGAATTTTCTTATGTATATATCAGCCTGTCCTTCACCGCCCTCGCCTTCACTGTTGACGGCCAGGATGATGTCTTCCATGGTCTCTCTGTTGAAGAACTTTTTTGCATCCTCAACAGTACCGTAGAAAGCCAGCTGTCCCGTCTGGTTGCTGTCCTTCGCAAGAACTATGACCTTGTCGAAAAGGTCAATGACTCTGTCCGGAGTGTGGGTGATGACCATGACTATCTTGTTCTGATCTGCAATGTCTCTGAGCTGCTTCATAAGATCTCTTGCCATTACTCCGTCGAGACCGGAATCCGGCTCGTCCAGAATAAAGATGCTTGGATTGGCAACGAACTCGGTGGCTATGGAGAGACGTTTTCTCTGTCCTCCTGAAAGCTTATCCACCAGCTCTCCTCTCACGTTTTCCAGACCGAAAAGCCGGAGCAGTTCATTCACTCTTTCCTTTCGCTCCGCGCTGCCGGCACTGGTAGGCATACGCATCTCGGCAGCATTGGAAAGAGTCATGATCACGGTATCGTCCCCGCGGAGCAGATCCTGTTGGGGAACCATACCTATTCTGTACTTCATTTTATCGTAGTCATCATATACGTCCACGTCACCCTGACGGATGGCGGCCTTGGCCTTTTCATAACCGGTGACAGCATTGATAAAGGTGGTCTTACCGGCGCCTGAACCTCCGAGGATAAGCACCATATTTCCCGGTTCTATACGCAGATTTATGTCTTTAAGAAGGATCTGCCGTTTAAACAAATTACGTACAGATCTTTCCTGAATGTGTATCTCCAGATCATTGTCTCTGAAGGTTTCCAGATTATATGCGATATAGTCTCCGTAGAATACGAAGTGTGTGCTGCCAATGTTTATGACGTCAAACAGGTTCAGAAGTTTATAGCCGTCTATCCTGTTCTGATTTACGAAAACACCTCTTGTGGTGTTGTCATCCTCAACCTGCCAGTATCCGTCTGTATATCTTAGGATAGCGTGATGTGAGCCTGACTCCGGCTCTGTCTCTGTAGTGGTAGCTTCTTTTTCTTCGGAGGTTTCCTCGATATCCCGGGAGTTTTCATCAGTATCCCCGGAGGTTTCCCCGGTTTCTCCGGAAGAAACAGAACCTTCCTCACCGGAGTTTTCAATTTCCTTTTTATGCTCTTTCACATGGCTGTAGATATGATATATCTTCTGCTCTCTATCGAGATATACCCGTTTCCACTCCAGCTCACCGGAGAATTTCATAAGAAATACAAAGATCAGCATGTCGTCGCCTCTTTTTATTCTTATGATGTCTCCGTTTTTCAGGATCCTGTCTCCCTTGAAAGGAAGTTCTTCGTCATCGATGGTGGTTATATTCTGATCAGTCAGATTTATATAGTGCCACTCTCCCAACAGGTGGATCAGCTTTCCCTGATCTTTTGCAAGGAGAGGATACTCCAGATATATTTTGGTTTCATTCTTGAATTTAAAGAAACGCCGCCGGCCTATATTCAGTTCGCCATCAACTTTAAACTGTTCGGGAATCTCCCCGATAGTGACAGCCACCAGTTTTGCGGGACCAACAAGCTCGCCCAAAATCCCAGCCATCTTTTCCTCCATAAGTGGGAATGTCAGCCCATTTTATTTTTGTTTATTTACCGTATTTTTTGTAAAGATCGGCATGAGCATATACAACGTTCCATGCTCCCTGAGTCTTTCCGGTCACACAGATATAATGTCGTCCGCTTGCAGATGTAAAATAAGATACTGCACAGTTTCCTGCCTTTGATATATAACCGGTCTTTGCCATCATAGCTTCACCGCCTGATTCCTGTCCGTCGATACGCTTCAGGAAGAGATTTGAAAATGATACTCCGTTGCTATGCTTGTTGCTGGCCTTCGTTGTATAGTTTCTGGTTGCAAGAACTGCACTTGCATATGGGTCAGCGGCAGCATATTTCATAACGAGCGCCATGTCCTTTGCGGTGGTGTAATGCTCGGCACCATAAAGCCCTGTACAATTAGTATAATGTGTTGTTTCGGAAATACCAAGCTCCTGAGCCTTCTGGTTCATAAGTTTTACAAATTGTTCCTCTGAACCGGCGATATGACGGACAAGAGCAAGGGCTGCATCCGCTCCGGAAGGAAGGATGAGTCCATAGAGAAGATCCTGAACAGAGACCTTCTCTCCTGCCTTGAATCCGCAGTTTGAAGCGCCTTCCTTCTGAACATAATCTACTATATCCTGAGTTATCGTAACCTTTTCCGAAAGATCTGTGAGGTGTTCGCAGGCAACAAGAAGAGTCATGACCTTGGTCATGGATGCCGGATTCATTCTGGTCTCTCCGTTTTTATCCGCAACAATAAGGTTTGAATCGGAATCTACGAGAATCATGAAATTGGCATTTACTTCAGGAGTTTCCGTAAGCTCGGTTTTTAGAAAGTTCTTGACTGAACTCTGAACTGCTGATACGGCAGAAGCTGCTGTCGAGGATGCTGATGAAGATGATTCTGCAGTAGACTCTGAAGCCTGGCCTGAAGGCTGTGTTGCCTGTGAGGACTCGGCATTTTCTGATGATTCTTTGGATGCTGCAGAGCTTTCTGCTGATGGAGCTGCAGAGGAAGAACCTGTAGTCCCGGAATTTGAAGCAGAGTTTGCGGCTTCAGCTGCCGGTGAGGTTTCAGGTGTGAGCTGTGAACTGCTTTCTGAAACTCCCACAGGACCGTTGTCTGAAATTTCTACGGTAACGGATTTTGTATCTGCAAGAGTAATTGTGGAGACATTGACAGTTGCCATGACTGCGATAAGAATTTCAGCAGCGGCACGTTTGATGAATTTGTTATGGTTTTTCATAATCTAACTAAGCTTCAGACCGGCACGTGGCAGGTATCGGCTCATATCCTCTCTTTAAAAGTATAGGGATAACTTTATACTGCGCCTTGAAGCACAGTCTCATCCCATCATAAGTGTCTACATTTTAGCATGGGAATGGCACTTCATACCTTAACAAATCATTTCGATTTGCCGGCTTTCTCAAAAAAAGAGAGCATGACTGT
>ALYD01000007.1 GCA_000513555.1 Lachnospiraceae bacterium JC7
CGTTAATGTTTTTGCTTGTATTATTTGCTTAACAACTTTTTTGTAAGCGCGCTTGTCGTTTGTATATAATCACTATATTTTATCTCGGGACCTTCGTCAATTATGTATCAAACGATGATTTATTGCGATTTTTTATAATTAACTCATGTGCATCAGAGACAATGTGAAAGGGTATTTTAAAATACAGAATTGACAAATCGTATAAAAAGTGGTCTAGTAAAGTTCAACAAACATCCATGCTACATGTTTTAGAATTTCAAGGAAAAATTATGACGAGAGAAGAACGGAAAAAAGAAATACGTATAAAAAGAACAAGAGATTTCATTCTGGCAGCAAGGAAGCTCATGAAAGAAGGATCTTTTGAGGAAATATCAGTAAGAAAGATAGCTGATATTGTGGGGATGCACAACTCCACCATATATCTATATTTTCCTGATGCAGATAGACTTCTTACCATAGCGTCTGTAAGTGAATTTTTGGAGTATAATGAGCAGCTTGAGGAACTGAGCATGTCTACCAGAGATGTGTATGACATTTTTTACAGGGTATGGGGCTCATCGTGCCTATGTTCTTTCAGAAAAGCCGACATCTTCTACAATTTTTTCTACGGTAAATACAGTGATGATCTTACAGACATCATGAAGGAATACTATGAGTTGTTTCCGGAGGAAAATAAGAAGCATTCTGAGTATCTGGAGAATATGTATTTCGGTAAAAATATCAAAGAGCGTTGTCTAGAACTCATGAAACCGCTTGTTGATATGCCGCATACAAAAGTTACTGAAGAAAATATTAAACTGATAAACGATGTAATTGTCTATTCCTTCAGGGGATTTCTTTATAAGGCGAAAACCGAGCCTTCGATTCCGGCAGAAAGCCTGGCCACTGATTTTGTCAGGATACTTCATATGCTTGTTGATGAATGAGATTTATACAGATTATTTATAAGTTTCAGGAAGTATCATGAATCATGATTTAACATCTGTTTAACTCTGTTTTATAATTTAAAACAAAAGATGAGGGTCGGAAAAACCGTTAGTTGCCTACGATACGGTGGTTAAGCTTTCATCATTACAGTGATGTGAGTTTGAACTCACGTTATTGCTGCATCACACTTATGTGTGTTTGTTTATGTTTTTGCCTTGATTTAGCATTGTGTTCGGGAAAACAGCAGGTCAGAAGCCTGCTGCTTTTTCTTTTATTGTAGTAAAAAAGCGCTTCCTTTCGGAGGCGCTTTCATAACGGCATATGACCGGAATATTTGGCGGAGAAGTGTGGGAATCGAACCCACCCAGGACGCTCACGCGCCCAACACAGGTTTTGAAGACCAGGAGGCACACCAGTTACCTAACCAACTCCTTAAGATGTGTAAAATATAGCATATTTTTACATATAGAGCAAACCAAAGAGCTGCATGATTTATAGAGAATACCTATATATCACACCATGCACTGATAAAGATCTGTATTGGAAAGAGAGAGCTTCCTTATCACATTGAGAAGAGCTCCCTTATCATCAGGAGAAGCGCACCAGGAAAGGCCGCATCCTGCAGTGATGGCCCTGGGAACGGGTATCATCCGCCCCGGGGCACCGTCAGTTTTACATTGCTTTTCAAAGGCCATGGCATCTGATGTGGTGTGAAATGTCATGACCAGCTTTAGTTCTTTTTGTCTCATGATTACGGCCTTATTACACAGTCTGAAGAGGTCAGAATCTCCACGATGTCATACATGTTGGAAACTACACCAACCTGAAGCTTATCACTGAGTCCATAATGCTTTAAACAGGTTCCGCAGGCCTGGATTTTTACCCCTGCTTTCTCGAGGTTACGAAGATCTTCCACAGAATCTGAGCCCTCTACAGCCAGCTTTACCCCTGAATTATAGAAAATCACGTTGGCCGGAAGCTCTGTTGCATTTGTAAGTGAAAAGATAAACATTTTAAGAAGACTCTTTCCAAGTTCCTCATCTCCTGTACCCATCTCAGATGATGCAATGACCACAGTTGTAATTTTCTTTTTATTAGCTTCATCTGCACAGCAGCATTTCTTTTCAGGGTCTACCAAGATTCTTACTTCGTAAGCATTGTCTGAAACCTCTTTGCTGGCTACCTCAAAGCCTGAATTGGCTGCAAGTCTTGAAAGGTTTTTTACGGCAGTTTCATTGTCTACTTTTACGGTCAGGGTTCCTTTTTCCGTAAAACTTTCAAATTCCTTTTTTGTTTTTACTACAGGCAGCGGGCAGCTGAGTCCCATACAGTCCAGTATTTTATCCATTTTATTATCTCCTTTACTTGTGTATGTATTTTTATTCCGTTGCAAGGATGTTAACAGCCTTTATAGCTTCATCTATCTCGGCTTCGGAATTGAAATGTGAGAAACTGAAACGGACCACGCCCTGTTCTTCTGTTCCCATGGCTTTATGCATGAGAGGTGCACAGTGAGCTCCGGGTCTTGTGGCTACTCCGAAACGGGTAAATAGCTCGTCGCTTACCTCGGAAGAATCATAATCTCCGATATTGAGACTCACTATTCCACAGCGGTGAAAAGAAGAAAAATCTCCATATATGCGTACATCCGGAATTGATTTCACTCCTTCATAAAAACGCTTCATGAGACTTTCCTCTTTTTCTCTTATGGACGTCATACCGTAACGGTTAATGTATCTTAGGGCGGCATCAAGTCCTGCGATGCCATGACCGTTCAGTGTTCCGGCTTCAAGTTTTGTGGGCATTTCGGAAGGCTGGTGCTCATTATAGGACTGTACACCGGTTCCGCCGTGAAGAAGAGGTTTTACATCAACCCCGTTCCGTACATACATGCCTCCTGTTCCCTGAGGCCCCAGAAGACCTTTGTGGCCTGTGAAACACAGTATGTCAATGCCCATCTCCTTCACGTTTATGGGAAAAACCCCGGCGGTCTGGGAAGCATCAACTATGAAAATGAGACCGTGCCTGTGGGCGATTTCACCTACTCTCTTAATGTCAACCAGATTGCCTGTGACATTGGAACCATGAGTACATACTATGGCTTTTGTGTTTGGACGGATGAGTTTTTCGAAATCTTCATATACGGGATTTCCCATAGGGTCTGCATTTATGAAACTGTGTTCTATACCCTGCTCTTCCAGACTGTATACAGGTCTTAATACCGAGTTGTGATCAAGTACTGTGGCTATCACATGATCCCCTTTGGACAGTACCCCCTTTATGGCGATATTCAGACTCTCTGTGGAATTTGCAGTAAATACCATACATCTGGGATCCTCCGCTCCAAAGAATTCCTGAAGCAGAACCCTTGTATCAAATACAGTTCTTGAAGCACCAAGAGAGGCTCCGTGAGCTCCTCTTCCGGCATTGCCAAGACGGTGCATGGCATCCACTACAGCATTTATCACTTCTTCAGGTTTGGTTTGTGTAGTTGCTGCATTGTCAAGATATATCATAGGTCCTCCGAATTATTTCTGATTTTTTGTTTCTGTCAGGCAGAAAACAAAAGCCCTTAAACGATCTGTGCTGCAATACTCATTAAAGTGGAAGCATTTTTACAGTTTCAATCTCAATGTCCCTGTTGGAAAGTTCGTATGTCCAGCAGTCCTCCGGAGACAAATCGTTTTTTCCTGTGACCTCCGGCAGTCTGTCATATTCAGGCAGCGTCATACGGTAAGCTATGCCGCAGCCTGCGGAAATCTGTCTTGGAACAGGTATAAGCCGTCCTGAAATGTCCATCTTTTGACAGTATTTCTCAAGAGCAAATGCTGATGTTGTGGTATGAAATGCAAAAACCATATAGTTAGTTTTTTCGTGTCTCATGAAAATTCCCTTGCGTGATATGTTTTATGAGCATCATGAAGTCCATCTCCCGGTTACACAGACTAAACCGGGAGATGGACTTGTGATGCTTAAATCAGGCTGTAAAGCTTATAACGTAGTCATTTGATTCATTTGAAAGCTCAAAAGCTATATTGTTTTTCTTAAGAAGCTTTTGAACATTGGTGCTGACGTGAGCTTCACTGGCAATGACTCTCAATGCCTGTCCCTTATATTTCTTAAGAGCCATTGTGGTTATCATCACAGGCTCCGGACATGAAAGTCCGCGTACATCTATATCTTTTACCGATTCCATAACTTGCCTCCTGTGTATTTTATTCAGATCTCTATCTTCTTCTGGTTTGTAACGGCAATTACAAACGTAACTGCTATCAGTGCTATAACTGCTATCTGACCTGCTGCGGAAGGTCCTCCTGCTGTTGCGGGAGCGGTTTCTGTAGCAGCGGCGGCAGTGGCGCCTGCAAGTCCAAAGTTATGAGCGCATGCAGCTCCAACAAGCATACCGAGAACCGTTACAGCACTGTCAGATGAACCCTGACCTGCGAGAATCAGCTGCCTCATAGGACATCCGCCTGCAAGAACTGCTGCAAATCCTACGAGATACATACCGAGAATATTCCAGATGTGCCGGGCATGAGCTACAGGCTGTCCGGTAAAGCTGAGCTTAAAGGAGCCGTGAGCGATGTTAAAGATAAGCATTACCACGAAGAATCCTCCAAGTATGGAAATAAGACTGAAATCCTTTAAGAGGATGACATCACGGATACTGCCGGCGAAGCATACTCTGTTTTTCTGTGCAAGTGCTCCGAAAAGAAGAGCTGTAAAAAGGGCTGCAAGTGCAGGAGCATGCATGCTTCCCGGACCTTTTTCACTTACTGCGAAAAGTGCGGTTGTAAGACTAAGAACAAAAAGTACCAGAAGACCTGCCGGAAGTACGTAACCGTCGGTTTTGGCTATAGCTGTTGAACGTCCCAATGAATAGCCTCTTTTCAGGAAAAATGTACCGGTGCCTACTCCAGCTGCAAAACCGATGAGTGCAACGTAAGCATTGAGATCACCTGCAGACATACGAAGAAGCATACGAAGGGGACAGCCTAAAAATACCAGCGCTCCTACCATCATGGCAAAGCCAAGAATGAAACGGATCATGGGAGCAGAACCGCCTGTTGCACGAAATTCCTTTGTTGCCATGGAAATCAGGAATGAACCCATAATAAACCCGACTATCTCAGGTCTGAAATACTGAACCGGTGCTGCAGTATGAAGTTTCATGGCGCCTGCAATATCTCTGATGAAGCAGGCAACACATATCGCCATATTTCCCGGATTTCCAGACAGAGCCAGGATAACGGCAAACACTCCAAATACGGCTCCTGTCAGAGCCAGCTTCAATTTTGAATCAAGTAAACTCATGGTTCTATCCAGCTCCGCGTTGCTTATAATGGCTCCGGTTGGAGCAAGCTTTAATTTTGAATCAGGTAAATTCATAGTTGTATCCCCCTCCGCTCTGCTGCGGACTTTTTTTGATTTAAAGTGCCCGGTAAATGATCTTTTGGTGAAAAGATTATAACGGATATGCGAATAATTAATTTTACGTAAAATACTTATTTCTTTAATGTTTAGTATATACTTTGCTGGTAATAATCGCTAATTGGTAATTTTTATAAGCGCGCTTACTTATACAAATATACAATATGATCAGGGGTTTTATTAATAAATATTTGTTTGTATTATTTAATAAGCATGGAAAAAATAATTAAAAAATATATTTTTCAGGAGAGTATTTAATTATGAGGTTGATTGATGAGCTTCCGGAGGTTTTTGAGAGCTTTGCGGAGCAGCGTAAAAAATCGTTTATTAAGGTTAAAGAATTGAAGGAACAGGGAATACCTATAGTTGGATCATACTGTACTTATTTTCCCAAGGAGCTTGCCATGGCTGCAGGTGCAGCCCCGGTCAGCCTGTGCTCTACATCAGATGAGACTATAGTCGATGCTGAAAAGGATCTTCCAAAGAATCTCTGTCCGCTGATTAAATCAAGCTATGGTTTTGCAAAAACAGATAAATGTCCCTTCTTCTATTTTTCTGATGTCATAGTCGGTGAAACCACCTGTGACGGAAAGAAAAAGATGTATGAGATCATGAATGAACTGAAGGAGGTATTTCTTCTCCGGCTTCCACACAAACAGGATGAGGCTGCGGTCAGGGAATATAGAAATGAAATGGTCAGGTTCAAGGAGTATCTTGAAAATAAGTTCGAAAGGACTATTAGTGAAGATGATATCCGTGCTGCAGTTCACCTCAATAACCGTACAAACAGAGCTATGAAGGACCTCTATGGTGTAATGCGCCATGATCCCTGTCCTATTACAGGTTATGAGCTTTTCAAGGTGCTTTACGGCTCCACTTTTAGATTTGACCGTTTGGAGCTTACAGAAGAAATCGAGGAAATGACCGCCCGTATCGAGAAGGAATACGAGGAAGGAAAGAATATCGGAAAACGTCCGCGTATCATCATCACCGGCTGCCCTATCGGAGGAGCTACGGAAAAAGTCATCAGAGCTGTTGAAGAAAACGGCGGTGTTATAGTCGGCTATGAAAACTGCAACGGTGAGAAGGCAGTGGGACTGGAGGTTTCGGAGGATACGGATGATATCTATGAAGCCGTAGCCAGACGTTACTTAAATATCGGCTGTTCTGTCATGTCTCCGAATCCGAACCGGTTTAAAGTTCTGGGTGAAATGATAGACGAGTTCCATGCAGACGGTGTTCTGGAAATGGATCTTCAGGCATGTCTTACCTATGATGTTGAATCCAGAAATATCAGGAAGTTTGTTACGGAAGAAAAGAACATACCATACCTGAAAGTTGAAACAGACTATTCCCAGTCGGATGTGGGACAGCTTAACACCAGAATCGCCGCATTTATTGAGATGATGTAATGGAGGAAATAAATGAATTATCTTGGAATAGATATTGGCTCCACCTGTGCCAAAACTGTGGTTATGGACAGCGACAAACATATACTTGAATATTTTTTTCTGCCTACGGGCTGGAGCAGTTTTGATGCATTGGACAGGATTAAGGGACAGCTTTCCGAAAGTGCTGATCTTGATAATGTCTTCTGTGTGTCCACAGGCTATGGCCGGGAGGCTGTATCATTTGCCAACAAAACCATAACGGAGATAACCTGTCACGCGAAGGGAGCCCAGTATCTGTTCGGGGATACGCCTATGAATGTGATAGATATAGGCGGTCAGGATACCAAAGTAATCTCGGTATCCAAGGGGCGTGTGGAAGAATTTTTTATGAATGATAAGTGTTCTGCAGGTACCGGTAAGTTTGTGGAAGTCATGGCAAACCGTCTGGGTGTTCCTACCAATGACCTTAACAGACTGGCTGAAAACCATACAGAGGATTTAAAGATAAGCTCCATGTGTACTGTGTTTGCGGAATCAGAGATCATTTCACTAGCCGGAAAGGGAGAATCCCGGGAAAACATCGCATACGGCATTCTTGATTCTGTGGCAAATAAGGTAAGAACTCTTTACAGTCGTCTGAGTGATGATGATCGTCCTGTGTATCTTACAGGGGGACTTTGTGAAGCTGACTATTTCTTAAAACTCCTTTCAGACATCATAGGGCATGAGGTGAAAACATTGCCTCTTGCAAGATATGCAGGAGCTCTCGGAGCCGCTGTGCTGTCTGTAGAGAAGTTTGGATAGAGATGCTCCGGGTAATTTAAGGTATACATCAGAAAAACACAGGCCTGTATCCTCCGGGAGCAGGCCTTATTATCTTTCCATGAAACTGAGAAACTGTCTCAGCCTCGGATCTTCCGGATGATCTATGATCTCCTCGGGAGTTCCGTCGGCTGCTATCCTTCCTTCGTCCATGAAAAGAACCCGGGAAGCTACTTCTCTCGCAAAGGGGATCTCATGGGTGACAAGAATCATGGTAACACCTTCTTTGGCAAGAGCTTTGATGGTTTCCAGAACCTCCTTTACCCATTCCGGATCAAGGGCTGAGGTAGGCTCATCAAAAAGCATGACATCCGGATTGACTGACATGGCACGGGCAATGGCTACCCTCTGCTGCTGCCCTCCGGAAAGCTTACTGGGATAGAAATCCTTACGATCAAGCATGCCGACTTTTTTCAGAAGTCCTTCCGCTTTTTCATAGGCTTCTTTTCTATTCATATGAAGAACGGTAAGCATGGCTTCCATCACATTTTCTATGGCAGTCTTATTCTTGAAAAGGTTGAACTGCTGAAAAACCATGGAGCTGTTCTTTCTGAGTTCAAGTACTTCTTTTTTGGTATGATGTTCCGCATCTACGGAAACTTCGCCCATGGAGACGATACCTTTTGTAGGAACTGTAAGATAGTTGAGACATCTTAACAGGGTGGATTTTCCCGTTCCCGAGGGACCTATGATGGCGACTGCTTCATTCTTTTTTACTGTAAAACTGATATCCTTCAGTATGACGTTCCCTTCATCAAACTCTTTGTAGAGATGTTCTACCTTAACCAGCTCTTCTGACATCTGTTTTTCTCCCCATTTAAGAATTCTGAGGAACCATCATCATATTAATGGTTCCTCTCATACTATCAGGTATTATTTTTCTAAAGTCCAATTCCTCGGACATTTCAAACCTTGTATTCCCACCATGTATCATCAGTCTATGGTGAAACCAAGTTCATCATAGGGCTTTATGAGCTTGGTCATGTCCTGATACATATACTTTGTCACAATCTCGGAAACTGTGCCGTCAGCCATCATATCATCGAGAACGACATTGACCTCATCACGGAGCTTTTTACCTTCTTCTGTCTTTGGGAAGTAGAAAGCGACATCGTTTGCATATAGTCTTTCATCAAGAAGACGGAGGTCATTATTTGTAGTACTCTCCCACTTGTAAACGGCAGAATCTGTAGATGCAAAAGCATCGATTCTTCCGAGAACCACATCCTGATAACCTGCTACACTGTTGTCACCTTCATATGCAGTAACTTCAAAGCCGTTTTTTTCGCCAAGTTCTGTGATGGTCTTCTGTGCGGCCTGGCCGTTGAGAACACCTACCTTTTTGTTCTTAAGATCATCAAGGGTCTTTATTTCACTCTCAGGAAGAACCGCTACACACTGTGCATCTCCGTAGTAAGGATGAGAAACCGCATATTTTGATACTCTGTCTGCATTTACCGCATAACAGTTTGAAGCTACATCCGCACGCCCTGCGTCTACCTGACCGAAGGTTGCACCGTGACCTGCTGCCTGCATGATGTCAAGAGTCCAGCCTGTACGCTTTGCGATTTCAGCCCACATTTCTGAATCGATTCCTTCCCAGGTGCCACCGTTCTTCAGGTCTCCGTTGATAAGTGAATACGGAAGAGAACCTCCGGATGTTACGATTTTTACAGTGCGGCCTTTTGTGATTTTTCCGTCATAGGTACCGTTTTCTGAATTATCGTTTGCAGCTTCAGTTTCTGCTTCGGACTTGCTTTCCGGAGTTTCAGTCACTGTCTCCTGTGGTGAAGTGGTTGCTGAAGGTGCGGCAGTTGAAGAGCCGCAGGCTGTCAGGACCAAAGCAGCCATGGATAAGATCGCTGCAAGTTTTAAGGGTTTTCTCATAATTCTTTCCTCCTGTTGGTAAAAGTCAGCCACTTGTTATTCATAACAAGAACGGCTGATGTAGAATTTATAATGTCAGCCGGTTTTTCTGAAGACTGACCATATATGCGCTGCAACGCAATATATTTGGAATCAAAAGCTGAATCATGGAAATATGAAGTAAACAAGATCAAAATGCTTCGGCACAATGTTTCTCAAGTCTGACTCTCACAAGTCCGAATCCGGTTATCAGGATCCAATAGGCTATCATAACAACTGCGTAGACCTCAAAATAACGATAACTCATGGAACCTTCCATTCTGGCGGCACCCATGATATCCGCAACTCCCAGCATAAATGCAAGGGAACTTGATTTGATGAGGGTGATGAAATCATTGAAAAGCGGTGGAAGTGCTACTCTTACTGCCTGAGGTAATACTATTCTTGTGATGATCTGGAAGCCGGACATACCAAGAGAAAGTGCGGCTTCCTTCTGACCGTCATCCACAGACATAAGAGCACCGCGGATACTTTCGGACATAAATGCCCCGACATTTATACTGAGTACCAGACATACAGCCATAGTCGGAGTCATATCCCTCACAAGAGTACTGTAGATAGCGACACCAAAGTACAGAAAATAGAGCTGTGCCACCAGCGGAGTTCCTCTTGTGAAGGAAACTATGCCCCTTGTCAAGGGATAAAGCACAGGAATACGATAATAAGCAATAACTGCTATTATCACGCCTATAAGCAATGCAAAAAATGTGGAAATAACTGCGATTTCAAGAGTGACAGGTATTTTCATGAATACCTTGGGGATTACCTGAACGAAATAAGACGTGTTAAACATGCTGCCCTCTGAGATGAAAGATAATTTTTGATGTGGCATAATGCACACTGACGTGTGCGCCTGAGATATAAAGTGAGTGTCAAATACTTTTGACATACTGATTTTATTAAGGCAATTATAATGCTAAGCGCGCTTATCATCAAATTGGATAATATGATAAGTAAAGGGCTTTATTGCGGGTTTCTATAAAAAGATAGGTTTCTGAACGCAATCAGGGAAAATGCGCTCAGAAATCCGGCAGAGCCGGATGATTTTTTGGCAGGGGCCAAAAAACCACAAGTACGGATGTCGAATTTCCGGGGAGAGTGGTTGAGGCATTTGACAGACTGAGGAAATATGTCTTTACTGAATAAGTTATGAAGAATAACGGGGGTTCATAGGTCATGATGTTTAAGTGTGACCTATGAACCCCCGTTTTCAAGGTTTTGCTTTTTGCTTATCACTTAGGATCATTTCTATGGTCCTGTTTTGCCGATTTAATGACTATGGCAGACAGTGCCACAAGAGCTATAGCATTGGGCAGAACCATGAGCTGATTGAAAAGGTCTGTAAGCTCCCAGACAAGATCATTGGATGCAAGAGTTCCGAGAAAGATAAATACAAGTGCGATGATGTTATAGAACATAACTGATTTTTCGCCAAAGAGATAAATGACATTTATCTTTCCGAACATATTCCAGCCAAGGATAGTGGAAAATGCAAAGAAGAAAAGACATACAGCAACGAACATGTTTCCGCCGGTCTCACCAAAGGCTGTTCCGAAGGCTGTCTGGGCGAGATTTGCCTTACCGATTGTCTCTGTAACAGCGCCTGTATAACCATCGGCAAGAATGCCTCCCTTGGTATAAAGGGTTGTGATGATGACAAGTGCATTTAATGTAAGCACTACAAAGGTATCGATGAAGACACCAACCATGGCAACTGTTCCCTGTTGATGCGGAACACTTACTTTTGCCTGGGCATGTGCATGAGGTGTGGAACCCATGCCGGCTTCGTTTGAGAAGAGTCCTCTTTTGGCACCCTGGGAAATGGCTGTTTTAAGTGCTGCACCGAAGGAGCCTCCGATGATAGCCTGAGGAGTAAAGGCATAACTGAAAATAAGACCTATTGCCTCGGGAACCTGAGAAGCACGCATTACGAGAACTATGAGACCTGCCAACAGAAAAACCGCAGCCATGATGGGTACTATCTTTTCTGTTACAGCTGCAAGTCTGTCCATACCACCTATAAAGATAATGGCACAGATTGCCACCAGAATAAGCCCAACCAGCCATGACGGGATGCCGAAGGCTGTGGCACAGGTGGAACCGATGGAATTGGACTGAACCATACATCCGCAGAAGCCAAGTGCCAGTATGATGGCTATGGCAAAAAATCCTGCAAGGAATTTTCCGAAAGCACCTTTAAAGGCTGTGGTTATATAGTAAACAGGACCGCCCTGTATCTGGCCGTCAGGACGGATCTCTCTTGTCTCCTGAGCAAGGACCGCTTCCGCATATATGGTTGCCATACCGAAAAATGCGATGATCCACATCCAGAATATGGCACCGGGACCACCGGTCAGTATGGCACCGGAAGCACCTACGATATTACCGGTTCCTACCTGAGCGGCTATGGCTGTTGCCAGAGCCTGAAAGGAACTCATACCTCCGTTCTGGGAACCGCCGTTTAGATTCAGGCTTCCTAAAAATCTGGACATACCTTCTTTAAAATAGCGTATCTGGACAAAGCCTGTTGCAAAGGTGAACCATAGCCCAAGGCCGAGGAGCAGGATGATCAGAACATAGTCTGACAGATAACTGTTGATGGTTTGAACGACTTGTAGCATAGCTTACTTCCCCCTTTCCGGAATGTCATTCCCGGTACGTCGTTATACCGGGGATGACACTATATATCAGTAATGAATAATTAATCCTTAAAAACAGTCTGGCCTGTTACCTCAGTTGTGAGAGCCTTCAGAGCCTTCTCAACTATCTTTCTGCGAAGAGCCTTCTCTTCTTCTTTCGGAAGAGACGGATTTCCCAAAGGATGAGGTATGGCAATGGCAGGTACTATCCTGTTTGCACCTACTGTCATGGAAATAGGGGTAACTGTACATACATGAACTACCGGAAGACCTGAGCGTTCAATTTCTTTTACCATCGTTGCACCGCAACGTGTACAGGTTCCTCATGTACTGGTGAGGATGACGGCGTTCACTCCTGCTGACAGAAGTCTCTTTCCGATCTCCGCACCGTATTTTTTTGCAGATGCTACTGCAGTACCGTTTCCTACAGTGGTATAGAACAGTTCATGAAGCTTGCCGATTACACCTTCCTTTTCAAGATCACGCATGATATCAACAGGAAGTACACGATCCGGATCCTCGTTTGCATAGCTTGGATCATAGCCTCCATGGGCTGTTTCAAATGTTTCTTCAGTAAGGTCTGTGACACCCTCGATACTGTATTCGCCGAATTTAGTTGCATTGGAACTTTCGATATGATCGGGATTTCCTTTAGGACAGATACCGCCTGAAGTCACAAGAGCAATCTTTGCATGGGCAAGATCCTTTACAGCCGGCATAGGCTCGACTCTGTCAAAGGACGGCATGGGATACTCTGTTTCATAGGGCTTTCCCGCAATCTTTTTTAGAAGCATTTCCACTGCTCTTTCGGAACCGCGTTTCTTTTCAAAGAAATTAACACGTATGCCCTGATTGATGTAGCCTTCTTCACAGGATGCGCCAACATGCTCATGACGTGCCAGCTTAAGTGCCAGAGGAGCCATGACTTTGACAGCGTGTCTCATGTCTGCAGCACTGTTTTTGGTTACAACTACATAAGCCTTATCCTTTGCTGTATCTACACCGGGATTTTCCGGATACATACCTGTGACAACAGGTAACTCCAGTTCATCGTGCACAGCAGCCGCGCAAGTGCCGCAGGCAAAGCCGTAACGTCCGGCATTGAAGGCAGGTCCGAATATGACAACGTCAGGCTTAAGACCTTTTACCATCTCCACTACCTTTTTTGTGGTTTCCTCAATATTCTCATTAAAATAACTGTCGCCGCAGATGATGGTGCCTACGATTTCGGCATCCTCACCGAAGGCCTGGGTAAATGCAAGACCGGGACCTACCGGTGTGCCTTCGCGAAGCTCTATAGGATAATCGGCTTTTTCCTCACCGCCTATCTGCGCGAAGAATTGATTAATATAATGAACAACTCTTAGCTTACTCATTTTAAATCTCCTTTGTCATCGTGCACTCAGTGTATGGAATCCCACCTCACTGGTTGCACCGGTGATGACCTGTATCTCTACTTCAATGGATCCGTCAGACTGAAGTGCTTTATCACTGGAGCCTGCTATCTTACTGATATAGTCCATAGTTCCGATAACTTTATCCAGCTTCGGCAGTCTCACAAGCTGGTTTGCATTACCGGCTGTAACCAGCGCATCCGCTGCCTTGTCCGCATCTGCAAGGGACTGGGACTTTCCGTCTCTTCCGGCATATTCATCAGTTACGATAACAGTCTTTATTCCCTCTGCCTCTATCTTCTTACAGTTCATGATAAGGTCGGTATCGGGGTTTCCGAATCCCTCTTCAGAAATGATGACTGCATCAAGGCCCAGCATCTTACACAGCTTTGCTGTCTGATTTGAGGAACGTTCCTTGTCGGCAAGAAAGACATTTTCATTTGTTATAACGTGGGCAACGAAATTGATGGTCTTGCCATGCTGTTTGAAAAGATCCTCGACTATAGGATTGTTTTCATGGATATAGGTCGGATTCTTGTCACAGGCCGATACACAGTTTCCCGAAAGAATGGCACCGTCCATACTCTCTGTGGGATACAGGACAGTAGGCAGGATCTTTTTTGCATCAACGCCATAAACATAGGTATCATGAAGAAGTCCCTGACTCTGAAGCATTTGCACATAAGCAACTCTGGGAAGTTCCGGAAATGCCTTCATGCCTGTCAGAAGATCCGGAGTCTCAAAGGTCTCTGTCTCTTCAGGTGCAATGTCTTTCCCAAGACCTGCCACGAAGCTTGCAATCTTAAGACCTGCCATGCGAAGTGCCGATTCATACTGATGCTTTTCACAGTTATCCACCGGTTCACAGATAACGCAGAGATTCAGGAGCTTTGAAAACGGTGTGTAATCCGCTCCGGGACCGCTCATATCGATGACACCCTCCTGGAAATTGACTATGGGGCCTGTTGTAACCACCGCCATTCCCTTAAGTGCCAGGGTCTTTCCGGAACCAACAGTATCTACACCTGCTATAAATCCCGGGAAGATACCTCCGGGACCTTCGGTCTTTACTCTTGGTTCCACCACATCCTTTACAGGTGTTATCCTCACGGACTCTCCGGGGCGGGCAATGTCAAAATCTGCAGATTTGATCTTCTCTTCAGTAAGAGCGACCCTGCGGAGATCTTCCTTAGATACGTACAGAATTCCCTCCGAAATTTTTGATTCCTCGGAAAAACGTATGTCTCTGATGGTGAGTTTTCCAAGTTCGAGTTTCACGTCTATTACCTCCTTTTAGATGCGACAGTCTCATTTTTTACAGAATTGTCGGCATCAGATATTTTAAGAAAATCAGATAACTGATCTTCATGTGTTCATATTTAGTACAGACCGGAAGTGTCTATTGCACTTTCCATAAGTGTTCTGTCTATAATCTGAAAATCTTTTATCACCCTGGGCTGTAATTCTCTTTCATCAAAATGAAATTTCCGGCAGCTCATTATGGCGTTTTCTATGAGATCAAGGGAGTTAAGATCGAGACCGGGATCCGACTTTTCCACGAGAATTGATTTATAAGGTGTTTCCATGGGTTTTACACTTCCGTCCAGTGGATGAGTTAGTATGCGGGCACCTTTATGTACCTCATCACGAACCAGCTCCAGAAGTTTTAAAAAATTCACATCCCTGTATTCGATGCCGCATCTTAAGTAAGGATACTTTTGGGTGAGAGACTCTTTGAGGGATGGATTATTGGTAAGAATTGTCAATTCTTTCATTATGCATATCTCCAAAAAAATAACAGGAACCAAAGGAGCGTTGCAGCTCCGATGGTTCCTGTTTCGTTACAGATTCAGTTAACCGCTATCGATCCTTTTGCCTGAAAGATTCATCCTTAAGTAACCGGACTTGCCTCTTCGGCGGCGTTTCCCACGCACTCTCTCGATTGGTAGTATTCATTTCTTTTCTTGATAATAAATTAACATAAAAATTAGGCACAATCAACTAACAATGCCCACTTATAGATAATCGCAATAAGCGAAATGCACAATCAAACAAGAAAAGAGTTAAATGTCTATTTTCTATATGCACAAAACGCGCCGGAGATTTTAGAAAAAATCACCAAGCGCGCTTATAGCATTGATCCCTTTCGTTAAGACAGGCATATTGATTTTGTTTTTCATTCAGCTTCTCAGGGTTGCCCTTATACGGTCAGTATGTATTAACAGCATGAGAGCATCAAGGATATTTACATTAACGATATCCGCGTGAGTCAATACTCCACTGAAGGCTCCTTCTTTTCCTATGACAGCTACAGAAAGAGCGGCTTCATCCATCATCAACACATCATTGTAGCCATTACCGATGCACATTACCTTATCGCCAAGCTTTTTGACTATCTCAAGTTTGCAAAGTGCTGCTTCTGCTTTTGGGAAAGTCTCGATACTGACACCAAGATGTTTACATTGTTGGCGGACAGTGCCGTAAGTATCCGCAGTTAGAATGTGAATAATTAATTTAGACTTTAGCTCATTAAGGATATCTTCAATACCATCAATCAGTTCGCCGTCTTCTGCAACCGTTCCGTTGTAGTCAAGAACCAGATGCTCTATGGTAATACAACCCCTTCCGGGAATATCTATATTTATCATCCGTAAATACCTCGTAAAAACTCACCGGTCTCCTCTTCCTTTGGAGATCTGAAAAACTCTTTGGCATCACCTTCTTCGATCTTGAGTCCATCTTTCAGAAAAACGACTTTATCGGAAAGTCTTTTGGCCTGAGCTATGTTGTGTGTGACGATGATTATGGTGTATTTTTCCTTTAGTCTGAGAAGAGTTTCCTCTATTATGGCTGTGCTCTTTACATCAAGAGAAGAACATGGTTCATCAAGAAGCAGCACTTCAGGTTCTGCTGTAAGTGCTCTTGCAATGCATATCCTCTGCTGCTGCCCGCCTGAAAATTTCAAGGCACTCTTTTTGAGTTCATCTTTTATCTCATCATAAAGGCCCACCATTTGAAGCTTTTCGATGACTATCCGGTTTAGACTTGTTTTGTCATGGTTTCCGTAATATTTTGGCGCGTAGGCCAGATTATCATATACTGAAAAAGGAAATGGAACGGGTTTTTGAAATACCAGTCCCACCTTCCGCCTTATCTCTTCCATGGACAATGCTTCAGTATTTACATCATCAATATAGATATTACCTGTCACTCTCGCATCGGGAATTTCTTTTATCATTTCATCAAGCGCCATGAGAAGGGTTGTTTTTCCGCATCCTGAAGGCCCTATGATGGAAGTTATTCTGTTTTTGGGAAATTCCAGAGATATGTTATGAAGAACACTTTTTTTTCCATATGATACACTGAGTCCTTCAGTTTTTATTGTTTCACCCATAGTTATTCTCCATTTATTCATCGAACTTAAACCGATCTCATCTTAGACTTCTCTATATTGGAATCAGTGCTTCAGTGAAACTCTGATTCTTCTTGCATACAGTGTGACCAGTATATTGCTCATAAGTATAACAGCCATCATTACAAAGGCTGTTCCGTAAGCCATATTCAGTGAGGTATGTCCCTGTGCCACCAGAAGATAGAGATGCATGGGCAGTGCCATGGCAGGCTTCAGGAGACTTTGGGGATTACCTGCATATGCTACTGCGCCTGTAAATATCATAGGGGCTGTGGCACCCATGGCATAGCATCCTCCGAGGATGATTCCTGAAAAAAGCTCAGCTCTGCATGCAGGAAGTATGATTGTCATTATGACATGTGTTTTTGTGCATCCCAGTGCATAGGCTGAGCGGATCATATCATAGTCGAGTTCTGAAAAAGCTTTTTCTGCACGCACTTCTATGAATGGAAGGATCATTATACCCAGAGCAATTCCTGACGAAAGGATACATCTTCCAAAATTAAGATCTCTTACAAAAAGACTGTAGGAGAAAAGTCCAAGCACAATGGATGGTATTCCAGCAGAGCATTGTATGAGGAGGTGTGTAAGACTTCGGATTTTATTGCTTTTGCAGAAGAAAGCCAAATATATTGCGATCATAACTGCGGGGGGAGCACCTACTGTTACAGCAGTGAGGGTAAAAGCCATACTTCCTGCTATGGCAGGAAATATACCGCCCTCAGAACCCAGTACTATACCGGATGGAGGTTTAAAAATAAAATCATGGTTTATGACTGAACTGCCATTTATAAAAACATAGGAAAACAGGAAAATAATGACTGAAGATACCAGGAAGATACCTGCGTATGCCCAGAGTTTAATAAAAAAACATCTTAAATTCACGACATTCTCCATTACATAAAATCATAACCTCATTAATGCCGGTGGCTTCATCTGACAAGCTTCCTTCGTAACATGCCTATAAGGATATTTATCAGGAGAAGGATGACCACCAGCACAAGTCCGGAAGCATAAAGTGCATGGAAATGAGTACTTCCGCTAACGGCGGTTCCCATCTCAAGAGCTATGACCGAAGCTATGGATTCTCCCTTTCCAAGAATGTGAGGGAAAAGATTTGCATTGCCCATGACCATCATAACAGCCATGGTTTCTCCCATGGCACGGCCTATGGCAAGTATCATGGCTGTCAGAATATTTTTCAGTGAGGCCGGAAGGATAACAGATGCTATGGTATACCACTTTTCCACGCCTAAAGCATTACCCGCCGAAAGATAAAGCTCTTTATTTTTAAGAAGAGTGTCACTTGAGGAGGATACAAGGTATGGAAGCAGCATTACCGAAAGAACTATGGCTGCTGCGAGAACACAGTTCCCGGTATGTACCCCTGCCTTGAGAAATATTTTCACCAAGACATTTAGACCGACAAAACCGTAGACAACGGAAGGTATTCCCGCAAGAAGGTCTATAAATGGATACATCACGGTTCTGAGTCTTTCTGATGCGATGCAGGAAAGATATATGGCGGCTCCCAGACCGATTGACACAGCGATAAACATGGCAAGGATTGAAACATAGATGGTAGCCGCAATGAAATTGAATATTCCGAAGCCCGGATTATCGGATATTCCTTCTACAGGCATCCATTTCCGTCCGAAAAGAAACTCCATAAGTGAAACTTCTTTGAAGGTGGGGAGCGCCTCTTTTGTGATAAAAAGGATCACAAATATAAGTGATATGATGGTGATTAAAGTAAATACACAAAGAAATATATAAAATATGTTGTTGAAGATTTTTCTCATCAGTTTACCTGAAATGCGGGAATATATCCGTTCTTTTCAACAGCCTCGAATCCTGCTTCAGAGAATATGTAATCAATGAACTTCTGCTGTATAGGTGTTATCTCATTCCCCGTACAGAAAAGAACAGGTCTCTGTACCTTGTACTCACCGCTCAGTATGGTCTCTTCCTCTGCTGCCACACCATCTACCTTCATGGCTGTGAGAACCTTTTTATCGGTATTTGCTTTGTTATAGGCTCCGAAACCCACATATCCGATTCCGTTAGGATCTCCGGCAACATTGGTTGCAAGCTCTGTCATGGAGGCTGACTGTGTTGCAGAAGGAGTTATCTCGCTGTCACCCATGATGGCTTTTTGGAATACTTCGTAAGCACCGCCGGAAAGGTCACGAATGTAGACATTGATATCCTCATCAGGAAGAGAAGGATCTAGTTCATTCCATTTGCTTATCTCTCCGGAAAATATTTTTCTTATGGTATCGGAGTCCATATCTTCCATGAGACCGGCAACTGGGTTTTCGGAGTTGACCGATACTGTCAGGGCATCTCTTGCTACCACAAATTCCTTATATCCTTCTCCGAGAGCTTCTTTTTCCTTATCCTTTACTTCACGGGCTACCATGCCGAAATCAGCAGTCCCGTCGAGCACGGCACTGACACCGACACCTGATCCTCCCGGAGCCACGTATATGGAAATGTTTGAGTCCGGAAGTGAAGAATCCACTTTGTCCCATGTCACATACTCTTCCGTGAAGGATGAAGCCAGGGAAGACATGATAGGATAAAGAGATGTAGAGCCGCAAAACATTATGGCTCCACCATTTTTTATTTCCCTATTCTTTTCTTCCGCTTCTTCTTTGGCTATTGTTTCTTCTGCACTTTCTGCTGCAGTTTCTGTTTCAGTGTGGGATTTGGTCTCAGCTAGGTGAGGAACCTCACCTGTGACGCATCCGCAAAGGATGTTCATTCCCATGGCTGCTGTTGCGATGATTGCTGCTATTCGTCTCTTCATAATCTTTTCTCCCTTTCCTTCATAAACCCGGCCATTTCACTTATGGCATTAGTTCATTTACTGATTCTAGCAAATTTCCCATAGTATTCTTGCATTTATAGTTATTTTCACTAAACAGTCCTATTTATAAGTCAATGCAATTATACAAATTCACTGCCATAGCTTAATATAATAAGCGCGCTTGTTAAAATCAATCAATATTTTTGTTATTTTAATTTGTTTGAGAAAAAATAATGGTATCTGCCTTATGGTGAATACTGATTCGATTATTTGATAAGCATTTTGGGACAGCAGGGGAAAAGTAAAATGCATAACGTTGAGATACAAAATTTATCCTTCAGATATAAGACAGAGGGAAAGCTGATTTTAAAGGATATAGACCTTCATGTTGATGCCGGAGAGTTTGTCTGTATTCTCGGACAGTCCGGATGCGGTAAAAGTACATTATTAAGACTTCTTGCAGGACTGGAAAGATGTACCACAGGAAAAATCACGGTGGATGGCAATGAAGTAAAAGGAGCCAGTCTTCTTCGAGGCGTGGTTTTTCAGGACTATGGATTGTTTCCATGGATGACTGCCGGAGCCAATATCACTCTCGCTCTAAAAAAGAAGTTTCCGAAGTCGGATAAGACTGAACTAAAAGAGAAAACCATTGAACTCTTGGATGCTGTCGGACTTGATAAATCGGTATACAAGAAATATCCGCGTGAATTATCCGGTGGAATGAAGCAGAGATGTGCCATAGCCATAGCCTTTGGCATTGATCCGCCAATTCTTTTGATGGATGAGCCTTTCGGTGCCCTTGATGCAGTTACACGTTCAATGCTTCAGGATATGGTGCTTGAACTTTGGAAAAACCAGACAAAGAGAAAAACCATATTTTTTGTGACTCATGATGTGGATGAAGCTCTTCTTCTGGCGAACAGGATAATTGTTCTAGGTCAGTCACCAAGCAATATTATCTGTGATATGAAGATACCGGAGGGAAAAAGAATTTCCCGTGAGAATCAGTTTGAAGATCCGGATGTCCTGAAAATGCGTAATGAACTAATCAGATATATTCACAGAGATATAAGAAAACATATTGTGTATGACACAGCTATCCATATAGCGTGATCAAATAAAACACATAAATATTTCAAGGAGAAAAACAATGATCAGAAAACCAATTTCAGTGCTGCTTCTGGCAGCCATGACACTGAGCTTTGCTGCCTGTGGAGCTCCGGAAGTTCCGGCGGGAAAGGATACTGTTGAAACAGCCGGTACTTCTGTTGAAAGCACAGCTATGACTGCAGAAAAGGAAGTAAGTAAAGAAACGACAGCAACAGAGGCTGCCGAAGAACAGTCTGAAAAGCCTGAGGTAAGTGAGATTCACTGGGCAAGAGCAAATTCCGGAAACATTCTCGTTACCGTGGCAAAACAACAGGGATATTTCGCAGAATACGGAATTAATATAATCGAGGATCCTGTTGACTCTGCAGGTGCTGCTCTTACAGCTCTTCAGACAGAGCAGGTGGATGTTACATCAAATCAGGGAACAAACGGTCCTCTCGGATTCATAGGTAAGGGTTCTGATTTTACCATCGTGGGTGGATACATGCTAAAGGGTATGTATATAGTAGGTCGTAAGGATAAGGAATATAAGGATGTCACAAGTCTTAAGGGAAGCAGATTTGCTTACAACGGTATCCATGCTGTAACTGGTATGGCTCTTCTTGATGCAGGCATTGATCCTACAAGTGAGGTTGAATGGTTACCTTATGATACAAACAGTGACCGTCTTGCTGCTGTTATTGCAGGTGAGGCAGACTATGCTGTACTTAGCGGTGATCAGCTTCTTACGGTTGCAAATAATCCGGATATCGAGATCAAGGCATGGCTTGATGATCTTGTTCCCAACTATGGCTGCTGCCGTATGAATATGAATACATCCTTTGTAAAGAAGAATCCGGTAACCACAAAGCTTCTTTTAAAGGCACTTATCCGTGCCGAGCAGTGGTATCTATCACATAAGGAAGAGTGTGTAAAGATCCTTGCAAAGGAAATAGATGCAGATGAGGATTATGTTGCTTCATATCTTTTAAACGAAAACTATATCTCCAGTGTAGACCCATGTAAGAAGGCTGTGCTTAAGACCTGGGATGCCATGATAAGTATGGGACTCATTGATAAGGATGAAGCAGCAAAGATAAACATTGAAGACCATATAAATACAGAACTCTATAAAGAAGCGCTTGATGAATGTGTACAGGAATTCCATGATGAGGATCCTGAGTTTTATGACGGAAGAATCGCTTTCTTTGAGGAAAATAACAATCTGTAATATGAGCATCAAAGGGAGGCAGCATGGAAAAGGCAAAAAATTTCATTAAGACGTACTGGATAACCATTCTGATATTTATAGCCATGATATGCGGTTATAAATATATTGCAGATACCGGTATGTTCGGAGGCTTTCTTTTTCCAAAAGTGGACAAGATAACTTTAGCCACAACCGAAAACATTTCAACACTTTTTCTTAACATGATCTACTCTTTTCAGCTTATGATACCTGCCATTCTGATTGCGGTAATTATCGCTATACTTTCGGGAACCGCCCTCGGAATGAATCCAAAGCTGAGAAAGATAGTATATCCTGTTATCTATTCCATAAGTGTTATCCCATCGATACTCATGTCTCCCTTTGCTCTTCTACTGGCCCCAAACTTCCGGACAGCATCACTGTTTCTTGTGGTTTACAATACTGTGTGGGCAACGCTTTTCGCCACCATAAATGGCATCATGACTATCGATAAGATCTATCTCGACAAGGCGGAAACTCTGGAACTGAACAGAGCAGAAAAACTGTTTCAGGTCATCCTTCCTGCGGCTATGCCGTCAATTCTTTCAGGCTTTATCACGTCTCTCAGAGGTTCCTTTGTGGTACTGGTTTATGCCGAGATGTATGGAGCCAAGTACGGCATGGGATTCTATGTAAAGAAATATGCGGAGTACGGACTCTATGACAGAGCCTGGAGCGGATTCATATTTATGGTGATTGTCCTGGTGTTTGTAATGCAGATTTTTGAACGTGCCAAAAATCATATTCTTCGATGGACCCTTAACAATTAAAGAAGCATTGGAAGATTTAAACAAAATACACTGAGTTTGTGCCAATGTTTACAAAGGCAGACATTGGCACTTATTTCTATCATATCTGGGAAAGGATGAATTATGAAAATTACAAAGGTTGATGTCCTTCTGGTGGATACAAAACCGGCAGACGGAAATAAATGGTCTCCTGTACTGTGCAGAGTATATACAGATGAGGGAATCTATGGCGATGGAGAAGCTGCCATGTCGTATGGTGCATGCAGTACAGGTGCCTATGGAACCATTAAGGATTTTGCCAAAAAGATAATCGGAATGAATCCGTTACAGTCCGAGCTTATCTGGGAAACTCTTTACAAGGAGACTTTCTGGGCACAGAACGGGGGGCCTGTTGTGTTTTCTGCAATTTCAGCCATAGATGTGGCTCTCTGGGATATAAAAGGTAAATTCTTTCATGTCCCCGTATATCAGCTTATGGGCGGGAAATCCAGAGAAAAGCTCCGCTGCTATGCAAGCCAGCTTCAGTTTGGCTGGGATGACTATAAGAAAAAGGCAGTTACAAATGAGGATTATGTAGAGAATGCCAGGAAAGCTGTGGCAGAAGGCTATGATGCCATAAAGATCGATTTCTTTACCTTCAGGGAGGACGGTACCAGATTTAATCATGAAGATACAACCCGTCTTCTCTCACCAGAAAAAGTCAGACTGGTCATAGGAAGGCTTGCGGCGGTTCGTGAAGCTGTAGGGGATAATGTTGACATCCTTATGGAAAATCACTCAAACCTGGACGCACAAAGTGCTGTACAGCTTGGACGTCTGGCTGAAAAGTACAACATCTTCTGCTATGAGGAGCCATGTACTCCGAATCCAAAGATGAACAAGCTGGTATGCGATAAGCTGAATATGCCTATCGCTCAGGGAGAACGAATCTATACAAGATGGGGCTATGCACCATACTTTGAGGATGGCTCCATCCAGATGATCCAGCCGGACATCGGAAACTGCGGTGGAATTACAGAAACGAAGAAGGTATGTGATCTTGCGCATATTTATGATGTAGGTGTACAGATTCATGTTTGCTCAAGTCCCCTGCTTACTGCTGCAGCTCTTCAGATAGAAAGTGTTATTCCTAATTTCACCATCCATGAGCATCATGTTTACAACCGTTACGACTACAATAAAAAACTATGTAAATATGATTACCAGCCGGTAGACGGTTACTTCACATGTCCTGATATTCCGGGTATCGGAAACGAGATAAGTGACTATGCATTTCTGCATGCAACTTTAAAGACAACTGTGGAATAAAGAAATCTTATTGAAAAAAGCGCTAAAAAGACTGCTGTTGCACTAAAGCGACAGCAGTCTTTTAATAATTTATTGGAAATTCCGATTACTTTACTTCGATTCTCTTCACAAAATGATACAGCAGCTCTACACAGTTCACCATGTCACGGACATCCACTACTTCATAGCTGTGGACATATCGCATAGGTATCTGTATTCCACCGGCGCGGATGCCGGAGTTTAGTGTCTGGATAAAGGATGCGTCTGTGGCACCTGCAGCATAGGCTTCAATCTGATATGGGATATCATTTTCACGGCAGATGTCCTTCATCTCCTTTACTATCTTTCTGTCGGAAAGAAGACCGTAAATTCCTGTTGTTGTCTTGTCCATGATCTTGATGGAGGCACCCTTTCCAAGGTAATTCACGGCCAGTCCCGCGGAAACACCCGGGATATCCGTTCCAAGACTCATATCAAGGGCGATAGCCATATCAGGTTCAATGTTTCTGGCGGCAACTATGGCGCCTCTCGCACCTACCTCCTCCTGAGTTGTGAAAACAGCGTAAAAATCAGGAGTATCATCCTCATCCTTAAGCATTTTGAGAACCTCTATCAGCATAAAAACAAGGGCTCTGTCATCCATTGCCTTACCGCCTATACGGTGCTTTCCCAGTTCAATAACAGGATAGTCAATGGAAACGGAATCTCCAACCTGTATCCCCATTTCCAGAACTTCTTCTCTTGATTCGGCACCTACTTCTATGAAGAACTCTCCCGCTGATTTAGGCATTTCCATGCAGCGGTCCGGACGTCCGGGATGAAGGGAATTTACTATACCGTCTATATGTTTGCCAGACTCTGTTCTGATAACCACATGCTTTCCGAAGAACTGCTGGGGAGCTATTCCACCGAGGGTCTCAACATAGAGGAAGCCCTTTTCATTTATGTATCGGATAATGAGACCAATTTCATCCATGTGGGCGGCAACCATAAGCTTGCCTGGGCGTGTCCCCTTTTTGTATGCAATGAGATTTCCCATGATATCGGTTGTGATACTGACACCGTAATCCTTTATCTCCTTTTCTATAAGATCATAAACCTCATCCTCCTGTCCGGATGGTCCGAAGGTCTCTGAAAGTGGCTTTATCAGTTTTCTGAAATCCGATGCAATTTCTTCTTTTGTAAGTTTCATTGTTTCCTCCCTGGGTCAGCGGCACTATGGGGTATGATGTGGCTGATCCTATATAAATTTATGGTTAAAGATTCAATTTAGTCAGCAGAAACATGCTGCTTTGTGTCCGGGTTTACCTGAAACCTCTGTGAGTGAAGGTGCAGCACTGCGGCACTGTTCTTTACAGTATGGACACCTTGTATGGAAACAGCATCCTGTAGGAGGATTTTCCGGAGAAGGAAGATCTCCCGCTATAAGCTGCTGTTCATCCTCCGGCATTTCCTTCCCTATGGATGGAATACTGTCAAGCAGGATACGGGTATAGGGGTGCTTCGGAGAATTAAAGATATCATCTCTGCTGCCTTCCTCAACAACATGGCCAAGATACATGACCATTACTCGGTCTGCCATATGTCTCACGACACTAAGGTCATGGGAAATAAATATATATGAAACCCCTAGTTTATCCTGAAGCTCCTTTAAAAGATTAATTACCTTTGCCTGTATGGATACGTCCAATGCTGACACCGGCTCATCACAGAGGATCACATCAGGCTTTTCAATGACAGCTCTTGCGATACCGATCCTCTGCCGCTGGCCTCCGGAAAATTCATGGGGATACCTATCCAGATAATCCCTGTTAAGTCCCACCATATCGCAGGCTTCAAGTACCTTCTGTTCTCTTTCATCCTGTGTTTTATATGATCCGGAAATATCTATGGGTTCTGCTATGATGTCACGCACTGTCATACGCGGATTCAGGGCAGAATAAGGATCCTGAAAAATCATTTTTATCTTCTGTCTTGCGGCTTTAAGCTCCTTTCCCGACAGTTTTCCGAAATCTTTTCCATCAAGAGTGATGGTTCCTTCTGTGGGCTCGGTTATGCGGATAATGGATTTTGCCGTGGTGGATTTGCCACAGCCGCTCTCTCCTACTATGGCCAGGGTTTCGCCGGGATATAGTGATAAAGAAACGTCGTCAACCGCCTTAATGACAGTCTTTTTTGGAGAAAGAAAACCGTTGCCGTAGGTGTAGTATTTTTTCAGATGCGAGACCTCAAGAATCGGCTCTGTTTTTTTTCTTTCGGATATGATTGTTTCCATAAAGAAGTTACCTTTCTAAATAGTTGCCATCGAATCGTTTCGCGCAGGGCGATCCCACGATTCTCCCACATTCCGCACTCCCAGGCCGCTAAAGCGTCCTTACGTGCTCCATGTGGGGCGTGTCATGAAGTCTATCTCCCACTTTTGTGCAAGCACAAGTGGGAGATAGACTTATGACACTTATGTCAAGTTAAAGCATCTCACCAGATGTTCCTGATTACTGCCATCCGGTACAGTAAGCTCAGGTCGTAAGACGCTGCACTGTTCGGTACAGTGGGAGCATCTTGTTGAGAAAAGACATCCTTTCGGGAGTTCATAAAGCATAGGCACGGAACCCGGAATACTTTCAAGTTTGTCTATATCCCGGTCCATTTTCGGAATGGCGGCTTCAAGTCCCACAGTGTAGGGATGGAGAGGCATGGAAAAGATCTCTTTTTTATCAGCCAGCTCAACTACCTGACCCGCATACATTACGGCTACTCTGTCAGACATCTGTGAAATGACGCCCATGTCATGACTTATAAAGATTACTGTGGTCTTTAATTCTTTTCTGAGTTTTTTTATGAGATACAGGATCTGGGCCTGTACAGTTACATCAAGGGCTGTGGTGGGCTCATCGCATATGAGAAGCCTTGGCTTCAGGCAAAGGGCCATGGCAATCATGATACGCTGTCTCATTCCGCCTGATAGTCTTGAAGGGATGGCGTCGAAGATCTTTTCCGGCATGGGAATGCCTACGGAGCGTATCATTTCCAGAGCCTGTGAGTCTGCTTCTTTGCGGGATATTTTCCTGTGGGTAAGTATAGCCTCTGTGATCTGTTTTCCGCAGGTCATGAGAGGGTTAAGACTTGTCATGGGCTCCTGGAATATCATGGAAACGGCATTGCCCCTTATCTCCTGCAGGTGCTTCTTTTTTGCGGTTACCAGATCCTCTCCATCGAAGAGTATCTCTCCGGAGGTTATTTTTCCGGGTTTATCAACGAGACCCATGATGGCAGATGCCAGCATGCTTTTACCGCAGCCGCTTTCTCCAACTACTCCGAGTATCTCGCCCTCTTTTAGATTCAGATTGATGTGAGAGAGGACCGGAAGCACTCCTCTCTCCGTAAAGAGATCCACATTAAGATCCCGTATTTCAAGAATGTTTTTTTCTGTGTTATCGGACATAATTACTTCTCTTCTGTTTATTTTTTACTTGTGCAGCTTAGGATCCAGTGCATCCCTTAGACCGTCCCCCAGCATATTAAAGGCCATAACGGAGGCTATGATAAAAAGGCCTGGGAAAAGGCTGTAGTAGGTATTGGTCCTTATATAAGTCTGTGCCGAAGATATCATCGCTCCCCAGCTTGCTGTAGGACTCGGAACACCCAGACCAAGGAAACTCAGGCTTGCTTCTGTAAGAATGGCTGAAGGGATGCCGAGAGTGTTTGTTATGATAAGCATGGGAATGCAGTTCGGAAGCAGGTGCTTGAAAATGATACGGGTGCTTGAGCCTCCGTTCACTATGCAGGCCTGAATGTATTCCTGCTGTTTAAGGGTCAGAACCTGACCGCGGATCAGCCTTGCCGTATTTGCCCAGCTGAGCAGTCCGAGAGACAGATAGAGATTCAAAAGACCTGATCCGAGAGCATACATAAGTGCCATGGCGAAGAGCAGGAATGGAATGCTGCTGAAGACCTGGATGAGAAATGAGATAACATCATCTGCTCTTTTTCCGAAATATCCGGCCGAAACACCCATTAAGTAGCCTATAACTGAGGCTATGAGCTGTGAAATGATACCTACCGACAGAGAAATCCTGCATCCGTAGATACATCTTGTGAAAATGTCCCGCCCGAATTCATCTGTGCCAAACAGGTGTCCCTTTACTCCCGGTGATAAAAGACGCTCTGAAAGCACCTGCTTGTCAGGATCAAAGGAGGTTATAAGAGGTGCGGCTATGGCAAGTAATATAAGGAGTATCAGGACTCCCATGGAAACCATGGCCACCTTGTTTTTTCTGAATATACGGAAGCTTTCATAGTAGTAACCGTGAGGTTTATCAATCTTCACTATCTCTTTTCCGAAGGAATCCAGTTTCAGTGTCATACTTTTAGTCATAATCATCTCCATAGGTATAAAGAATCAGGAACAGTGGTGGTATTTTATTTTTCACCGAATCTTATATTGGGGTTCACCACAGCATAAAGCACATCAACTATGAAATAGATGATAACGCAGACAGCTGCCACATATATGACACCGCCCTGAACGAGAGGTATGTCTCTCCGGTTTATGGCATCGATAAGGAGTTTGCCGATTCCCGGAATATTGAAGACATTTTCAGTGATCATGGAACCTGTGAGAAGTGAACCTATATCGGCACCTATGATGGTGATTACAGGAATAAGAGCATTGCGGAATATATGAACCATGACGATACGGAAGGGAGCAAGTCCCTTTGCATAGGCTGTACGTATAAAGTCCTGTCCCATAACTTCCATCATGGATGCTCTTGTTACTCTTGAAATGGATGCGGCATATCTGGTTCCGAGAGCTATGGCAGGAAGTACATAACCGATGGAGGTCTGGACGCCCGATACCGGAAAGATTTTGAATTTGAGACCGATGTATATCTGAAGAAGTATGGCCACCCAGAAGGATGGTGCTGAGATTCCCAGAACAGAAATACTCATGAGAAAACGGTCAAGCCAGCTTCCGTGATTTACAGCCGCTATGATTCCCATGAAGAGACCGATGATG
Source organism: Lachnospiraceae bacterium JC7 (assembly GCA_000513555.1). Classification (GTDB taxonomy): domain Bacteria; phylum Bacillota; class Clostridia; order Lachnospirales; family Lachnospiraceae; genus Oribacterium. The sequence goes on from ALYD01000007.1 coordinate 29,149, forward strand.
AGGGCGATGATATAAGCCATGGCCGCAAGATAGGATGTGTACTGAAAGGCCTGAAGTATCAGAAAAAGAACCGGCTTTTTCTGGAAATAACTGCTTCCGAAATCTCCTCTCAGAAGATTTGTTATCCACTGGAGATACTGCTGCCAGAGAGGCAGGTCAAGCCCCATATTGTGTCTTACTTCTCTTATTTTGTTTGCGTCGGCAAACTCCCCCAGCATCATGGCCACCGGATCTCCGGGCAGGACATTGAGAATAAGAAAAGTAATGAGTGATATTGAAAAGATGATTGAAACGGCAAGAAGTGCACGTTTCAGCACATAGCGCCACATAGATATTCCTCCGGAAATAGAGTTTCAAAAGTGAACTTTTATAATCGTACAAAAGATGTCGTCCGGAATTATGTCCCGGACGACATCCATAACAAACCTGTCATTAGCTGTTTTTAATGTTCATCAGCTCTGAGCTTTTGCTGCTGCATCTATATCCACATCAAAGAAGTGATAGATCAGGTTTCCGACCTTATAGTTCTTTACATAAGGCTTTGCGATGAACTGGCTCTGAGGATAATAGAGAGGGATACAAGCATAGTCCTCAAGTGAAAGAAGTCTGTCAGCATCCTTGTAGAGCTCGGCACGTTTGGTCTCATCTGTAAGAACTCTTGCCTCATCAAGATCCTTGTCAAAGTCAGCATTGTTATAGAACACACCCTGAGCATCTGAATTCTTTGAGTAGAAATAGTTATACATCTGGAAATCACCGTCAGGATAGAGGGCGTTCCAGGTCATGCCTGTTACAGGAATCTTTCCTGCTGTTCTGTCAGATGTCCATGTGGCATTGTCCACAACATTAAGGTTAAGGTTAATGCCTACCTCCTGGAGATAACCCTGAAGTGCTGCAAAAACTGTCTGATCTGCCTGACGTACCTCGGCATCAATGGTGATTCCGTTACCGTAACCTGCATCTGCAAGAAGCTTTTTAGCCTCCTCAGGATCGTAGGTATAAACTGAAAGTGAATCGTCATGACCCGGGATGCTGTTGTTAAGGAAGCTTGTGGCAGGGATACCTGCTCCGTTAAGGATGGTTTCAACAAGCTCCTCACGGTTGATGGCAAGTGAGATTGCCTTTCTTACATTGATATCCTTGATGTAATCAGCCTTAAGATTCAGAGAGATGAAAGCAGTTCCCAGAGGATGGTAGGCTGTGATCTCTGAACCGTGGCTTTCCTGGTACTGGCTTAAGAGAGAAGCATTGAGATCAGCAAGATCGATATCTCCGTTCTCATATGCAATAAGCTTTGTCTGGTCATCGTCGTAATAGATGAAGTCGATCTCGTCAAGGTTAACATCACCGCCATGATAATCCTCGTTCTTAACGAGAGTTACCTGTGTGGAATCGTCGTTTGATTCAATCTTGTATGGACCTGTTCCGATGAGGTCTGTTCCGAAGCCCCACTTGTCTCCTGCTGCGCGGCATGCCTCCTCAGGGAAGATGTCAGCATAGGAAGTGGCTATGTTCTTTAAGAAAGGTGCAAATGCATAGTCCAGGGTGATGGTGAAATGATAATCATCCTGAATCTCGAAACCGCTGAGTTCTGTTGCCTTTCCGTCCAGCATGTCCTGAGCACCCTTAATCATCTTGAAGTAAGCTGTGGACTTTGCTCCGGTATCAGGTGTGAACATACGCTCAAAGGTGAACTTGACATCAGATGCCTTAAGCTCTGCACCGTTTGTGAAATGTACACCCTGCTTCAGCTCGAAGCTGTAAAGAAGACCATCCTCTGAGATAGTAGGAAAATCTGTAAGAAGAACAGGAACCTCCTCATTATCCTCTGTGAAACGAAGCATAGACTCTGTTATTTCATCGGCTATAGATGCGGCTCTTGATGAAGTTGAGATCTGCATGTCGAGACCGTCTCCTGCGTTGGCCTGTCCGAATTTAAGGACCTTACGCTCTGAACCGGTGTTATCATTTGCTGCAGCTTCTGTTGTTTCTGATGTTACTGCCGATTCAGCTGCCTTTGAAGTTTCTCCCGAAGTTGTTGATGAATCAGGTACATTTCCTGTTGTTGGTGCGCTGCAGGCGCTGAGTGCTGTTGCTGAAACAGCAAGCGCGGATAATACAGCTAAGATTTGCTTTTTCATAATCTTCCTCCTATCCATGGGAAAATCATCATGTCTTGTTGTTATTTTATGAATAACTGATTTCCCTAAGTGACTGAGCTTTGCTCAGCTGACATATTAATTTTGGGGTAATATCTAAAAAAAATAATATGTCATGGAGATATAGTAGTCTTTCGTAAACCGGATTACAATTTGGAATAATTTAGTGTTGGATATAAGTTTGGTCTATAACTAATATTCAAATCACATAATCATAATCTTTTCTGATTATTCGTCTCAGGAACAGTTCTGTTCTCGGATCCTTAGGCCTTGAAAAGATCTCCTTGGGAGTTCCCTTTTCCACTACTACTCCACCATCCATGAAGATGACCTCATTTGCCACGCTTTCGGCAAAGCTCATTTCATGGGTCACCACTATCATGGTGATGCCGGATTTTGCCAGGTCCTTCATTACATTCAGTACCTCCCCAACAAGCTCAGGATCCAGAGCTGATGTGGGCTCGTCGAAAAGAACCACCTCAGGCTCAGGGGCTATGGCTCTGGCTATACCGACTCTCTGCTGCTGACCGCCGGAAAGCTGTGAAGGATAGTAATCCGCCCTGTCCTCGAGACCAACAAGTCTCAGTGCTTTCAATGCCTTCTCACGGGCTTCATCCTTACTGTAGTTGTGGGCGTAGATAAGTCCCTCTGTTATGTTCTCAAGAGCTGTTTTATTGGCAAAAAGATTGTAGTTCTGAAATACAAAACCCGTCTTTTTTCTGATGCGGTAAACATCCTTTTTTCCGGCCTTCACAAGTGAAGTATGAATGTCTCCGAAATCAATGGTGCCCTCATCTGCCCTTTCAAGAAAGTTGATGCTTCTGAGAAGAGTAGTCTTTCCTGAACCGCTGGGGCCCAGTATGACGATAATGTCTCCCTTGTTCACTGACAGGTCCACGCCTTTAAGTATTTCATTATCTCCAAACGACTTGTGCACGTTCTTTAATTCCAGCATAGCTAAATCTCCTTAATCCCTGAATCTTTAAGACTTTTACCCTTTTACCCTGTTTATACTGAGCCACCTTGATTTCCGTCACTCTGAATATTAGCTGTATGACGGTGCAGAGGATGATATACCAGACAAGCACTACGAGGTATGCCTCTATATAGTTGTAACCGAAAGCTGCCTGTTTCTTTGCCACTGCCATGATGTCCTGAACCGTCATCATATAAGCGAGAGATGTACTCTTTAGTACATTCACTGTGGTATTACAGATGTTCGGAAGTGCCGAGGTGAGACTCTGGGGGATGATGATCCTCCTCATTGCCTGCCATGGGGTGAGTCCGACGGCAAGAGCCGCTTCCATCTGACCCTGACCTATGGAAAGAAGTGATGCTCTGAAGACCTCACTAAGCACTGCGGTTGTATTCATAACAAATACTGCCAATGCATAGAAAATGGGGTTAATGTCGAAAATTTTTATATTAAGCTTCAGTACTATATTTAAAATATAGTTAAGGAGCGTTGGAAGCAGACTGTAGAAAAACAATATCTGAAGAACTATAGGCGTTCCTCTCACAAAGGAAACATAGAAATTGACCAAATGATTCTTTTTGCGTCCTATCTTCTTAAGGGAAAGGGCAAAACCGAGGACCATGGAAATGATCATGGTAAATATTGTTATCTCCAATGTGACAGGTATGGCTTTCATGACGATGAAGAAAGTTTCCTTCATAAATTTCGTATTCAGTTCCACTTTTATCACCTCCCGAAAGCAAGATTTTTCTTACCTCTGCTTAGATTAAGTTCAGCCGTACCAAGGATCTTTTCCAAAACAACAGTCAGTGTCCAGTAAATTAATGCCAGAGCTATATAGGTTTCCAGTCCGTAGGACCCCTGATTCATACCTATGAGCAGCTGTCCTTTTCCCATTACATCGATCATTCCTATAGTATAGGAAAGGGAGCCTTCCTTCATGAGCTTCACAAGAGCGTTTGTGAAGTTCGGAATGGCAACTATCAGTGCCTGTGGTGCAACGATTCTTCTGAAGGCCTGAAATTCAGTGAGGCCCGACGCCAGTGCAGCCTCTCTCTGACCCTTGTCAACAGCCTCGTAGGATGTACGGAATACCTCTGCCATTGTTGCTGAGAACAGAACGGAAAATGTGGTGATAACAAAGAACCACTTGCCGGAGTCGTTAATATTTATTCCTGAGGCCTTTAACAGTTCCGGCAATCCGTAATAGACGATGAACAAAAGTACTATGGGCGGGATACATCTGACTATATAGATATATGAATCCACTGCTGCGGACAGTCCTTTTTTACCGGACAGCTTTCCTACAGCCAGAAGTAATCCAAGCACCCCTCCTATAAGGACCGTTCCTGCCATCGTAGCCAGTGTGACCGGTATAAACGGGACTATCTTCGTAAATGCCTCAATTATATATAATGGATGAAACGGTCTCATAAAAGTCTCCTCATCTATTACAGGCAGTTTTTCCGCCTGAATATCTGACCATACAGATGCAGATCTATATGGCTCTATAAATGCTCATTTTTTCTCATATCGTAAAAGTTCAGTCGCTGAGATATGTGGATTAGGTTAGTGTCTTATCGGCTGAACTGTTATCTCATATTGCCGGATGCGGCTTTTTAACTAAAATTTCTGATTTACAGATTCATGGCTGTCAGAAATATTAAACTGCGATGGAGATCTTTCTTTCAGAATATTCTCTTGCAGCCTCTCTTACCCAGTTAAGGTGTTCGAAGTTGATATCTGAGGGAACTGTGCAGTCTGCTCCGAGGATAATGCCTACGGTTCCTGCATCATCAAGTATCCTTACAGTTTCTCTTTCAATCTCCTCTTTGCTTCCTCTGTAGAGGACACCGTTCTCGGTATTGTCAAATCCTCCGATGATGGCCTTTCCTCCGAAGATTTTCTTTCCTTCTGAAAGAGGAACACCTTCCACAACTGAGGCATAGTTTATGACCTTTGCAGGATAGTTCTCATAAACCGTAAGGTCATTTGTTGCTCCGTGGTATCCGCAGATATGAAGGATATTGTAATCACTCACTGAATTTGCAGCCTCAAGGACTATAAGCTCACTAGGTGCAACATACTCAAGATACTGCTCCTTTGTGATGCTTGAATCCTGAATGTTCTGGAGGCTTAAGTATATTCCGTCCGCTCCGCCTTCGCTTATCACAGCCTTTGCAAGCTTTGCTATATCAAGGGCTATCTTGTTAAGTGCATCCTTTACAATCTCAGGATTCTCATCAAGAAGCTTTCCGAAGGCTATACCGTTGAGAGCAAGCTGCCACTTCAGGTATGTTGCCGGAGCGAAGACATTGTAAAAAGATGCGATCCTTCCATCGAAGGTCTTCTGGAGGTTCCTTACGAGGCTTACCTGCTTATCTATCCACTCAACGGGATTTACAGGCTGAATCTTACGGAGATCCTCAACGGTGCTTACCTCGTAGATCGTATTGTTTGGATAGAGGAAATATCCGTCGCTCATGATCTTAATGAAATCAGGCTCAAATTCCCTGAAGAATCTGTCGTGTCCCTTGAGGTTAGCTTCCAGCACCTCAGGTGAGTCAACGCTGGTCTTGTCCGGAGCATAATGGAACCAGAAACCGACAGGTACCCTCTCTGTCACCTTATTGTCAAATGCATCAAATACAAGCTCTCTCTTACTCATAACTACTATCTCCTTTCATATGCTGTTAGTTTTTTTTAAAGCTGATCGCCCTTCTTGTAGCCATCCGGTACATACTTCAGGATATTCTCTCCGAAGTATTCATTGGAAAGCTTCTCAAGAGTTCCGTCTGCTTTAAGCTTTTCGATTGCTTCATCATATTTGTCTGCAAGCTCCTGATTGTTTCTGTTGAACAGTGGCCATGTGGGGATTCCCTCATAAGCTGTATAACCAAGCTTGTCTGCAAGATCATGGTACTCGCCCTTTTCATTGATGACATTGGCTTCAAAGCTTGTCTTGATATTGAAGTATGCATCATATCTTCCTTCGATTACCCACTGGTATGCATCGGAAACCTGGAACTGATCTGATGCCTCAAGAGCGATCTGACTGTCCGGATGACTGTTGTTGAAGTTCTCAACTATTGCGTACTGGGCATTTTGAGGTGCGATAGGAACCAGCTTTCCGCCTGCCTTTGCAAAGGCTTCCAGGTCTGTAAATTTATCTTTATCCTCTGCTCTGTATGCGATACCTATAACGCTTGCCCCGATATAATTCTCCGGGAAAACGTAGGTCTCTGATCTTGCTGTTGTCCACCATACGCCCTTGGTTCCCACATCATATTTTCCTGATTCAACTCCTATAAGGAGATCATCATCTGTGGTGGGATTGTAGTGAAACTCATACTCCGGAAGAAGCTCATCCACTGCCTTAAGAACCGCAACCTCATATCCATCGGATTCGCCGCTTTCAGTAACAAAGTCATAAGGTTTATAGCTGCTGGTATGTGCAACCTCTATGACCTTGACTCCGGATTCCTCAGGCTTCTCTGTTTCTGTCGAAGCGGCTTCCGATGCTGCCGCCGCTGTCCCTGCTGTGGTGCCTGAAGGAACAGAGTTGTCTGAGCTTCCGCATGCGGCAAGAAGTGAAACTGCAAGACCTGCTGTTAATGTAACACCTGTTATTCTTTTCAAATTTCTCATAATATTTCTCCCTCTTTTTTGATCGCTGAAATTCATTTCATTGGAAAGATATTCAGTTTCAAATTTGTTTTTTTTGAACACTTATTTATTAGAACACATACACTGTTTTGGACTTTATCACGTTAATTCAAAGAAGTGCCCCGGATAAAAAGAAAGGAACCTATCATAAAAGATAAGTTCCCATTCATCCGAAAAATTATATTCATGAGTCTGTTTGTTGTACAACAAACGATCCATTCTTCATAACATCAGAGTGGGAACCGGGTTTATTACACATACAACACATACACATTTCCATTTTAAAACTTACTCTATACATCAGGTTATCTCCTTTCTTCCAAGTGCTCTTGGATTTGTTGAATGTAATATAACCCTGCATCCCCGCCAAGTCAATGGATCTGACCGGTGGGGTTATTTATAGTTTGCGATAAGAATAGGTGAAGGATCATTAAAGGATGTTAGATACATTTGTCACTTGTTTTTGTTGAAAATGGGTGGAGATAGATTGAACATATCGCAAAAACTGCCGCATCAGATAAAACTAATGCGGCAGTGGATTAATATTCAGGCTGCAGAAGCCTGGTTATTCTTATGGCTTGCAGAATTATGAAGGATTAATTTATTAACGGATATAGGACTTCTTATCATTCAGAATATGCCTTGGGTCCAATGCCTCCTTAAGCTGGTTCATGAGGTCCACAGCATTACCATCTGTCTCATTGAAGAAATACTTTCTCTTGGATAAGCCGAGTCCGTGTTCTCCGGAAATAAGACCGCCCATTTTATGAACTTCACTGTATAGTTCCGTGAGTACCCTGTCGAGGACTTCTTCCCATTCCTTTTCATCACGATCACCGCGAACCACACAGAGATGTACGTTGCCGTCTCCTGCGTGACCGAAGCTTATCAGGCGGACACCTGTCTTCTCTTCCAGAGAATTAACATATTCAACAAAGTCGGCAGTACGGTCAATGGGAACAACTATATCCAGGGGCTCCTGCTCTGAGACAGCTTCTACAGCATTGACCAAAGCCCCTCGCACTGTCCAGATTTCACCGGATTTTTCTTTGTCGTTTAAGACTACAAAGTCGATGGCACCGGTCTCTTTTGCGATATCAGAAGCTTTTCTGACGGACGCATCTACAGCATCCCTGTTTCCATCAAAGGAAAGAAGAATGTATGAGCCGGCATCAGGTCTTGGGTAAGAAACACCGGAAAACTCTTCACCAAGTGCAACCACCTTCCTCTCCATAAATTCAACAGCAACCGGATTTAAGTCAGCCCGGAGAAGGGTAAGTACACTTTCTATTCCGGTTCTGAGATCAGGATATGGAATGATGACACTGACCTGAGTTTCAGGCTTTGCCACGAGACGAAGAACTGCCTTTGTAACTATAACGAGTGTTCCTTCCGATCCTATGAAGAGATTCTTGAGGGAAAGCCCTGTGGTATCTTTGACATTTTTACTGCCGACAGTGAGAACTCTTCCGTCTGCAGTGACAACTTCAAGAGCTCTTACGAAATCTCTGGTGACTCCGTATTTTACAGCCCGCATGCCTCCTGCATTTGTTGAGATATTCCCGCCTATTGATGACTCCTTTTCACCGGGATCCGGAGGATAGAACAGTCCCCGTTCCTCCACATAGCTCTGTACATCTTTCAGGAGAACTCCCGGCTGAACCGTTACCGACAGAGTATCCTCATCTAACTCTTCTATTCGGTTCATCCCGGAAACATCCAGAATTATCCCGCCATGATCAGGTACAGTTGAACCCACCAGGTTTGTTCCTGCGCCCCTCGGGGTGACGGGGATTCTGTTTTCATAGGCATATTTCATTATACCGCTGACTTCTTCGGTTGTTTTGGCAAGAACTACCGCAGCCGCATTTCCTTCTTTCCGTCCAAGCTTATCACTCAGATACACATTGGGTATATGGTCTGTTAGTATTCTTTTTTCATCCTTGATGATCTTGCCCAAATCTTTTCTGTAATCGCTCACGACATATTCCTCTTCAGTTATTTTTCCAATGCATCATAAATCCGTTTTGCCTCCAGGAGGTTTGCACGAATACCCTCGCAGCACTCATGGAACTTTACTTTTTCTTCCACTGACAGAGGAAGCTCGATGATTTCTTCTATACCGTTTCTTCCGATAACTGCCGGAACACCTGCAAAAAGTCCCGATTCCCCATACTGCCCTTCAAGGAGGCAGCTTGCGGGGACGATACTGTGCTTATCCTTGCTTACGATATCAACAAGTCTTGCGGCTGTCAGAGCGATGGCATATTCTGTGCAGAATTTACCGTTGTAGGTAGTCCAGCCCCCTTCCCGGGCACTCTTTTCCATTTCATCCTGATCAAAACGGAAACGTTCATCATCAGCGGATTTCACAGAAAGAGGGATTCCGTTGAAATTGACGGTGCTCCAGGGAGCGATCTGCTCGTTTCCATGTTCTCCGATCATATAAGCCGAGATGCTTTTTGTATCTATTCCCGTCTGCTCCTGAAGTCTTAACTTAAGTCTTGCAGTATCAAGTCCTGTTCCGGTGCCGAATATATGTCCCTTTGGAAGCTCCAGAAGGTCGCTTAGCCATTTGGTTATGACATCACATGGATTTGAAATGTTTATGAGTATGCCATTGAATCCGCTGTTTTTTAGCCTCTCCGCATAGGAGCTGATGGCTTTGATATTGAACTCCATCTCAGTAAGTCTCGTATGTGTACCCTTCAGACTCAGGATGTCACCTACTGAGTTGATGATAATGTCTCTGTCGGAAAGATCCTCTATCTCACCCACCTGAATTTTTACGGGATGTGGCAGAAACTCTGTGCAGTCCAGCACATCCTGTCGTTCAGACTGTGCTTTTCTGACATTGTCAGGAAGATCCACAAGAACAAAGTCATCACCTAGTCCCTGCAGTGCAAGGGTGTAGAGCACATGTGCGCCTACATGTCCTATTCCGATGATGCCGATTTTCAATTTACTCATTTTTTTACCTCCTTGAATCATAATTTGTTCGAGCCTGCGGGTATATGGTTCACCATACTCATCAGGTATGTTTCATTGTCTGCATGGGCTCTGCGGATACATGTATATGACCATGATTTAAAATTTTTTTAATTAATTTTTGATTGCTCACTTCTTCATCTTCAAATGTATGTCCTGAAGTCTGTTGAGAGCATCCTTCAGGGTTTCATCCTTCTTGGCAAAGTGGAATCTGATAAGGTGATTTACAGGCTCATGGAAAAAGCTTGAACCGGGAACAGCACCTACTCCTACCTTTTCTGCAAGGTCATAGCAGAACTGAAGATCGCTCTCGTAGCCCCATTCCGAAATATCCACCATTACATAGTAGGCACCCTGAGGACGCTGGAACCTGAGGCCGGCCTCGGCAAGTCCGTCACAGAACAGCTCCCGCTTGTGGGTGTACTTTTCCTGAAGTTTATCATAGTAGTCCTGTGAGAATCTGAGTCCCGTGACCACAGCTTCCTGAAGAGGTGCTGCCGCCCCGACTGTCAGGAAATCATGGACCTTACGGATACGGTCAGTGATCTCAGGAGGTGCTATGGTATAGCCGAGTCTCCATCCTGTGATGGAGTAGGTCTTTGACAGGGAACCTGTAACTATGGTCCGCTCTCTCATACCGGGAAGGGATGCCATATATACCATTTTGTTCGGCGCGTAAATGATATGCTCATATACTTCATCCGTCACGACATAAGCATCGTAACGTCTGATGATATCCGCTATGGTCTGCATTTCCTCAAGAGTAAATACCTTTCCTGAAGGGTTTGATGGATTGCAGAGCACCAGTGCCTTTGCACCGTCCTTAAATGCCTGCTCCAGAACCTCAGGGTCGAAGTTGAACTCAGGAGGAACAAGAGGGATATAGATGGGCTCGGCTCCTGAAAGGATGGTATCGGCACCGTAGTTTTCATAAAAAGGTGAGAATATAGCCACCTTATCTCCCGGGTTACAGATGGTCATCATGGCTGCCATCATGGCCTCTGTTCCGCCGCAGGTGATTACAACTTCTGTATTGGGATCGATGGGGATCCCCATATAATGAGACTCCTTTGCGGCCAGTGCTTCTCTTGTGTTCTGTGCTCCCCAGGTGATGGAATACTGGTGGAAGTCCTCATGGGAGACCTGCTCCAGTCGCTCCAGTATCTCTTTTGGAGGTTCAAAATCAGGAAAGCCCTGAGACAGATTAACTGCTCCGAACTTGTTGGAAACTCTGGTCATTCGACGGATGACCGAATCTGTGAAATTTGCGGTTCTGAGTGATAATGGTTTCATGATGATATGGTGCCTCCTGTATATCAATTCAAAAACCGCGGAAAGGCTTTTCTTTCCGCGGGGAATGAGCCGACTTTGTGCCGGGCTGAACTCTTATTTATAATCAGCGAGCAGGTCCTGATCCCAGCCCACGTTAATGAAATAACCACCGTAGGTCTCATCAAATACTTTCTTTGTTTCATCGGACTGGAATGCCTTAACTACAGCATCATATGCTGCTACAAGCTTAGGATCGCTGAGATCTTCTGTCTTTGCAGCGATAAGGTTCCAGTACTTCTCCTCATCAAGAACGCTGTCCTTATAAACCGCATCCTCGGTCTTCAGGCCGAAGTCAAGTGCGTAGTTACCGTTTACAACTGCTGCAGTAACATCCGGTAATGTTGAGGGGATGGTATTGGCAGCAAGCTCCTGAATAGTGATGTTCTTGGGATTCTCTTCGATGTCATCAAGGGTAGGGTTAAAGTTATCATTGCTCTTAAGAGTGATGACACCTGCTGCTGCAAGAACCTTAAGTGCACGTCCCTCATTTGTAAGATCGTTAGGAACAGCGATGGTATCTCCATCCTTTAACTCATCGATTGACTTGATCTTATCTGAGTAAACGTTGAGAGGGATGATGAAAGTGTTGCCGATGGCCTGAATCTTGTAGTCGTACTGCTCTACTTCCTTTGCAAGATAGATCTGATGCTGGAAAGCATTGAGGTCGATCTCACCGTTTGCAAGAGCGTTGTTCGGTGTGACATAATCTGTGAACTGAACTATCTCAAGGTTGATTCCTTCATCCTTAAGTTTAGCCGCTGCAGGTGCCCAAAGATCATCGTAAACAGAACCAACAACACCGATCTTGAGATCGATAGGATCCTTCGTGAAGTCGAAAGCGGTGTCTTCGGTCGCTGCAGTGGTTGCTGCTTCGCTTTCAGCTTCAGTTGTCTTTGCTGCCTCAGTTGCTGCTTCCTGAGCCTTTGTGGTCTCTGCTGTCTTTGCTGTAGGAGTCTCAGATGCTCCGCAGCCTGCAAGAACTGCTGATGCAATTAATGCTGCATAAATTGACTTTCTCATAATCTCTTCTCCTCTTTGATTTATTAATTAGTTAGTGAACAGAAGGATTTGCCTTATGTTCACTGAACACGCATTCATGTTTCTCCGTATATAGTGCTTTGTGAAATGTAAGTCCCCATATCTCCCCGGGATTTACAGATGCTTTATGGGGCTGGTTTTATATATGAAATAACAGTGAATACCTTAGTGAGTGTTCTTCTTTGCTATAGTGTCTCCTGTGATCTGAACTATGCTGACAGCTACCACCAGAACTATGACTGTGGCCCAGGTTATGTCCTGCATGTTTCTGTCATGTCCGTATCGGATAGCGAAATCTCCGAGACCGCCTGCTCCGACTGCACCTGCCATGGCTGTAAGTCCCAGAAGACTTATGGCTGTGATGGTAGTTGCTCTGGCAAGAGGACCGATGCTCTCTCTAAGATAAACTCTTGTTATTATCTCCCATGGACTGCACCCCATGGATTCGGCAGCTTCTATAAGTCCTTCATCGGTCTGTGCCAATGCTGACTGCACCTGTCTTGTGAAGAAAGGAACAGATCCTAAAACCAGCGGAACGATGGCTCCGGGAACACCTATGGCAGTTCCCATGATGACTCTCGTAAGAGGCATAACTGCTGTAAGAAGTATGATGAAAGGGATGGATCTGAACAGATTGGTTATCTTATCAAGAAACTGAAAAAGCGGTCTGTTCTCAAGTACCCCTCCGGGCTTTGTTACTGTAAGGATGATTCCGAAGCTGAGTCCGAATACAAAGCCTACGCCTCCGGCCCAGATGACCATAATGAAGGTATCATGGATAGACTTAATGAAATCCGGCCATTTGCTCATCAGGTTTGGAAATATATCAGTAAGGATTCCTTGCATCTTTGATCACCTCCACTCCGACGTTTTTGTTTCTCAGGTATTTTACAGCTTCATCTATACGGGCTGAGTCTCCATGAAGAATGACTACTGTTCCTCCTATAGGAGCTCCTCCGACTATCTCCACATCTGCAAGAATGATATTGATATCCAGAGAGAACTCCTTTGCAGTTGTTGATATCAGAGGCTCAGATACATCCTTCTGACGATAGGAAAGCTTTGCAAGGACTTCACCCTTCTCAGGTGTCACTCCCGGAACACCGTCAGCCACCATCTGTTCTATCTTTGAAAGATTTGAAGTGGTCCTGATGAAATTCTTTGTAAGAGAATGCTTCGGATCCGCAAAGACATCAAATACATCGCCAAGTTCAACAACAGCACCGTCTTCCATGACAGCAACTCTGTTGCAGATTTCCTTTATAACTTCCATCTCGTGGGTGATAACAACTATGGTGATTCCCAGCTCCCTGTTCAGTTTTTTCAAAAGCTGGAGTATGGAGCTTGTAGTCTGGGGATCAAGAGCGGAAGTAGCTTCATCGGAAAGCAGGATCTTCGGGTCATTTGCAAGAGATCTTGCAATGGCAACTCGCTGCTTCTGACCGCCTGAAAGTTCAGACGGATAAGCATTCTCCTTGTCCGAAAGGTCTACCAGAGAAAGAAGTTTTCTGACCTTCTTCTGTATCTCCTCTCCGGAAAGTCCGCTTCCCTTCAGCGGGAATGCAACATTACCAAAAACTGTTCTGGAAGGCATGAGATTGAAGTGTTGGAATATCATTCCTATCTTTTTACGTTCTTCCCTGAGCTCCTTTGAGGATAATGTCATGAGGTCTGTGCCGTCTATCTTTACACTTCCCGATGTCGGGCGTCCAAGTAAGTTTATACATCGTACCAGGGTCGACTTTCCGGCTCCGGAGAAACCGATGATTCCGAAGATTTCACCGTCTTCTATGGTAAGAGACACATTTCTCAGTGCATCCACCTGTTTGGCACCGGCCTGAAAGGTTTTTACTATATCTGTTAATTCAATCACATCATGCTCCTGTTTCATTAAAACTTTCTGGCTGTTTGAAGCTTGATGAAATAGTATCATCCCTATTTGCCATAGTCTAATCGGCGTTCTTTATGTTTCGCTATAAGTAAAATCTATTGAACTAAGAATCTTTAAAAATAAAAAAAGTGCAACTGACAGAAATTGATCTGAATCAGTTACACTTTTTAATTAAGTCTCAGTCTTCCCCCACCAGATGCACTATCTCAGGCTCATGCCCAACGGCAGGCAGGAACTTTTCGAAGATGTCCTTTGTCTTTATCTTCATGCTGGAAGTACAAACGCATGGGTGGCATCCGAGATATTCGCCATTCTTTACATCCTCATCCACCAGAAGCTGTATTGTGTGCTCCTTGTCATTCATGAGTCCCATGACGCTTACGGCACCGGGTTCGATATCGAGGTACTTCAGCATATCATCAGCATCTGCAAAGGAAAGGCGCGAAGAATTTATCTGACTGGACAGCTCTTTGGTCTTGAATTTCTTGTCTCCCGGCATCATGAGAAGATAGAATTTTGTCTTCTGTCTGTTGCAGAGAAAAAGATTCTTGCACATCAGAGTTTCCAGCACCTTGTCGATGGCCTCGCAGGCCTCCATGGTGTTGGCGACTTCGTGATCCACACGCTTATACTCTATTCCCAGTTCATCCAGAAAATCATATACCCTGACTTCTCTCGGAAGTCTCCCTTCCACTGATTCGGGTCTTCCGTCATATATCTCCATATAGCTGGTCTCCTTACTTTTAGTCTGATTAAACTTTATTCTACCAAAAAAACACCGGCATTTCTGCCGGTGTTTTGTGAATATCATATTTTTAAAGACATTTTTAGAAAACAAACCCGAAGTCGAACTTATCTCCCACTGCAAGAACACTGCCGTTTGATTCTGTCACTTCAAAGCTTGCTCCGTTCCAGCCGTCTAATCGGATAATGCCCTTGACTGTTCCGTCGTTGGCTTCATATGAAAGCTCGCCGTTTCCCTTGTCAGTGAAAGTTCCGTTGCTCTCGCCAACTCTGTAGAGTGAGATGACAGCCTCATCATCGGACTCCCATCCCTGTCTCAGAATAAGGGAGCTGTACACATCCCCTGTACCCTGATTATCCACGTAGGTTCCGTAAATGCCTCTCTCCGGCATAGTAAAGGATTCTCCCTTTATCTTCGCAAGTTCAGAAGCGAGAATAGCGCATCTGTTTCTGGTTATATTCTCAAGATAAGCATTTTCAAGCATAGGATACATACTGCCGCCATCTTCACGAGGGCCTATGTTCTCTATCAGGACCTCTTCCTTCATGGCTATCCAGTTTCGTTCATCCTTGAGCACTCTTTCCTTGGTTGATGCGTCGGCAGAATCTGAGAATCTTTTCCAAAGACTGTTGAGTTCCTCATCCCATATCATATATATGTAGCCTGAAGCCATATTGAGTTCAAGCTGTGCCTCTCCGGTTTTAAAGATTTCATCGTACTTTTCCGTGACCTTTTCAACTGCGGAAAGTTCATCCTGCAAAGTTGCCGCATTGGCAGAAACTTCAGCAACATCTTTTTTGATGTCATTTGTGAAATCATGTGAAAAGATCACATCACGGTCTTTTGAGCTCCATATGTCAGAGGAATTAACATCTGTGTTTTTTTCTTTATATAATGAATCTTCTTTTGAAGCACTCACTTCCTTGATATCGGAATCAGCACCTGAGCTTTTATTTGTGCCAATGTTTCCGCCGTCAGAACTGCTCATTCCGTTTTCGGTATTATCTGCGGCGATAGTGATGTTCACAGTCTTTTCCTCTTTGGTTTCCTGTATAGAAGAATCAGGTACAGCAGCACTTCCTGCAGTTGTTCCGCAGCCTGAAAGTGCTGCAGCGCTTATCAGAAGGCTTCCTATAATGATATTTCGTAATTTCATATTTTTCACTCTTTCCTCCTCAAAAAAGTATGCCATACTTACTTTCAAGGTAAGTATGACATCCGGTCATGGATTAGTCCATTTATTTGAGCAGTTTTAAGAATAAGTTCTTAAAGTGACTAAAATAATTAATCGGAAATCTGTACCATTGCATTTGTGATAGTGCTATCAACATATCGTTCAAACAATAATATCTGATGAATAAACGATGTTTTTAATTTGCAGGAGAAAAAAAGATTAACGTGAAAAGAAGGTGTGATTATTTTTAAATATGTAGAGATTATTTTTAAAATATGTTGTTGACAATTTAAGATGTGCATGTTAATCTTCTAACGTTCAATTCAGTATGTTACTGTTCGCAGGCATTCACTGTACATAAAAGCCTTTAGGTTTATGTGGTGGAGGGTCTGTTTTTTTATACCTCTGCGTAGACCGCAGAGGTTTTTTCTGTTTTCTCTAAAGGATTTAGAACAAAGAGACGGGCTATAGACCGATCACTCTGAAACAGTTTTATGTACAGGAGATGCATGAACAGAAAAAATTAGGAGGAATTATGAAAGACAAGATTTTTTCAGTTTTACAGCGTGTAGGACGCAGCTTCATGCTTCCTATCGCGATGCTTCCGGTTGCCGGACTCTTACTGGGACTCGGAAGCAGCTTCACTAACCCGACCACCATTGCTACCTATCATATGGAGGCAATTCTCGGAAACGGTACAGCCATTAACTCACTTCTCAACATCATGAATTCTGTCGGAAGTGCTATCTTCAGTAATCTCCCGATTATATTTGCTGTTGGTGTTGCCATCGGTATGGCAAAGAAGGAAAAGGAAGTAGCCGCACTTGCAGCTATGATCGCTTACTTCGTAATGAACATCACCATCGAAGCTATGCTCAACATCACAGGAATGGTTGTTGACGGTGCTGTTGCAGAGGGAGTACTTGAAGGTACAGTAACAAACATCGTTGGTATCAACACACTTCAGATGGGTGTGTTCGGAGGTATCATCGTAGGACTTGGTGTTGCTGCTCTTCACAACAGATTCTATAAGATCGAACTTCCTTCCGCTATTTCATTCTTCGGTGGTTCACGTTTCGTTCCTATCGTTTCAACATTTGCATACATCGGTGTAGGAATCTTAAGCTTCTATCTTTGGCCATTCGTTCAGAAGGGAATCTTCGCTCTCGGAGGTCTCGTAACAGGAAGCGGATATATCGGAACACTTATCTTCGGACTTATCAAGCGTGCACTTATCCCGTTCGGTCTTCACCATGTATTCTATATGCCATTCTGGCAGACAGCAGTCGGCGGACAGATGGAGGTTGCAGGAAAGCTCATTCAGGGCGGACAGAACATTTTCTTCGCACAGCTTGCTGATTCTCAGAATGTTGCACACTTCAGTGCAGATGCTACAAGATACTTCTCCGGAGAGTTCATTTTCATGATCTTCGGTCTTCCGGGTGCAGCCCTTGCCATGGTTCGCTGCGCAAAGACTGAGAAGCGTAAGCAGGCCGCAGGTCTTCTTCTCTCAGCCGCTCTTGCGTCAATGTTTACAGGAATCACTGAGCCTATCGAGTTCTCTTTCCTTTTCGTTGCACCAATGCTTTTCGTAGTACAGGTAGTTCTTGCAGGTTCAGCATATATGATCGCACATATGCTGAATATCGCAGTTGGTCTTACATTCTCAGGCGGAATCCTTGACCTCTTCTTCTTCGGTATCCTTCAGGGTAACGAAAAGACAAGCTGGATGCTCATCGTACCTGTAGGTATCGTTTACTTCCTTCTTTACTACTGCACATTCACAGTCCTTATCAAGAAGTTTGACCTCAAGACACCGGGTCGTGAGGATGATGACCAGGAAACACGCCTCTACAGAAAGGCAGACTATCTTGCAAAGAAGAACGGTGACAACGCAGATGCTGCTGTAGCCGTTGCAGACGAAAAGAGCGACCTCATCATGAAGGGTCTCGGCGGAAAGGCTAACATCGCAGACGTTGACTGCTGTGCTACACGTCTTCGTGTTAATGTTAAGAAATCAGAGCTTGTTAATGATGCGATGCTCAAGGCATCCGGAGCAACAGGTGTTGTTCACAAGGGTACTGCTGTTCAGGTTATTTACGGACCTTCTGTTACTGTAGTCAAGTCAAACCTTGAGGATTATCTCGAGACTCAGCCTTCTACCGAGTACCACAGCGAGGAAGTTGTGGATGAGGCTCAGCCGACTGTTATTGAAAACAATACTGATAAGAAGGTTAAGCGTACCATCATCATCGGAAGCCCGCTTAACGGTGAGGCCAAGGCTCTTTCAGAGACACCGGATGAGGCATTTGCTAGTGCCATGATGGGTAACGGTACATGTATGATCCCTGCAGATTCAACACTGTATGCACCATGTGATGGTGAGATATCATTCGTTTTTGATACAAAGCACGCCATCGGTTTCGAAACAGAAACAGGAATCAGTATGCTCTTCCACATGGGTATCGATACAGTCAAGCTTGATGGAAAGGGCTTCACAGTTCTTGTTGAGAACGGTCAGAAGGTAAAGAAGGGTCAGCCGCTTCTTAAGATGGATCTTGATTACATCCGTAAGAATGCTCCATCCATCGCTTCTCCTGTTCTTTGTACTGATCTTGATGACAGTATGAATATCAGACTTCTGAAGACAGGTAATGTTTCTGCCGGTGAGGATCTGATTGCAGTCGACATCATCGCATAATGAGAATATAATTACTCTACCCCTTCCGCAGAACGGGAGGGGTATTTTTTCGATAAGGCCGTCATGCGACCACCGTGTCCGCATGAGTGGAGCTGCGAACGTTACTATAGGAGATATGGAAAAGAATGTATCGTGTAAGAAAAGTATTAAATCATAATGCCATTCTTGCGTTGGATAACGATGAATTGAAAACCTACCTTATTCTTCATAAGGGTATCGGTTTCGGAGCAAAGATCTCGGAATGGGTAGACATTCCGGAGGATGCTTCGGTGTATTCATTGGAAAGATCCACTGAACGGGGCAACGCCATGAACATCATAAATGAAGTCGATCCCGTCTGCCTTGAAATCTCCGACGCGGTTCTTGATGAGGCTGAAAAGGTCTTCGGTATAGTAGACAGGAATATAGTCTTCCCCATGGCGGACCATCTGGCATTTGCCATACAGCGGATAAAGCGGGATGAGACCATCAGAAATCCTCTGAAGGATGACATCCGTCTCCTCTTCCATATGGAATATCAGGTGGCACAGACTGTGGTTGATATCCTTAGGCAAAAGACCGGACTTACTATAAATGAGGATGAAGTAGGTTTTATAGCGCTTCATGTTCACTCGGCCATAGTAAATGAGAATGTAGCCCGTTCTCTTCAGACCGCCCAGATCGTCAGAAACTGTATTTCTTATATAGAAGAAAAGACCGGGCAAAAGATCGAGGTTACTTCTCTCGGATATAACCGTATGATGAATCACATTCGCTACATGGTCACACGTATCGAGACCGGAGAACCTCTCAAGATGAATCTCAATGACTACATGGCGGTGAAATATCCGGATGTTTTCCGTCTTGCGGAGGATATATGTAATCAGATGAGCCGTCTTCTGAGAAAAGACTATCAGGATGCTGAAATCGGCTATCTCGCCATGCATATCGCGAGAGTCATAGATGCGGAATAAAAAAAGAAGCATGAGTAATGAGTACAGACTCGTTATTCATGCTTCTTTTTTTTTGACCACTTCATATTTATATTTCTTTTCACAACCAGGCAAAACAAATGTTTGATAAAACGTTTGTTTTGTGATATGATGCTTCTACAGTAATCTTGGTCTTTGACGGAGGCTGTTATGGATGATATTCAAAATAACAGATACTACATATGTATAGATCTTAAGTCTTTTTATGCCTCTGTGGAGTGCCATGAAAGGAAACTTGATCCGTTGACTACGAATCTGGTGGTGGCGGATGTCAGCAGAACAGAAAAGACCATATGTCTTGCAGTGAGTCCTTCTCTGAAAGCTTATGGGATACCGGGACGTGCCAGACTTTTTCAGGTCGTAGAAAGGGTCAAAGGGATCAATGCCGAACGCCGGAGAAGGATAAACGGTCAGGAATTCACAGGAAGATCATGTGATGCGAACAAGCTGAAGGAAGATCCTTTTTTGGAACTTGATTATATACCGGCTCGGCCCCGGATGGCCAGATACATAGAGTACAGCACAAAAATCTATGACATATATCTGAAGTATGTTGCCCCGGAGGATATACATGTGTATTCCATAGACGAGGTCTTTATGGATGTCACAACATATCTCAGGATCTATGCATTGGATAGAGATCTGGATACAGGAGATCCATGGGCTGTGGCCGAAAGGATGGCATCGGATATGATCCATGAGATCATCCTGCTTACAGGGATCACTGCAACGGCAGGTATAGGCACCAACATGTATCTTGCAAAGATTGCCATGGATATAGTGGCCAAGCATATTCCGGCAAACAAAGACGGAGTACGCATTGCCATGATAGACGAAAGAAGCTACAGACAGCTGCTCTGGAATCACAGACCTCTTACCGATTTCTGGAGAGTCGGGGTAGGATATGCAAGGAAGCTTGAGAGCCTCGGGCTTTATACCATGGGTGACGTTGCCAGATGTTCATTGGACAACGAAGAACTTCTATATAAAAACTTCGGCATAAATGCGGAGCTGCTCATCGATCATGCCTGGGGATATGAGCCCTGCAGGATGCAGGATGTTAAAGCGTATAAACCGGAAAACAGCAGTATGGGTTCAGGACAGGTACTTCACTGTGCCTATGATCATAAGAAAAGCCGCCTGATAGTAAAGGAAATGGCGGATCAGTTATCTCTTGATCTGGTCGGGAAACATCTCGTAACAGATCAGCTGGTGCTTACCGTGGGCTATGATATCGAGAATCTCACTGACCCCCATATAAGTAAACTGTATCATGGGCCGGTTGTTGTGGATTATCTGGGAAGGCGGATCCCGAAGCATGCCCATGGCACCATACTGCTTCAGGAACTGACCTCTTCAACGAGGCTGATCACCGGAGCTGCGGTCAAGCTGTTTGATCAGATAGTGGATCCGGATCTTTTGGTCAGAAGAATTAATATAGTGGCCGGAAGGGTGAAGGATGAAAAAGACGAGGACAGAACCGTAAAGTTCGGAAACATGGAGGGCTCATGGGAACAGATGGACCTCTTCACCGACTATGAAAGAATCGAAAAAGAACGTAAGGAAATAAAAAGGCTAAAAAAAAGAGACCGCCGGCTGCAGGAGGCAGCTCTGACGATCAAGCAGAAATTCGGGAAAAATGCTGTCATTAAAGGTATGAATATGCTGGACGGGGCAACTATGCGGAGCCGGAATGAACAGATCGGAGGTCATAAAGCCTAGATAGCGATCTATACTTTCAGGGGTACATATCACCCTTTGTAAAGAAGAAAATTTTATATGTCTGGAAAATAGAAAGGGATAAAAGTGAATGACAAACCGGAATGGCATAATGTACATGGCATAAAAGCTCAAGAACTGTATGGCCTTAACTTAGATGTGATCACGAAGTACGGGGACATCATAGATCTACAGCATTCTGAATCACTTAAGCATAAGAGGATGTCTCTTTATAGCAGAGCGGCCCAGTTTGCACCCTTTGCAGCATTGACGGGTTATGAAGAAGCGATCATGGAGACCGGAAGGCTGGTATCGGAGAAGCTGGTTCTAAGTGAAACTCAAAAGGAACACTTAGATCAGCAATTACAGGAGCTGAAAGATCATTTATCAGAACAGGAACTCTGTATCACCTGGTTTAAGGCTGATGAAAAAAAGGCCGGAGGAGAATATATAACCACAAAAGGATACGTGAAAAGGATCGATACCATAGAAAGAAAAATCATCATGGCAGACGGACAGATGATATCTATGGATGATGTATATGAGATAGGGGTGGTATCAGACTGAATGACGCTCCCCCACTCTGCGTTTCGGTCATCCAAAAAGGAACCCGGTATTCCAAGCTTACAGCTTACGTGAATCCGCTGGTGAATGCTCTCAGAACCGGGTATATGAACGAATCATTTGTAAGAGAAAAGACTTTATATCTTTAAATATTTCATTAAAAAATCCCCGTCCTAAATCAGAACGGGGATTTGAGAAATTATCTGAGCGTAATGCTCTTCTATGTTTTATGCGTTAATCATGATTCCTTCTTCATTGAAGGTGAACATCTGTCCGTTGATATCAACTGTACCGGTATAGAAGAATCCCTGAGGATTTACCCAGTGAGCATGAAGCTGACCGTCTGCGCCAAGCTGGTAGTAAACTTCAGTTTTTCCTGTTGCAACAGGTGCGCCTGTCTGAGGATCAACGAAACATCCCATAGACTGTCCGTTTTCAGAAGTAATAACAAGTACAGGTGCGCTTGTTACTGCAAATGTTTCGCCACTTACAGTTGTTACTGTAGTACCATCAGCAGATACAGTACCTACTCCATTGAAGGTAGCTCCCGCTATATCACCGCTTACAAAACGAAGGGTTGTGTTCTGGCCGTTAGCAGATGTTACAGAAGTAGCAACATTAGCAGTCTTATCACCGATGGTGATTTGGGTTGTTGTTGATTTAACTCCATTTGACTCTGATGTGGTTGTATTGACAGAAGCGCCACTTTCTGAGGTCATAGTACTTCCGGACTGGTTACCACCAGCAGTATTTCCGGAAAGTCCGTTAGCTCCACTTCCTGAACCACTGCTTGAGTCATCTGAAGAATCAGAGGAGTGTCTGATTGCAGAAAGAACTGCGCTGAGTTCAACTCCGCCACCCCTTGGAACAACAAGTGTGTATGTTCCGTCAGCATTCTTTGTAAGTGTAGAGTTGCCGTTCTTTACAGCATCAAGCTGGTATCCGGAGGCAGTCTCAACCTTGATGATAACTTCCTGAGACTCATGAGCTGTATTGTAGCCACTTATCAGAGTTGTACCTGATAATGTGATAGTACCATTAGATACTTCATCAGTACGGATGATGTAGTTAATGTTCTTGAGGATTTCTTCTTCTTTGTCTTTCTGCTCCGTTCTTGAATTAGTGCCGTTTCCGTCAGAGTCCCTGTACTCACGACGCTGTGCGTATACTAATTGATCGGAATCACTCTTTAGCTGCCAAACGGTAATGTTTAAATCACCATTCTCACCGGTCATAGAATAATCTCTGCGATTAGAATGTCTTGGATTATTAATAATTTCCTGAACATAAATAGCTGAGTCTATTCCGCTTAAAGTTCCATCAACGATTATGTTTACTTCACCGTCATTTGCAGATACACTAGCACCGTCATTTGATCCTGACACATCACCCTTGACAGTGATGTTTACGGTGCTTTTATCATCTATATTATGAACACTTATACCGGAGGCATCGGAGTAATCTTTATTTGAAGCCTCAGCCTCAGCCGTAATATCACCATTTACAGTTACAGATGTGGTTCCCCCATTATATGCAGTTACCGATATACCATCGGCACCAGCATCATCGTTTTTCGATTCATTAGCTGAT
The DNA here is from genome assembly GCA_000513555.1 of Lachnospiraceae bacterium JC7. Lineage (GTDB taxonomy): Bacteria > Bacillota > Clostridia > Lachnospirales > Lachnospiraceae > Oribacterium. The sequence goes on from ALYD01000007.1 coordinate 52,663, forward strand.
TTTGCAGAAACATTAATATCACCGTTGAGAACTACAGCATAGTTTCCATTCGATTCTGACGATACAAATAATCCTGTTGCATATGCCCAATCTTTTCCTTCTGCAGAAACTATAACGTTACCGGTGATGCTATCCTCGGATGAAGATTTTTTTCCTTCATACTGAAGGTACTTATCTTCACGATATCCAACTTCTATTCCTTCTGCAGAAGCTGCTTTTGTATTGTCTGATGTTACTTTGATATCGCCCTTTACAGTGATTTTAGAATTATATGTAGGTAGACTATCTACTTGAATTCCGGAACTATTAGCTTCTTCAGGATCGTTATTATGTACATTGAGACCATTGTCTATAGATACAGATGAATTTGTTGAAAAAACACCTACTGTATTCTCGTTGTCATTATTTTCTGAGCTAACTGATCCATGAACTGTTACGGATGAATCATCAGCGTTAATTCCAATTCCATCAGAATTAACATTACCATTTACAGTAATGGAACTTCCTTCAAGTGCTTCAACAGCTGTTGAACTTGAGTAAGACGCTCCTTTTTCAACACTGATGTTTCCTGTTACATTAACAGTTGAACTGTCGATGGCACGTGCGCCATCTTCTTTTGATTTGACATCGCCGGTCTGATTTACAGTAGAGCCATTAGAAGCATATATTCCGCCCTTGTCGGTTTTTATGGCAGAATTATTCTCTTTAACTGTGCCTTCCTTTGAATTCGAAACTGCATAATCTAAAGTATCACTATTTGTTACAGAGCCATTAGAAGCATTCGAATTGTTGCTTACTTCATTAACGTATCCTTCGTTCTCTGAAGTTGTTTCCTTTGCTAAAGTGCTGACTGGTGCAGATACAGATAAGCATACTGCTGTAGCAACACTAAGCCCCTTGATAAATTGTTTTTTCATACTGATCCTATTCTTTACTATTAAAAACTACTACTATCTGTGCTAAGCGCTCAAGAATTTTAATATGGATAGCATATACATTTCAATGATTAATTTAAGCGATTTTTTAAGAATTCAACGTAATACGTTATGTTGCTTTTACAAAAATTGCTATCCTTCCAACACCAGTAAATTCGTTTGTTTTCTCAAGTTAGGGGGTAAAAATGCGTCAAAAAAGTAGGGATGATCATACATGTTCAAAATTGTTTTTTATAAATACAATTCAAGCTTTTTATATCGTGGAAAGGTCCTCTGTCTATGATTAGTTAGAAAGAAACAGACTTTTTGGTGATTGCTGAGAGTGAATATGGTCGGAATTTAGACTATATGAAACCTGATGGATTTTGGGTATAATCCCATCTGGAATCATTCAATTGATTCAAATTCATTATTTCTGACACGTTCTGTGATTGAGAAATACTCTATAAGATTTATAAATTCATTCGAATCAATTCTCGAGAATCCAACAATTTAAAATGTGATGATAAGGAGGAGCATTGTGAACCATGCCCTATGAGGAAAGTAATATAGAAGACTTGTCCAAAACGCCATTCGATGATGTATTCAAGCTTCAAATAGAAAAGATGGGACAACTGCTTGTACCTGTCATAGAGAGGATGTTCCATGTCACATCTACCGTGGTAGATATTGAAGAAATAGAAAGACTTGCCAACGAACGTTTTCTCTTGGATGAAGGACAAAAAAAGATCTCCAGGCGCTTTTCAGATAGCTGTTATAAGATTGCAGGCGGATACTACCATGTTGAGTGTCAATCCACAGAGGACGGAAGTATCCTGTTCAGATTGGCAGAATATAATGTTCGGATAGCTCTAGATGGGGCAAGGAAAGATGGTGATTCTATAAGAATAACCCTTCCAAATTCCGGACTCATAAAGCTTAGAGGTACTACCGATTCAGAAAAATCTTCCGAAATGAAAATAATATACCGTTTCTCAGAGCAGGAAATAGTCATGCCGGTTCCGGTTCTGAATGTGCAAGCATACTCAGTTGATGATATATATGATGGCGGATTGTTTTTCCTGATACCCTACTATCTCATCAGATTTGAAAACCGTTTAAGAAAAATATCAGATTCGGATGACCCTGAATATGCTAAGATATATTCAGAACTACGTGAATTCGTTAATCGGTTAGTCAAAGCCTGTGAGGACGGAATTATCTCAGAAGATAATACAAGAAGACTCGCAGAGTTATCGAATTTGATACTTAATCATATAGCAAGCAGATTGAATAAAGATTTAAGAGAAAGGATGACAGGGCTTATGAGTCATGTAATTGAACTTCAGGAAGACAGATGGCTGAGACAGGGGCGTGAGGAAGGCAGGCTGGAGGGAAGACTAGAAGGCCGACTTGAAGGAACAAAATCACTTCTATTCTCTTTGGTTGTTGATAAAGTGCTTGATGTAGCAGACGCTGCCAGAAGAGCCGGCGAATCCGAAGAAGCTTTTGCTAAAGAGTTGGAAGAATATATAAAGAATCAGAAATAAGGCTATAAAATCAACTGAGTATAAATATTATAGTTTTTACTAAATAAAGGTGGTGCTGTTAATTTAAGTACAGCACCACCTTTTAAGTTGATTGGAGTAATAGATAAACGCTGATTAAAGCATTTCTCGGGTTGTATTACTCTGAGAAAACACTGATATACCCGGAGTTCCTTTAGTTATTTCCCTTCAGCTGCAAGCTGTCCTGCGAGTCTTCCGAAGGTTGCAATACGGCCTGCCTGAGTTCCTGAAAGAAGGTTAGGATAGCTGCCGTTGTAGTAACCGCCGGCATCATTACCGACTACGAAGAGGCCCTCGATAGGCTTAAACTCTGTACTGAGAGCATGCATTTCCTCATCTACCATGATTCCATCCATTGTACAGAGGAGATATCCGCCGGCCTGGCGTACACCGTAGAATGGAGCCTCGGTAAGGGAAGAAAGTCTGAATCCTTCTTTTCCGAAATCCTCATCCTCTCCCTTCTTGTAAAGCTCATTGTAACGGTCTACGGTCGCCTTGAACTTATCTACCGGAAGTCCGAGCTTTTCTGCAAGCTCCTCAACAGTATCAGCCTTTACGATATAGCCGTCAGCCTCAAGACCCTGATTCATCCCCTGAACCATCTCCATGGTAAAAACAGAATCTGTTCCGTTGGCATGAGGGTAAAGTCTGCTGCAGCCGTGGGTCTCGAATCTCTTACAGTCCTCAGGATACTTGCTGTCCCAGATCTCACAATAGGTATGGAACGGCTCCTTTGATGCCTGATGGAGGATGTAGTCATAGGGCTGTGACTCGTTCATGAAACGCTCACCGTTGAGATTCACCTTGAGGAACGGCTGTGAACCCATCCAGAAAAGTGTACCACGGGTCGGCTCACCAAGCTTTCCTTTTTCATCAGGCTTAACGGCACCACGCTCAAATATCATAGATGTGTGAGTGGTATCCATCACAGCACCTGCCCAGAGACATGCTCTGATTCCGCTGCCCTTCGCTCCTGCCTTTGAGTAGTTAACAGAGGTCTGCTCAAGAGTCCATGGCTGAAGCTGTCTAAGCATATCCTCGTCGGCACTGTATCCACCGGTAGCGATGATGACACCCTTAGAAGCATTGTAACGAACATAATTTCCGTCCGTGTCAGTTGCGATAAGACCGGTCACTCTTCCGGCGTCATTCTTTTCAAGCTTTATCATAGTGACCTCATAACGGGTCTCAAGTCCCTTCGCCTCAGCATATTCAAGAACCTTATCCATGGTCTGCTGCTCATAATAGGTCTCGTCATACTGAACGCTGTGACCAACCTCAAGGCCCTGATAGTTCTGCTTCAGTTCGTCGTTATCGAACTCATGACGGAATTCCATGCCGCCCTGCTTGAGAACATCCTTGAACCAGTCCATGGTTTCACCGGAACGGTCTGCCCAAACCTTGACGATGCTGCGCTTCGCATAGCCCTGGCTCCAGTCACAGATGTATTTGATAGCTTCGTTCTTGTCAACATTATGGCCATCTTCTTTCTGCTCTGTTGAATCGCAGGCAGCAAGGGTGTCACGTATGCCGGAAGCCTTGTCATGATCGAATTTCTCTATGAGGATGGTCTTTGCACCCTTTTCAGCCGCTGCGGCAGCCGCAAAAAGACCTGATGAGCCGGCACCAACTACCAGAACCTCACAGTCAACAGTCTCCTTTATATCGCTCTCTGAAACTTCAGGAGCCTCTCCCAGCCAGTCAGAAGCTGTTTCTGCCGCAACCTCTTCAAGAGTTATCTCCTGTCCCGAAGCCTGTGACATACAGTCGAGAACTGCAGTCTTAATGGCATTGCTTGTAACAGTTGCGCCTGAAACTGCATCGATCTCTGCGCCCTGTGCATCCAGAACCTTCTTTGACATCTCATCGCCGATGGCGGCACCGATATTCTGTGTCTCACCTGAAACATCGATCTTTATATCTGTGATGCTCTTTTCATCAAAGCTCATTGTTACCTTGACATCACTTGCCATGCCTCTTGCGGATGCGGAATAAGTTCCCGGTGTGTATGTCAATGTCTTCGTCGCAGCATTGAGAGCTTCCTTCGCAAGCTCAGTTTCCGCTGCAGTTGTCTCCGCTGCCAATGTTTCGGCAGCTTTTGTTCCTGCTCCTGTTGTTGCCTCCGGCACCTCAGTACTGCGACCACAGCCATATATGCCTGCAAATGTCAGTGCCGCAAGTCCTGCACCTATACCCTTCACAAAGCTTCGTCTTGAAACTGTTTTGTTATCCATGTTTTCCTCCTGAAATGTTCACCGTGAAGATATTTTCATTTGAAACTGTTTCTTCCATGGTGAAGCTCTTACGCCTTTCCTGCATTGAGAATCTGCGTAAAATTAGTGTTTATTCAGGATGAACATAACACCTTTACAGTTGGCGAAAAAGCAATTATCCTTAGAGTACAAACGCAAGCTGAACTTGCATTAGAGAGGTTACTTTATGACTATTCAACAGCTTCATATCTTCCGGGTTTTGGCATCCGAAATGAATTACTCAAAGGCATCCGAAAAACTGTTTATGACGAGGCAGGCCGTAAAGCAGAATATCACTTCCATGGAGTCTGAGCTTGGTGGAGCCTTATTTGAAAATTTCAAAAACCATATAAGTCTCACCCCTAAGGGCCAACTGCTTCTTCAGGAATCTTCTCCTGTGATTGAAAGCTTTGACAATATGATGAAAAGCATGTACTCGGATCTGAGTCTGGAAGGTACTGTCTCTATAGGAATAAGTGTTTCGCTGCTTCCGGGATTTCTTCCGGCACTTCATGAAAAGCTTTTGAATTTTAATCAGGCTTTCCCTAATGTAAACATTAGCCTGCTGGATATGGAAAATGATGAAGTGGTAAAAAAGGTTCAGAGTGGTGAGCTCTCCATGGGCATCATCATGGATCTCGGAAATGCCATAGAGGGTTTTAACCGGTATGAGATCATCGCCTGCAAGCTTGCAGCCATGGTGGAGGCTCATCACCGTTTGTGGGATGCAGAGCAGCTGACTTTAGGTGATCTTTCCGGTGAGACTATACAGATTCCCGGAATGAGCGATGCATTTCTTCCTCTGTTTGAGACTATAAAAAAGGAACAGCTCGATATAAAAATCGAAGTGTCCCATCATTATTATCAGGTCTATTATAAGGTACGGGACAACGGAATCATCGGTCTGAACCGTTACTTTCCGCCGGAAAACGATACTCCCGACAGCACCCGTGACATCCTCCTGGAGGATGCTCCCCCGCTCTGCGCTTCGGTCATCACCAAAAAAGAGCCCGGTATTCCCAAGCTTACAGCCTACGTTAATCCGCTGGTGAATGCTCTCAGAACCGGGTATATGAACGAACCCTTTGTAAGAGATAAGACGGGGCCGGAGGATAAGAGGTAATATGTATAGATTAATTTCATGACCAGATGAGAGTTATTATATATCTTAAATTTGACATATGCCCTATTTTGAGGTTATAGAACTCTCATCTTCTGATAAAGATATTTCATATAGTCGGAATTTAGACCATATGAAAACAAACGTCTTTTTGGTATTATAAGTTTCAGAATCATTCAATCGATTCAAATTCATAATTTCTTACACGTTCTGTGATTGAGAAAATTTTCCCAAAGAAAAAGTGAAAAATATTTATAGGAAGAGTTGTTATTAAGCATTAAGGCAGAAAAGACTTGTACAAGAGACATTATGCTCATTGACAAAGGAGCAAAAAAGATATACATTCAAGGTATCAAATGATACCTCATAAGGAGGCTTAATTTGACAAATGCAACAAAGTCACGTATTGAAAGTGAGCTCGAAATAAAAGCATATCTTCAGAATTTAAATTATGCGTTGAAAAGAGATGCAAAAATCGAATTTCAAGTCAGGCGAGTTGTTGATGATAAACGTGATGAAAAATATACGAACCTGTATACAATCAATACATTATTTCCTAATGAGAATCCACTTGATGTTTTAAAACATGAATTATTACAGATAAAGGTTGAAGATTATATTCAAACCGTAAAAGATCTCCGATTTCCCAAAAGAAGTGAAATGAGGGAATTTGGTAAAGTTTACAATGGTTCGGACGACGTATATATAAAAATACGCGTAGAGCTGATTGGACAATCCGGAGGTGCAACGACATTTGTTATGTCATTCCATTTTGCGGAAAGAGCACTTACATCAGATATGTTTCCTTATAAGAAATGAGGTACTTATATGAATATGAAGATAGTAAACACCAAAAAACATTTGTGTACCTGCTGTATGGAAGAACATGAAGTCAAGACCGTCATAGTACCGGAACATACGGTATTTAAGGGCATAGAAGTCAGCTATGATGCAGAATATATGTATTGTGACTTGGCTGAGGAAATATATATGACCGATCAGCAGATACAGAGCAATGATATCCGTATGAAGGATGCCTATAGAATGAAGCAAGGTCTTTTGACCTCGTCTCAAATTGTAGCCATAAGAGCCAAATACGGTATAAGTCAGAGTGATTTATGTCTCCTATTGGGATGGGGTGGAAAGACCATCACAAGATATGAAAGTCATCAGATTCAGGACAAAGCACACGATATGATATTAAAGAAAATCGATGTGGATCCGGAATGGTTCTTATCACTGTTAACGGATGCCCGGGGAAATCTTTCAGAGGATTCCTTTCGTAAATACTATGACGCTGCCACATCGCTATACGAGAAATATAGGGATTTATATTTAAGGAAGGCAATAGAAGCGCAAAGAATAAGATATATGAAAAAAAGAATTCATCAGGTCGATTCAAAGCTTGTAGCGCAATAGTGATTTGAATGCAGTCTGATGAATTGCTTTGATATAAAGGGAAAGTATTATAATAACCTGAACATCCGTAAATGCATAATGTATGCGGATGTTCAGGCAAAAACATATTCTATATATCCATATTGAAACTTAACTTACACCATTTAGTGTAGTCAGGTTTCACTTACATTTTTAAGGATTCACCACATTCTTTGGATTTCCTTCCATAAACGCCCGGATGTTTTCTACTGTTACATCCAGAATCCTCTGGCGGGCGGCACGGGCGGCCCAGCTGATGTGAGGTGTGATGATGCAGTTCTTTGCTGTAAGGAGCGGATTATCACTGCGGATAGGCTCTGTTGAAACCACGTCGAGACCGGCGGCATAGACCTTTCCGTTGTTAAGGGCGTCCGCAAGGTCCTGCTCCACTACGAGCTGACCGCGGCTGTTGTTTATGAGGATGACACCGTCCTTCATTTTGCTGATGCTATCCTTATTTATGAGCCCTTCTGTCTCAGGGAACAGAGGACAGTGCAGGAATATGACATCAGATTCGCGGAACAATGTCTCTTTATCTACATACTCTCCTATCTCGCGACCCGCATCACTCTGTGATGGATTGTTGGCAAGCACACGCATGTTGAGAGCCTTCAGTATCTTTCCTGTAGCCTGACCGATTCTTCCGAATCCTATTATTCCGGCAGTCTTTCCGGAAAGCTCTATCATCGGGTGATCCCAGAAGCACCAGTCGATATTATTTTCCCATCGTCCTTCCTTTACTGCCCTGTCATGGTGACCGTAGTGAGAACAGATCTCAAGAAGAAGTCCCACAGCATACTGGCTCACGATATCTGTTCCATAGGCGGGAACATTTAAAACTACGATCCCTTTTTCCTTTGCATACTTGTAGTCCACGACATTGTAGCCTGTTGCAAGCACAGCTATGGCCTTTAAGTCAGGGCACCTGTCTATGGTCTCCTTGGAAATCGGTGTCTTATTTATGACGATGACTTCTGCGTCTCCGATACGTTCAGCAATTATCGGCGCATCTATATAAGATGTGCGGTCATACACGGTGAGCTCCCCGAGCTTTTCAAGGGGCTCCCAGGAAAGGTCTCCCGGATTTTCGATGTAACCATCAAGAACAACTATTTTCATTGTAACCTCCATGTTTTATACACTGATTCAATTTATCAATTTTACATATGTGTGTCGGTACTATTTCCAGGTAAGTCGAATACTGCTCAGTATCGAAAAAACAGAATCAGGATAATAAATACACATATTGAATTTCAAGTTCAGTCTTCCAGCATTGCCCATGCACGATTCAGGCAACGCTTTGTATTTGCAAGTACGATATCCTCGTCTTCATCAGGTTTTGGGGAAACCTCCATGGAAAGGAAAAGTGGTGCCTCGGGTCTGAAGAAGCCTTCTTCCTTTAAAACCTTCAGGTAGTTGTAAAGCTCTTCTATATCGTTAGCACCGCCCGGGTATCCGAATCTCGGATGATGATCTCCGAAGTCAGCTTCCTTCGGATCTGCAACACCGTTTCCTATATGGAAATGACTAAGGTACGGACGGCAGGTGCGGATAACATCTGCGGATTTTTCATGACAAAGTGGAATATGTGAAAGATCCACCAGAAGTCCGAAATTCGAATGTTTCATCCTGACATCAGCGGCGAAGCGGGCAGCCAGTGATGAAGGTCCAATGAGAGATGCCTTATCAATGTCATAGTCAAAGACCTCAAGCTCCACGAACATTCCCTTTTTCTCCGCATAGCTGCAGACAGCATCGGTAGTTTTCAGAAGCTGGCTGTAGGCAAGTTCCTTTGTCTCCTCCTGCCATTTTCCTGAAAGAAAGGCTATTCCTTTTGAACCGAGATACTCCGCCTCATCGATTGCTTTTTTGAGCACCTCTTCCGCTTTTTTTCTGCCTTTTTCATCTGTATCGTTTGGATTAAGTTTAGGCCCCAGTAGATTAGGCATGGCTCCATACCCCACAGAAAGATGGGAAGTTTCCAGAATCTTCTTTAGCTGGTCACGCTCTTCCTCACTCTTACACTGAGTAACTTCTATGGCATCGAAGTAGTCGTCTCTTGCTATTTTTACAGCTCCGTCTACAGTACCTGTTCTCGGATAGCTCATCCAGAGAAGGGTACCTACTTTGAAATACTTATGAATGGATTCTTTCATTTGAAGGCTCCTTTTTAATATATATTCAATCTGCTGTAATGACAGTTTTCAGAACTTTCACTATAGCATCACTCTGATTATAAAGTCCGCTACACTTACTAGAAAACCAAGAATTTTTGTTGGAATCAAAAAGAAAATTTGTAGCTCTGATTTTTCCATAAATCAAAAAGCCCGACTCCGGAAAGTCAGGCTATGTTGGTATTCATTTTTGTGCTTGTCATAAGGATGCAGAGCTGTCACTGACGTACAAGGAACAGTCAGGTTCATGCATCAGTCTGCTGCAGCTCATTTTCACAGTGCCATTTCAGTCTTGGCTGCTCTCTTCTTTCTTGCTTCTGCTATATAGGGCCATGCTACAGAGAAAATGGCAAGCAGGAGGAAAATAAGAGACACAGGTCTTGTGAAGAACGGCGCATAGCTTCCGTGTGCAAAGCTTACGCCCTTTCTGAAATAGGATTCCAGATCATCGGAAAGGATAAAGGCAAGTACCAGAGGACTCAGGGAAATGCCTTCGATATTCAGGAAAATGGCAAGAACCGCCCATGCCAGCATCACAAAGATATTGAATTCCGTGTTGGAAACACCGAAGGAACCTATGAAGCATATGGTCAGTATAACGCTGTAGAGGAAGTGGTAAGGAACTTTCAGTATCATGGGAAGCCATCGCTTGAAAACTGCCTCGATGAGGAAAGTAACGATAGCGCTTATAAGTACACAAGCGAAAATCAGATAGCAGAGGTCCGGCTGGTTCGTCATGAACAGAGGGCCTGCCTGCAGTCCGTGTATGGTTAGTCCCGCAATGAGCATTGCGGTAATGCCGTCTCCCGGGATTCCCAGTGCCATCATGGGGATCATGGCACCGCCGAGGGAAGCATTGTTGGCGGTCTCAGAGGCCCAGACACCTTCCGCTGTGCCCTTTCCGAATTCCTCCGGGTGCTTGCTTGCCTGCTGTGCCTGACCGTAGGCTACCATGTTCGATATTCCGGAACCCATGCCCGGCAGGAAGCCGATCCAGAGACCTATGAGGAATGAACGGATGATGGTGGGAAGATTTGAAATGAAATCCTTTAGCCCTATTCCGAATCCGTGGAGATCTGACTTCTGCACTTCCGGAAGCTTTCCCTGACCCTTTGCATAGTCCAGAATGATACGGCAAATGGCAAACATTCCCAGCATCTGACAAACTGTAGAAAGACCGGAATCAAGGTAATGGTTTCCAAAGGTATATCTCGCAACACCGGTTATAGGATCAAGTCCCACGCAGCCAAGGAAAAGTCCTATGCCTGCAGCCATGATGCCTTTCCAGATGTTCCCCTTGGAGAGGGCCGCCACCAGTGTGATGGCACAGAAGCAAAGGGAGAAATATTCCCATGGCCCGAGAAGAAGGGCCAGATCCGCGATTACAGGAGCTACCACTGTGGCGATAAGAACAGAACCAACAGTAGCAAGGAAGGAAGCTGTCATACCTACAGCGAGGGCCTTTGATGCCTCTCCCTTAAGTGTCATGGGATAGCCGTCAAAGCAAGTAGCTATGGAGGAACTTGAACCCGGGATACCGATGAGAACCGCGGAGATAAAGGTTCCGGATACGCCGCCTATCCACATCGCCAGCAACACGATAAAAGAAGTCTGAGTAGACAGACCAAAGGTCACCGGAAGCAGCAATGAGATTCCGAGGGTCGCTGACAGCCCGGGGATGGCTCCGAAGATTATTCCCACCACGGAAACTCCGGCTATCAGGAGGAGATTCAGGGGCTGAAGACACAGCATGAGTCCGTTGATATAGTATTGCATTTAAGTAGTCCTCCTTATCTGAACAGTATTCCCGCAGGCAGTTTGATTCTGAAACCAAGAACGAACATGGCATATAAGCACAGGGTGACCATGATGCTTATAAGTGCATTCTGCCACCATTTCACCTCTTCAGTACCCTTGAGGGTGTTGACAAATGCAAACATCGCAAAGGGCGTAGTAGGTAAAAATCCGAATAAGGTAAGGAGAATTCCGTAAAGGAGAACCTCGGAAAAACCTGTGATGACCTTTTTGATACCGCCTTCTGGAAAATATGGCTTCTCCTCTTCCCGGTTTTTCAGTCCGCGTATCAAAAGCATTACCGAACTGATAAGTATCAGGAACAGTCCTACATAGGGCATCATTCTCGGTCCCGGTTCTATGAGGTTCGGGCGCTGGGTCATGTTTTGTGTCTCAATAAAAAACAGTATTACTGCGATAATTCCGGCAATTCCTGCCTTGGTGTCTCGTTTAAGATTCATATCATCCTCTGCTTGAATTTCCATTTAGATTTTTTCTGAATAAAAACTACAACCTGTATCTGACCATACAGGCTGTGGCCTGTATGGCCGGATATAAATGGGTGTGTGTTTTAATCAGTCGTTCACCTTCATGTTGAGGTACTCTGCTATCTCGACTACAGATTCGTACTCTGCATCTCTGATCTTCAGAGAATCTTCAACATTGTGCCACTCGGGAATATGACCTACTGATACAAGGCCTTCATGACAGTCGGCATTCTGCTGAAGTACTGACATGGCGGTATTTATTTCCTGTACCTTTGCTGCATCCATGCCTGCAGGTCCGTAAACATAATGCTTAACATTCCAGTAAAGATCTGAAAATCCCTGCTCCTGCATGGTCTTGTAGTTATCACCGAGAGGAGTCTCTGATGGATAGTCTTCGATCTTAAGTCCGTCTCCTGCGATGGTGGCAAGGACCTTGAGCTTTCCGGCAGCCTCATACTCCTGTGCATTTCCGAGACCTACAAATCCAAGGTCGATGAATCCGCCCGCAAGATTTGTGAGACGGTCTGACTCTGATGAAGCCTCTACTGAATTGAACTCTACGCCGGTAGATTTCTGAATCTTACCGAACTGGAAGGTGTTGTTTCCGGAGGAAGGCATGCCTGCATTAAGCTTTCCGGGATTTGCCTTAGCATACTCTATCATTTCGGAAAATGTATCATACGGGGCATTTGCGGGAGCACAGAGGGCGGAGAAACCGTTGTCATCCAGAGCAGCTATGAGAGTCAGATCTTTCTTTGGATTTACTTCGGAATTACCGGTTACCCACTGGACATTGAGGGCAGCTGTAGCGAGGGTGATGGTAGAACCGTCGGGGGAAGCATTGGCAACGGTCTGATGACCTACGGTGTTGGAATCGTAATTGGTAACCGTGTTTGTGATTCCGAGATCCTTTGTCATGGCTTCAGAGAGGTAACGGATGGCAAGGTCCGATCCGCCGCCTGCTTTTCCGGGAACTACCCATGTTATGGTTCCTGAAGGGAATCCCCAGTTGTCGGCTTTAGCCCCTTCGATATCGGCTTCTGATGCGGACTCAAGAGTTAATGCTTCTCCTGCCGGAGCACTGCCTTCGCTCTTTGTACTGCCATCGGTACTGCTTTCTTCTGACTTGGTTTCTTCTTTCGCAGCTTCTGTCTTTGCCTCAGTGGCAGACTTTGCTTCTGTTGTTGAATTTGGTGTTGTGCTGCTTCCGCAGGCTGTGAATGACAGCATCATAGATGATGCGAGCAGCATGGCTATTGTTTTCTTCATTGTTTTTCTCCTTTATAGAAGGCGCTTTCGCCTTGATTTTGATTTACAGACCGGAATGTGATAGTTCTCTCATTGAATCAGCTTTTTTAGTTTTTACAATGCTTACACCGGATACTGTCTCAGATGTAGTAGAGTCATATTCATTCAGGTATATACTTTTTGTTTAAGCCGGTTACATATCCTTCATACTGATATGGATGATATCTGAGCCTGATGTCTGAGTTTGATATCTATGCCTGATATATGGTTTTTGATTCAAGATATCCAAGAGCTTCCAGCTTCGCGAGATCCATTCTCACGGGGATACCCGGGATATCTGTTCTGACGAAGCATTTACCGTCACGTATTTCAGGAACGTTCAGCATCAGCTCATGTACAGGTTCTGATATGGGAGCGTGGAACTCTATTCTCTCGTTTTCATCATAGAGGCAGCCGAAGTAAGCATTGTAGGCTGTGCGTCCACCTGACTGGAATTCCCTGCCCTGTTTTCTGCATAGATTCCTTATCTTCAGGAGATCATCTATGCGGGTCATACGCCCAAGAGAAGGCTGGAGTATATCTACGCCCTTTTCCAGATAAATTTCATACATATATGAGATTCTCATGGATTCTCCGGCGGAAAGCTTCTGCTTCACTCCCATTTCCTTCATCTGTCTGAGACCGTTAAAATCAGAGGAGTGTATGGGTTCCTCAAACCACTCAAGGTCGTAGGGCTCTGCAAGTTTTGCGAATTTTACAGCATCCTCTACATTCCAGCGCTGATTGGCGTCCACAGCAAGACCTATGTTGGGACCTATGGCTTTACGGACCTTTTCTATACGTTGCAGATCCCTTTCCATGTTACGGCCTTTATCACTTCCCACTTTGAATTTTACGGTAGTGAAGCCCTCAGAAACGTAACGGCACATCTCTTCCACCAGCTCTTCATCCGATAAAAGTATGGATCCGCCGCCTTTGTAGGCTGAAGCCCAGTCCTTTTCGGCCCCAAGAAAACGATGAATAGGTTTTCCCTCTCTTTGTGCAAGTATATCCAGCATCAAAAGATCAACTGTTCCCACATTGACAGCCTGTCCGGACTGAAACCCCGCATTTCTTATTTTCCAGTAAAGATCATCTCTCCACTGGTTATAGCTTTTACACTCTCCGTTCAAAAGCTTTGGGAGCATTTCGTTTACAAAAGAACGTGACACTGTGTAGTGTGCGGTCATCCCTTCCTGATCTGAAAGTTCCAGATAACCCTGCTCGGGTATGAACTGTCCGAAGCCTCCGGTGCCGTCCTGAAAGGGTTTCGGCAGTGGAATCGACCGAAAGTTATAGAAGATAGCTTTCGTAAATTGGATCTTATCTTCGTAATCAAATGTATCCATAGGTCCTCCTGAATGAATCATTATTTCATTTAGCAGCAGTATAGCGGAGGGGATTTGTCCATTCTACAAAATATTGCCCAAAACAGAAAGACTTTATTGTTGAATATCCACAAGTATTTCAGAATTAAATATTATTTATGTTGCAAAAATTCCGTAATCATTTCAAAATGAAATGGTTGTTGTAGATAATATTACACAACTGAAAAATTAAAGGTATAAGCATTATGGAATATAAGACAAGTGAGATGGTGCTTCTGCATGAAGATCCCGCAGTGGCAACCTTTGATATGATGGAAGAACTTTTTGTGGATCTGAGACCTGAGATACAGAAGGCACGGATGTATGCCAAATCCGACAGCCCGGTTCTTATTGAAGCAAGTGCCGGACCTGAGCTTGAGATGCTTGCACAGGCCATCCACAACGGAAGTGACAGAAAGGGTAAGCCCTATGCGGTCATTTCCCTTTCCGGCACCACCAACGAAGAACAGAAGCATGTGCTTTTCGGAGATCCGAAGCGGGGGCTTCAGGGGGCTATACTGGACTGTAATCACGGAACGCTGATGATTCAGGGCATTGACAAGCTCACACTCCCCATGCAGTCCCAGCTTGCCAGGGTTTTAAGGACAAAACGTGTCATGAGTCAGGTGAATTTCTCCCAGTACAGATATGTGGATGTCCGTTTTATCTGCAGCACCTCCAAGAATCTTACAGAACTTAGGAATCAGTTCCTCTTCAGGTCGGATCTTCTCTTTACCCTGAGGGCACTGCGCGTCAGGATTCCCAAGCTGAAATCGCGACCCTCCGATATAAGGAATATGCTGGAGTTTTATTTTAACGACTTTGACAGGAAATACGGTTCTAAGCATACCCTTACGGAAAATGCATGGAATACCATTTTGAACTATCCATGGGACAGCAATATACTTCAGCTTTCCGCCTTCTGTGAGAGGATGCTTCTTACAGCCCCGAAGCAGGTGATACATACAGCCTATGTTAAAGAGCTGTTTTCAGAATTATATGAAAATGATTCCGGAATCTATGACCGCATAGATTCTGAGTCAGATGATAATGTCAGCTTAACCGGCTCTTATGAGTTTCCTGCGGATTCCAATGCAGGCAACGGGGCTCCTGATGCCGCTCCTGGAGCTTCCAAAGCCGGCAAAAACGGCGAACCTCTTCAGCCCTCGCTTCTTCCGAAGATACCGGAGAGCAACGATATCTACAGGGATCTCATAGTAGCCTGCCTGAGGCAGAATAACGGAAACAAGAAAGCTACTGCGAAAAAGCTTGGCATCAGCACAACTACCCTCTGGAGAAAGCTGCAGTATTATCACTTGAACTGATAGATTTTGATTTATGCAATAAAGTGAAATTATTTACTGTAACAGGGAATGGTTTTTTCAAAAGAAAAAGGACATGCCATATCAGAGACTCTGATTTGGCATGTCCTTACTTTTATCCTTTATATTTCTTTTCAGCTTCTGCTGTCCATGTCCACGAAGTCGTGCATCTCACCCACATACTTTGTGGCGGGGCGCATGATACGTCCATCGTACATCTTGTTCTCCATGTTGTGGGAAACCCATCCTGAGACTCTTGCTATGGCAAAAAGCGGAGTGAAAAGCTCATCAGGTATACCAAGCATGCTGTAGGCAAGACCCGAATAGAAGTCAACATTGGTAGGAAGGGGCTTTTTCTTTTTCTCCATAAGAACTTCATGGGCAGTATCCTCAAACATCTTGTAGAAATTGAAGATACCGATCATTCCCTTTTCCTGAGCGAGATTCCTGCAGAGCTCTCTCAGTATCTCCGCACGGGGATCGGACAATGTATATACCGCGTGTCCGAAACCATACAGAAGACCTGAGTGGTCGTAGAGCTTTCCGTCAAGTATATCCAGTATGACCTTTTTTATCTTTGTCTTGTCACAGTTCATGCCTGTGACAGCCTTTACCTCTTCCATCATCCTGGATACGGAGATATTGGCACCGCCGTGTCTTGGTCCTTTCAATGCTCCGAGGCTCGCACATATGGCTGAATAAAGGTCTGTGCCAGTTGAACCTACAACGACATCTGTGAAGGTGGAGTTGTTTCCTCCGCCATGATCCGCATGGATAACCAGCAGGGCATCCAGAAGGTTTGCTTCCTTTTTGGTGAACTGTCCGTCAGGTCTCAGCATGAGAAGGATGTTCTCTGCGATGGAATAGTCCTGTCTCGGATAGTGCATGATCAGTGAATCATGATATACCTTATGAAGCTTTGACTGGTATGCGTAGCAGGCAAGGACAGGAAGCTTTGCAATGAGATTGAGACCTTTTCTCAGGGTCTCGTAAACGTCGGTGTTATCAGGGTCGTCATCATAGTTGTAAAGCTGAAGTGTCAGTGCCTGTAAACGGTTCATGAGATTAAGAGAAGGTGATCCCAGAATCTCGTTTATCAGGAAGTTGTCAGGAAGGGAGTATCTGTCAGCAAGACAGCCCTTGAAGTTTGCTATCTGATTCTTGTTGGGGAGAAATCCGAAAAGAAGGAGAAAGCAGGTTTCCTCGAAGCCGTAGTTGTCTCTTCTGTTTTTGATGAGGTCATGAATGCTGTAGCCCCTGTAAAGAAGATCTCCCTCGCAGGGAGTTACTTTTCCGTCCTTATCCTTAACATATCCCACAACGTCCGAAACCTTTGTGAGTCCCACAAGTACGCCGGTGCCGTCTTCATTACGAAGTCCCTTTTTAACGTTGTACTTTGAATAAAGCTCTCCGGGTATATCGTTGTGTGTGGAGGACTGACCGAAGAAACGCGCCAGGATGCTGTCGTCGAAATATAAGGTTCTGATGGTGTCCTTGGATTTTCCCGCTAATGACTGTAGATACATGAATACTCCCCTTTCCTGCCCTTCGTTACTGTGAACTTAACTGAATTTAAGTTAGTGACATAGATGAAATTTGATATGAATCTGTCCTATAATCAGGATGCAGGCTGTAATTAATTCTTTGAGGCAGCTCTGTATCATAAAATTAAAGACATTGATAAAAGACACAATACGCATGTCTTTATATATGGGATTATAGACTCGTATAAAGGACATGTCAATTGTGTCTTTTATTCATTGTTGGAATAAGAGTTATGAATTATATAAGAAAAAAGTCCACCATCAGGTGAACTTTTTTACTAAAACAATTTCCGTATAGTAGTGTGTGACAGTTACTCTTATATCATCACTCATGGATAACAGGATGGATTTACTGATCTCTTCCTGTGAAAATTTTTCTGTACTTCCCATATTTTTGATGGACCAGAGAAACTCTTTATTTTTATTTTGCTGAAGAGTCTTTACGCCATTATAGATAACCGCATGTAATTTATAGTACAATCCGGATTTTGTTTCATCCTTTACCTTGTCTGAGAGGCTCGCCAAAGTCTGATACTGTTTTAAATTGACCTTCATAGGGATATGAATATGAATCCGGCAGACCTGTCCGCTGCCTTCGATATATATACCTGCATTATACTGAAATATCATATCTTTGAACATATTTACAGATTCTTCCACTAAAAGCTGTATCTGCAGGGAAGAACGCTTGTCGATACGCTCTCTTTTGGTAAAGATGTTTGCAAGATGAAGTGCTGAATCCACCGGATCTGAAGAATCTGAAAAATATAGAGTATCTGTTCTGAAATGACGGAGTCTCGGTGAAGTTTCATTCTGTTCCTGCCTGGGGGCTTTATCGGTTTTTTCTGTAACAGGCACTGACTGAACCTGGTCTTTCTTCTTATCAATGATATTGAGATAACTATAAGGAATTTCGATATGGTTCTGTCTAAATGCTCTGACGACTCTTATATTTATATCTGTTATCGCTACATAGGAGCTTACCACTCTGCTAAGCTGCAGAGTGGTCTCAAGTATGATGGCACTCTCTGAAAATTTCAGGAAATAAACAGGCCCGGAATCTTCATCTATATTATTTCTGACAACTCCCTGGGTGTATGGGCTTGCAGCAACGCAGTCTCTGATGATATCCATAGCTTTCTGAACATCCGTATCATAGCTTACTGCAAACTGGAGATGTACGCTTCGGGTCTCTTTTTTATAGCTTGTATTATATACGATTTTGGAATTCAACTGACTGTTTGGAACTATGATCCTGATACCGTCATATATCTGCAGTACTGTGTGTCTCAGAGTGATATCCTCAACTATACCTGTTTCGTATCCGTCAATGATGATACGGTCACCGAGTTCGAAGGGCTTGTTGATACTGATCAGGAATCCGCAAATAAGGTCGGCAATGACCGGCTGTGATGCAAAACCGATTACAGCAACGATGAGAGCAGAACTGCCGAGAAGCAGTCTGTGGAAATCATTTTCGGGATTCACTATCGTATAGATACGAAAGATACAGATCAAAACTATCAATACTTTTACGAGTTGCGCGAGAAACCGGACATGTAAAGCTGTTGTACGCTTTTTAATCTGTTTGAACATGACAAGAGAAAGTCCAAAAGCGACTGCACCGATAAAAATCGTAATTAAGATCAGGATAGATGTTTCTTTATTCATAAGCGCCCTCTATGATGATCAGAGTGAATCTGATCATGGGTCCATTTGGCTATTACATATATTTTACCATAAGTTATAACAGTAGTTCTATGAATATCCGATGAATGATAAGACCTGGTATTATGTACCGGAACCTGTTCCATTAAGTGAATATTTTACACCTTAGACATCTGAAACAGATTATTTAATAACCCTGAAGGGGACAGCATATAAAATGCTGTCCCCTTCAAAGGTCTTATGTTCAAAAGTATCTGATTGTCTGTTTTATTATGAGGGAAATATCAGTGGTTTTGCCCTCAACATTTTCTGTATTTATATTTATCTGTTTCGCTTCAAACGAAAATCACTTCAAAGTAGCAGCAACTTCATTCATGAGATCCTCTGAAGGATTCTTTCTGTTCTGCTTTGAAACTTCAATGATGAGCTTGTAAAGGTCAACCCCCTGCTCTTCTGCAACCTTCTTGAAGGTCTTGTTGAAGCTTGAGTGTGCGCCTGAGATACCCAGTACGAGATCCAGCGGAGTGATAGGATTATGGAAGTTGTGCTTTTCCATAGCAGGCTGAAGATCCTTGTCGATGAAATGAAGCATCTTGTAGAGGTCTACGTCCTTCATTTCACCCATGCGCTGCATGATACCTACGCATGCCTCTGTAGCGAGGTTTCCTGCACTTCTTGCCATACCCATGAGACCGCAGTCAAGTATATCTGCGCCATTCTCATAAGCGGCGATGGCATTGGCAGCTGAAAGGCTCAGATTATTGTGGCAGTGGAAGGCAACAGGAATTGAAAGAGCTTCCTTAAGCTTCTTTGTGTACTCGGCAACCTCTGATGGGATCATGGTTCCTGCTGAATCCATGATGGTGATCTCGTCAAGACCTGCATCCTCAAGCATCTTTGCCTCTTCAACCAGCTCGTCTGCTGTTAAAAGGTAAGCCTTCATGATGGAGTAGAATGCCTTCATGCCTCTCTTTTTGATGGCCTTTATCGGCTCAACTGCGATGCTTCCGTTTCCGGCTGCAGCACCTACACGAAGGAATGCCATACCGTTCTCACGTGCGATGTCAATGTTATTCTCTCTGTATCTTGTGGCATTAAGGAACATACCGATCTCGGAACCGCGGTTGAGATACTTCTGGGCGATGTCGAGGTACTCTTTATCTGTTAATGCATTTGTGAAGCCTGCAACCTCATATGCACCGATTCCACCGGCATTACCGAACTCGATGATAGGAACATGGCAGGATGTAAGTCCGTCCAGAACCATCTCTGTGATCTCTGCATCAAAGCCCTTACCTACAACATTTGCACCGTCACGTAAAGTACAATCCATCAATGTAACACTCATTTTTTTGCCTCCCGTTTCTGTCCAGTGATCTTTTTTACAGAACGCTGAAACTCTCATAGATTGATGACATAAGCGCCGTAATCTTTTAGATATTTCAACACTTACATCGATTGATATTTTATGATGCGCAGACCTTGGGCTGACGCATCACCTGTGTCTTTGTTATGGCATTATGGTATCACCGGGGTATCACAATGTCTAACAGTCAAAAATTTAAATCCCACAACAAAACGTTGTGATTTTTGTAGCGATTGTTGCTTCAGTATGTTAATATGGCTAAAGATTTAAATTTTAGCTGGAGGCACAAATTGGATACCCAGAGTATAAGATATTTCATAGCATTGGCACAGAATCTGCAGTTCACAAAGACTGCCCAGCAGTTCTATACATCCCAGCAGAATCTGAGCCAGCACATCAGTAAGCTGGAGAACTTCTACGGAACCCCACTCTTCTATCGAAAGCCCAAATTATCACTGACACCTGCGGGGGAAGTCCTTTATGAATCCTTTGTAAAGATCGTGAATGAAGCTGACAATGTTAAGCTGCAGATAAACGATGTTCTGCAGAACAACATCGGAAGCATGACCATAGGAGCCAGCCCCTACAGAGGTCAGTTCTGGATTCCGAGAGTGCTGCCTGCCTTTATGAAAAAATGGCCAAATGTCAGTCTGAAGATCAAGATGCAGAATTCAAGTCTCATGGAGAAAGAGATCATTAACGGAGACATGGATTTTTTCATAGGGATCAGAACCAGTGACGAGTCCGTCCTTAAGGTAATTCCTCTCATGAAGGACAGAGTTTATCTGGTGGTCACCCGAAATCTGTTGAATAAATTTTTTGGTGATAATACAGAATCGATCATCAGACAGTGTGAGTTCGGTACCACCCTAGAGCCCTTCAGAGATTTTCCGTTCCTGAGACTTACTGACGAGTTCCGTCTGAGAAAGAAGGTCGATGCCTGCTTTGCGGCCTCAGACATTACTCCACACAACGTACTGGAAATCGAAAATATAGAGACCATGATAAAGCTGATCCCCGCAGACATAGGCGCCTTTTTCTGTACCGGACTTCGCATCCCGTTCCTGAAAAACGTCTATCCCAATGCCTGCTTTTTCCCTCTCATGATAAAAGATGAATTCATATACAGCTCCATGAGTATCGTATATCACAAGAACCACTACTTCCCGCAGTATTCCCAGGATTTCATCAACGAGCTGAAGAACTTCTTCAATCAGTTCAGTATGGATGAGACATAAATTGATCATGACAAAAACGAACCCCATATACCTTTCGGTATATGGGGTTCGTTTTTTTGACATATATGAAATGTTGATTTTGGGGAACGGAAATGAATATGATTCATTTCCTTATGCGCCGCTATGACACAAATTGTGTCGTTGCGGTATCAACAGATCCCTGTGATAGTCCAGTACGGTATACCTACAACAAGGAATACAGCGAAGATCATGAAGAGTATGATGGTTCCCTTCAGGTACCAGTCCTTCTGTGAAACGTAGCCGTTTCCATAGAGATAGATACTTGCACCGTTACCGTAGTTACATACAAGTGCTCCGTAGCCTCCGAAGAATGCCATCATGAGAGCGAGCATCATCATGTTTACCTTTGTGGTCATAGCCAGTGTAAGGATAACCGGATAGATAGATGCGATATATGCAGCGTTTGATACGAAGAAATACTTAACTGCAAAGCTGAAAAGCATAAGTACTACAAGAACTAACATTCCGTTAAGTGCGGAAAGATCCATGACACTTTCGATCTTGCCTGAGAGCCATGTATAGAAACCACCGGCATTGATTGCGTTGGAAAGGCTGAAGAATGCACCGTACCAGATGTACATGTTCCATGCGCCTTTTTCCTTCATGAGGTCATCCCAGTCAAGGATGCCTGTTACGAGCTCGAGAGCAAGGAATCCGAATGCAACTACGTTCATGCTGATGCTGAACTTAGGACCAACTACCCAACCGAGGATGGCAAGGATGAAGATGATGAGGAGAAGCTTCTCATCCTTCTTCATAGGGCCCATTTCCTCAAGCTTTGAATCAACGAGAGGTCTGATATCACCGAACTGCTTCATCTCAGGTGCATAAAGCTTATATACGATGATAGGACATGTAAGGAGAACCAAAAGTCCGGGTACAAGAGCTGCCTTGAACCAGAGGCCCCATGTGAGCTCTATTCCTGTAACATCCTTGATAGTTGATGCGATTACGGCATTTGAAGCCATACCTGTAAGGAAGAGAACCGCTGTAGACATTGCTACGACATGCTCAAGAAGCTCGAGATAAGCACCCAGTTTTCTTGGGTTTCTGTCAGGATATGAATCAAATGACTCTGCTACTCCACGGAAGATCGGGAATACGATCGCTGATCTTGAAGTGTTTGAACCTGTAGCAGGGCTGAGGATCAGGTCTACAAGCATCATGATGTAGCCAAGACCCAGAGATGTCTGTCCAAGCTTTGTCTGGTTGAACTTACGAAGAAGAACGTAAGCCATTCTCTGTCCGAGACCAGTCTTCTTGAATGCTCCGCAGGCAAGAAGAACTGCCAGAAGGAACCATACACCGAGCTTTGCATAACCTGCAAAAAGTGTGGAAGGATCTGCCACGAAGAAGGAACCTACACCTACAACTATAAGGCTGATAACAGGCTCTGAGAAAGGCTTAAGGATCAGACCTAAAAGAAGTGATATGGTCAGTCCGAAAAGGTGCCAGATCTCTGTCTCCAGACCCTCAGGTGCCGCGCAAAGGAATGTAAGTACCGGTACCAGTACTATCGGTATCATTTTGAGTATTCTGTCTTTCATACTTTTGTTCCTCCCAAGTGATCAGTCAACTTCCAGACAAAGTGTTGTGCCGGCAGTTACGAAGTGTACGTCTGCATCCATCATGTCTGCATAGTAAAGGATCAGACCCTCGATGGATCTAGGGATGACCTTTGACTGACCTGAGTGAGCAACAACGATAGAAGTGATCTCCTTAGGGAAACCATACTTCTGTGTGTAGTATCCGCTGAGGAATCCGTGCTGATAGAGCTTTCCTACAGGGCTCTTTACAGCTGTTCCCGGGCCGCCCTCTCCCATATCGTTTTCTTCCATCTTACATACATCATGAAGAACTGCTGAAAGGATAAGGACATCCATGTCTACCTTGTAGCCATACTTCTTCATTGCGTTCTCTGCGCAGTATACTGCATTGGCAGTAACATTCTCAGTGTGCTTGATAAGAGCGACACCCGGAGCGCGGATCGCGAACTGAGGATCGTTGATATCCTCCCATGAGCTGTTCTCAAATGCTTCAACCCATATCTCACATGCTGCCTTCGCAAGGGCTCTGTCCTTTACATCAGCAAGCTGTGGAAATAACTTTTCTACTTCTTCTACAGTTAACTTACCCATAATTCCCTCCTATATCACTCTTTCTTAGAAATCGTACATTCCAACTGACTTTCTCTCAGGAACCTTTACGTCGTCATAAGTCTTTGCTGTCTCATAGTCGATGTCAGGAATCGGCCATGTAGGTGTCTTTCCTTCGTACATTTCGAGAACGCCCATTGCTGAGTGGTATGATGCTCTGAGAGCAGCCTCGATTGAGTTACCGCCAACGTGAGGTGTGATGAGAACATTGTCAAGAGTTGAAAGTGGCATATCAGGAAGGATAGGCTCGTGAGCGATAGCATCGAGACCAGCTCCTGCGATCTGGTGGTTCTTGCATGCCTCATAGAGATCTTCCTCGTTTACGAGAGCTCCTCTTGCAGTGTTGATAAGGAATGCTGTTGGCTTCATAAGTGCCAATGTCTCCTTATTTACCATGTTCTTTGTAACGCTTGTGTTAGGAGCGTGGAGTGATACGAAATCGCTCTCCTTGAAGATTCTCTCAAGATCTCTTGTGACTTCAACACCATCAGGGAACTCTGAAGCCGGCTTGTATGGATCGTAGCAGAGTACATTCATTTCCATAGCGAGACATCTCTTGGCAACACGGCTTCCGATGTTTCCGCATCCGATGATACCTACTGTTTTACCGTTAAGAGTTGTCATGTGTGTCTTAAGCTTTGCATCGTAGAAATCTACCTTTAACATCTTCTGAAGACGTGTTACGTTTCTGCTGAGGTAAAGCATGTGCATGATAGCTGTCTCTGCAACAGATGTGCTGTTTGCAACAGGTGCATACAGGCACTTTACACCGTAATCCTTGGCAGCCTGAAGATCAACTGCGTCATATCCTGCGCCGTGACGGGCAAGAACCTTGAGGTTTGGAGCAGCTGCCTCAAATACCTCTCTTGTCATCTTTGTGATTCTTACGATGATGGCATCAGGCTGATGTTCCTTCATATCAGCGATAACGTCCTCTGTCTCGAATCCTCTTCCGTCGATGAGAGTCATGCCGTGGCTCTCAAGAAGATCTCTTGCGTCCTTTTTTAATTCCTGTGGTAATAATACTTTCCAACCCATTTTTATATCTCCTTTTTAATGTTTGCTTGAAAAACTTTTTTTATGGTTCGATTATATCTGTGTGAATCACAAGTGTAAAACAAGCTATTTTTTATTTTTCACAACAAATAGTTGTGGTGGGATAAAGGCGCAATCTCGCAGCAAGCTGCTCGATTCCGCGTTGGCCATCAAATGATCAAATGTGCTTATTTGCAAGAAAGACGGCCTTATCGCAATCTCGCAGCAAGCTGCTCGATTTCGCGTTGCCCGTCCCATGTGCGCTTATGCAAGCATAGCGCCCGCGTGACGGGCTTATCACGAAAAAAGTCCCCTTTCCCTTTCGGGAAAGAGGACTTAGGGGGATATGTGGAGATCAGAAAAGAGGAAATGCTATCGGAGCCCATACAGCGTACACGATAAGGTAGACCAGAGCTACAGGAAGTCCCGCTTTAAGATAATCCGTGAATTTATAGTCGGCAGGTCCCATGATGAGTGCCTGTATTCCGGCTGCCATAGGTGTTGCGACGGAAAGGGTCGCACCGGCTATTGTTGCTATCATAATTGCTGTAGGATTGAACCCACCGCCTACGGCAATGGCTGCCGCGATAGGCATTGTCAGATTGATGACCGGGATATTTCCCATAAACTGGGTCATGCAGAAAGGAACCAGAAGGAATATAGCTACCAGAAGGATCTGACTCATGTTCTGGTTTGTTATTGATGACAGAGCATCGGATATGGATGCGGCAAGTCCTGTCTTTGTCATGGCTGTTGAGAAGCTGAGACTTCCTCCGAAGATGCAGACTGTGTTAAGGTCTATGGACTGGAAGGCTTCTTTTCCTGTAAGCACACCTGTAGCCACCATGAGAAGTGAGCCTGCAAGAGCTGCATAATGTGACGGAACGCTTATGAATGAAGAAATGACCATGGCGATGATGCTGGCAAAAAATATGATTATTCCAAGCTTATCGCGTAAAGGATCAAGTTCCTTCTTTGTCTTTTTGACGGTCTCGTGTTCTTCCTGAACTGTAAGTTTGTTGTCAGGTAAAAATCTGTATCCTATGAGTCCGATATACAGTATCACACATATGAGTACCGGTATTCTTACGATGGCTGAATCAAGGACCGACATTCTCAGGGCATCTCCGGAGGCTTCCAGTATCTCGTTGCCCTGCTCTATGAATGCTGCTCCCATACCGAAAGGCATGATGGCGAAGGATATGCAGCTTACATCCATGACAGCCTTATAGATTCTGCTTTTGCTGTAGTTTCCCTGTTCACAGATCACATCAAGCATAGGAAGCATGGTGGCACCTGATGCTGTTGCACTTGTAAGCATTGAAAGAATGGATGACATGATCATGCAGATCCAGCGGACCTTGCTTTCAGAGTTACCGTACTTTTTTACGAAATTGTGCATATGTTTAGTGAAGCTTGTCTTCATAAAGCCTGCACCGAGAACAAATACCGCGGCGAAGAGAAAAACTGTGGAATTTCCGAAACCGCCCCAGGCCTCTCCTGTTGTGAGGACACCGGTTATGTCCAGAGCCAGACAGCAGGCGATAGCTGTCATCCCGTAGGGGAGCTTTCCCAGAATATAACTTATCAGCATGAAAATGCCGATGATCAGTGTGATTTGTGCTGCGTTCACTATTTCAGACTCCTTTGTGCTATTTTGCCAAAAATATTGTATCTTTTCAGATTATAGCCACAATAATCACAACAGTAAAACAAGGCATAATTTAAATTCCACAACAAAACGTTGTGGGATTATGCTCTCATGTGCAAGCAAAACGCCCATTTGATCACTTGATAGCCTTATCGCGAAAAAAAGAGATGGTACTTTTAGTACCATCTCCTTTTCAATTATCTGTGATCAGATCACTGTTTTATTACTTGCTAAGCTTTACAACGTTAGCACCTGAGATACGTCCGTATGTAAAGATGTCAGCGATAGCATTTCCGCCGAGACGGTTACCACCGTGGATACCTCCGGTAACCTCACCGGCTGCGAAGAGACCGTCGATAGTCTTGCCGTCTGCATCTACAACCTGACCGTCAGTGTTGATAGTGATACCACCCATTGTGTGGTGGAGAGAAGCCTTTCTAGGAGAAATAACGATACCTACGTTAGGATCCTTCTCGATAGCCTCAAGATCGATCTCACCTGCCAGAACACCCTTTCCGAAATCAGGATCCTTCTGGTTCTCAACATAAGAGTTGTACTTCTCGATAGTCTCACGAAGAGCTTCCTCTGTGAATGCAGGAGCTACGCCTGCAGCTGGTGTCTTTGATGCCTCGGCAAGTTCAGCAAGAGTTGAGCCGTACCATACATTATTTGCCTCTACCATATTCTCGATAGTTGTTCCGAACATATTTCCCTTGATGTCAGCACCTTCGCACTTACCGGTTTCCTTTGAAGAACCTGCATAGATGATGTAGAAGATACCGTTGTCAAGACCGAGAGAAGCCTTTGCAAGAACGTCACGCTCTGCATACTCGTTTACGAAACGGTTTCCTTCGCCATCGATCCAGATCTGCTCTGAAGCATCTGCCCATACACCGTCAGTCATGGTTCCCTTTACAGGTGAGGATGAAGGCATGAGCTGAGCAACACCGAGGTCTACTGTACCTGCGCCAACCTCCTGAGCCATAACGATACCGTCACCGGTATTTGTTCCTACGTTTGTTGTAAGTGTGTGATCTGTAAGATCATCGCCCCAGTACTCATCATACTTTTTAACCATAGCAGGGTTAGCGCAGTATCCGCCGCAGGCAAGAACAACACCCTTGGAAGCATTGAGAGTTACCTTTGTACCGTCAGCCTTTTCTGCATTTACACCAACGATCTTGCCGTCAGCATCTGTGATAAGTGACTTACCGGCTGTCTCTGTGTAGATAGTAACGCCTTCCTTATCAGCTGCCTTCTTGAGAGCTTCGATGAGTGGAGCGCCATTTTGATACTTATGAGTTCTTGGCCACATAGCTCCGAGAACTGTGCCAAGAGTCTCTCCGGCACCCTTGTGGCTTGCTGTATCTATTCCAAGAGAACCTGCCCAGTCATAGGAATCAAGAGCGTTCTCTGCAAGATTTCTTGCAAGGTCGATGTTTGATGCAACCCATGTGCCATCATTCATTTCTCTTAAACCGCCTATATAGATGTGCCACATATGGAGAGCAACAGAGTCATATCCTGGCATATCCTTACCGGCTTCCTTACCTTCGTTGTCCTTGAAGAACTTCGTAAGGTCAGCCTGAAGCTCTGTAAGAACTTCCTTCCACTCAGGGAACTGATCGAAGTGAAGATCCTTGTCATCTGTCTTGAGGGCAAGATACTCATCAAGAGTATTCTTCTCTGCTGCGCTCATGACTCTTTCAGACTGTGCCTCAGGATCAGCACAGTTAAATGCACCGCCGGCCATCATTGTGTTTCCGCCGAGAACAGAACCTTTCTCGATAAGAGTAACCTTTGCGCCTTGCTGTGCTGCAGAAATAGCTGCAGAAAGTCCGGCTCCGCCGCCGCCTACAACTACTACATCCTGATCATAAGTCTCATCCTGACCTGCTGTTGCATGCCACTCATTCGCATCAAGTACAGAGAGGTCAAGACCTGCTGCCTCAGCTGCCTTTCTTGCTGCGCTCATGATAGCGTTTGAGCAAAGTGTTGCACCTGTAACAGCGTCAACCTTTGTTGTCTGATGCTCTACGATCTGTGCAGGAATTCTTTCCTTGGCAACAGTTGTAAGAGACTCTGTCTCACTGATCTCCTTGAGGTCAACCTTTGTGATCTTTCCGTCTTCTACGGTAAGTGTAACCGTAACAGGACCCTGCATTCCAGGAGCGGTTCCCTCAAATTCTCCGCTTACGCCCTTCTCTTCCTTTGCAGCCTCAGTTGTAGTTTCTTCCTGAGTTGCAGCTGCAGTTGTTGTCTCCTTTGCAGCCTCGGTTGTTGCTGCAGGTGGTGTGCTGGTGCTGCCACATGCAGAAAGTGCCATGGAAGCTGCCAGACCCATAACAAGTGCTCGTCTCTTCATATTCTTCCTCCTTAGATATCCTCATCGTTTTCTGTTAAACGACAAATTCATGCTCATGTGCCCATTTATTTGTACACAATAGCTTAAATCTTTATCATTATAGCACCGAAATAAGTCACATGCACTAACAAGTTTGTTAAGAAATTGTTTTTTGTCAGATGTATCTTTAGGAAAAAACAGCGGGCGACATTATGCTACCCGCTGAAAAGCTCTTTCTGAAATTATCTGTAGCCTGCTGCCTTTACCGGCTTAATGCTTTCCTTTGAATTTTTGTCTCCGTATCTGTAGTACTTGTTGAGCATGATGAGATATGTGGTTCCATCCTTGAATTCCGAGTAGAATATGGTGGATGCGCACTGGATATCATAGTAGTCATTAGACAGTCTCATGAAATTTTCCGAGAAATGCTTTTCTGTAGGATATAACTTGGTGCTTGCGTAATCTACAGCATCTACGTCACCATAGAAATATCTGAAATCATCAAACATACTGGAATCGGAAATTTCAGCTACGAACTCTTCGTCACTTCCCATAAAATCCTGGTAGTCTTCTGTTACATTTCTTACAGTGGCATATGCTTCGTCACCATCGTAAACATACAGGAATCCGTCTCCGTAATCGGCATAGTAATCATCCGGGTATTTCAACAGACAGCCCAGATTTTTGGATCTGATCTTCCATATGCTGTCTCCGTCATATGCAAAATCAGCATCACTGCCGGATTTTTTGTAGGCTCTGGTTGTTTTATCTCCCGAAGAATCAGAATTAAGTTCAGCTTCAGTAATGTATGGAGTAAGGAGATCGCCTTCATCATCCACTAAGCGTACCTTGCTGGAGATCTGCATAGTCTGAGGCTTCTTACCGGTTTCAGTCAGTTCTATGGTTGTTCCGTCAACCTTGAAGGAACCGTCGGATGTCACATCATCGGTGCTGATATCATGAATCTCATATTTTCCGTTATCATATAAGACAAGGTACATATTATCGTATTTATCATACTTCCAGCTGCCGGCTATGTCCTTTGCGGTATAACTGAGTTTCTCACCGGATTCAATGGCTCTTACGATAGTGCTGTCAGGGTCAAGTTCTCTTTTGTCAGTGCTGTTTTCTGTGGTGTCAATGTCTCCGGCCTGATCGACTGCGTCCTCCTTCAGAGTATCCTTTGTAAGCTCCTTTGCCAGATCTTCCTTCTTGGACGAGGACTGTTCCTCTGTCTTTTCTTCTGTTTCAGCAGCTTTTGTCTCTGCTTCTGTTCCGGCAGTAGTCTCTTCCCTGGTCTGTGCTACCGGAACATCGATAGAGCCGCATGCTGAAATATTGACAGCAGCAATAACACCCAGCATACTGAACAACATTGGTTTAAAACATTTCTTCATTACTTCCTCCTCTTTTAAATTAAGTTGCTTTATTTTCTACAGCTGTCATTTTTGAAACGGTTATTCCTGTTTCCGGAGCCGGTATAATTATCCTTGATATCCGGCAACAGGAACTCAGTCTATCCGTTTTTCGGTATATGACACCTGAATAAGGTTTGAAATATATCAGGAACCTGCGGGCAGCCAGTCCGTGTAATAGGTGTTCTTATAAACATCCTCCAGAAGAAAGCGAATAATGGTCGTTGGTTCATCCATAAGAAGATATCCGACTTTTAAGCCTTCTTCAGGGACAGTGACCCTGTCTCCCATCTGACACGGTTTACTGTCGGTACTGCCATATTCATGTAAGAATGATACATAGTCCAGTGTGTCTCCAGCCTTAAGCTGCTTGAGGTTTCGTATTCCGTCACCACCTTCTTCTTCCATTTCTTCCACTATCCAGTATCCCTGAACTGTAGCCCAGCCTTCACCCTGTTCCGGCTGAATAAATTCTACTCTGATCCATATATAGTCTTTATCGTTAAGAATGGCGGGAACATAGCCGTATTCATATGCACTTCCGTCCGTTCTCATTCCGAGATCCTGCATGTAAAACGGTACAAAAACATCATCCAGAGTTACCCAGCTATTGTCATAGTTTGCAGTTATGCTATCGTCGTCCTTGTCATCACCCCATATATTTACACCCATTTCCATATAGCCTTCACCGGTATCCAGCCAGACCTCCAGACCGCAGTAGGTCATCTTATCCAGTTGTTCGGGAGTGATATCTATAACATATTTTCCATCCACCTCCCGGTAAGGGAGCTTTTCGGGGAGCCCCAGGTCTGTATCCTGTTCATAGAGTCTTGCCATTTCCTGGCGATACCACTTCTTTTTGCTAAAACCGCTTCCTGATCTGGTTTTATCATCGGACTGAGCCATGATGGTACAGAAACCTGATAGACTTTTGGTATAGACCGGATCAAATTTCAATGTATCAAAAAGTCCCAGCATCTGATCATACTTCTCCAGATTTCGGTCAGGATAGTACATGGCCATTCCGTTGGCACCCTTCATATTTGTCTTAAAATAAACTACCGCATCTGATACTGCTTTCTTTAGATCCTCCTTTCCTGTAACGAGAGATCTTTCAGCAAAATCTATGATGTCCACCTGCTCATAATTTCCGTCCCCGAAGCTTCTGGCATCGCTTCGTGCCTTGGAAATAGTTGCGTACTTCTTTTGTTCCATAGCTGTATCCGCATTTGAAGCAAAGTCGATAAGTGCATCATAGACCTTTCCGACCTGTTTGAGATCGATCAGAGAAAGTGTATATATGTCATTGCTTTTTTCATTGGATGAAGCAAAGTCGTCCACTATCTGCCGTCCGAGCTTTTCGGGAGAAAGCCCGGGATCTTCAAGGAGCATTTTTACCCAGTTTGTGTAGTACCATCCTTTTCCCGGCTCCATTTCCTCTGAAGCGATCAGGTAATCGGCGAAAGGAGCCAGCATGCAGGCGGTCTCCACCGTTCCCATGAGACAGGCATCGAATCCAACGAAGTCAAAATGCCGGTCCACAGCTTCGAAGGCTTTTTTCAGCTGCTGAAGACGCATCATATAACCTGAAAACTGTTCATCCGCTCCGAATCCGAGAATAGAACCTCCGCCATGATTCCATAGGATCAGGTCATAATGGTCCGCGGGATATGCATTGACACCCCAGTTCATAAAATCTGCCAATGTCTCCGGCTTTGACATATTGGAGAGTTCCAGCTCATCCTTCAGACTTAGTTCATGGGCTCCGACTTCGAAACGCTGGATCTTATCAGGATCTATATCGAAATCACCCCCCCATTTTTTACAGCCTCCGGTCTCCAGCAGTATCTTTACTCCAGACTCACTGCTGCCGGACTCTTTGATCGCATCCCCGATCTCATGAAGATCCTCGGTTCCGAGACTGTTCTCGGATTCCAGATTGGAACCCACCATGTAGATAAGAACAACAGTATCCAGATGTCCGTCGTAGACCTTTATTTCGCGATCAGAAAGAGTCAGCTTGGAGTCGGTTGTATCTTCACTGCTGCCCTTTTTTCCGGAAAGCCCCCTTTTGGCATCTTCATCACTATCGGTTTCAGCGCTAGTCTCCTGAACCGTGGACTCCGTTTTCGTTTCCTGTTCAGTGGATGGCTGTGAAACCTGATTATTATCTGACTGACCGCAAGCTGACAGAAGGAGAATGATGAAAATAGCAAGGAAGTAGGATGCTTTTGTCTTCATATGCATAAATCCCGAAGTACCGATCTGTCTTAACATGTTATTCCTCCATGATCTCAAAATGCGGCTGATTTACTACTAGAAGTATACTAGAACAAAATAATTTTCACATTATTATAATGATTGAAAATATTGTTTAGGGCCTTCCGTATCTTAATAATTCATAGAATTTTTATTATCTGAGAGTCTTTTTATTAAAGAAGAAAACCGGAAAATCTGAAATAAGACAACTGTTGTTTCATTGACGCTGTTTGCCATGGAGAATAAAATTTAATTATTATGAAACTGTTGAAAGTATTCGATATAAACAATATATGACCTTTTTATGTGAGAGGTTTTTATGGATAAATTTCGAATTACGAGCGGACTCAGGCGCCGCATTCTGGTTGTTGAAGATGAATTGATCAACAGAGAGATACTCGGTAATATACTGAGTCCTGTATATGAGACGGCCTTTGCCGAAAACGGGCAGGAGGCATGGCAGCTGCTGCATGATGAAGGGGATGGATTTTCACTTGTCCTTCTGGATCTTATCATGCCTTTGATGGATGGCTTCGAGCTGCTGAAAAAGATAAAAAATGATGATGCCTTAAAGTCGATTCCTGTCATTGTCATGACTTCCGAAAAGGAGGCCGAAGTACAGTGCATCAGAAACGGAGCCGTTGATTTCATTAAAAAGCCCTATGATATGCCTGAAGTTATTCTGGCGAGATGTGAGCGGACCATTGAATTATATGAAGACAAAAGCATTATCCGCTCGGTTGAGAGAGATTCACTTACAGGACTCTATTCGAAGGATATGTTTTTCGAATATGTTAAGCGTATAGATTCATACAATATGAGCCCTTCCATGGATGCCATAGTTTTGGATATCGAACATTTCAGGCTTATTAATGAGATGTTCGGAAGAAAGGAAGGGGATAAGCTTCTCTCTTTTACGGCGGAGCTTATTCGTTCCGAGTATGAAGGTACGGCTGCCATTGCCTGTCGTGCAGAGGGCGACACATTTTTTATCTATTGCGAGCATTCCGATGTAAGCATTGACATAGCCATGGCTGTCCAGACGAAGCTCGCTTCTGTTTCGGATGAAAAGAAAGTGAAGCTTCGTATCGGAATTTATGAAAACGTGGATAAGAACATAGATGCGGAGACCCGTTTCGACAGGGCCAAGCTTGCCTGTGACAGGATACGGGGGGACTATTCAAAAAGTTTTGCCTGCTACAGTGATGAACTGCATCAGAGATCCATATATCAGGAGCGGCTCATAAGTGACATAGATAAAGGTATAGCCAGAGAGGAATTTCAGGTCTTTTTTCAGCCGAAATATGATATTTCCGGTGATGTTCCGAGGATGAAAAGTGCAGAGGCTCTGATCAGATGGTTCCATCCGGAGCTTGGAAGAGTCTCCCCGGGAGATTTTATTCCCTTATTTGAGAATAACGGTTTGATAACCAGACTTGATAATTATGTCTGGAATAAAGTAGCCGCCTGTATTCGCGAATGGAAGGATCGATACGGCATAAGTATTCCTGTTTCTGTCAATGTCTCCAGAGTCGATATCTATGACCCTTCATTTGAGGATAAGCTTATGACACTGCTTAGGGATAACAGCTTAAGTACAGAGGATATACTGCTGGAGATCACCGAGTCTGCTTATTCTGAAAATGCGAAAAAGCTCATAGAAGTGACCACTTCTCTAAGAAAAAGAGGCTTCAAGATCGAGATGGATGATTTCGGGGCAGGCTACTCTTCTCTCCATATGCTGACGGAACTTCCCATAGATGTCATAAAGATGGATATGAAGTTCGTTCAGAATCTGGAAAAGGATGAGAAAAGTGTACGACTCATAGAACTGATCATGGATATCGCCAGATTTCTTCAGGTTCCTGTGGTGGCGGAGGGAGTTGAGAATGAAGGACAGCTCTCCCGTCTGAAAGCTCTTGGCTGCACGATAATTCAGGGCTTCTATTTTTCAAAACCGGTTCCGGCGGACGAATTTATAGCGCTATGTGAGAAGCGGTCCTGAATTGACTTTTGACACGTACATTATATTACTTGTTTTCTGAAATGGATCTTTTAGGAGGGAGACATGCTTACTATTGAAAAATTGAAAGAATACGGTGCAGATACCGATGAAGGCCTGAAACGATGTATGGGTAATGAAGCACTGTATCTCAGACTTGCGGCCATGGCGGATCAGCAGCCTGAGTTTCAGGAGTTAGAGTCCCTGATTAAAGATAATGATCTGAAGAGTGCTTTTCACGCTGCACATTCACTGAAGGGAGTTTTCGGGAATCTTGCCATTACACCGCTATATGACAGGCTATGTGAGATCACTGAGCTGTTGAGATCAGAGACTCCTGCGGACTATGAGAGTCTGGTGATAGACATAATGAAGTTTAAAGATAAGTATTCTTCCATTTGTCAGTGAAGAACACAAAAAAAGCCATAGACCCTTGAGTTTCAAGGGTTTATGGCTTTTGTATATTAGGATCAGCCCTTCAGACGGAACTTTGAGATAAGGTGATTCATCTGACTTGCCTGATTGCTGAGCTCGTTAGATGCGGCTGCACTCTCTTCTGCTGTTGCGGAGTTTGTCTGTACGACAGCAGAGATCTGATCAAGACCTTCTGATACATTGGTTACAGCAGTTGACTGCTCATTCATGGCTACAGAAATGTCTTCGATAAGTGATGTTACCTGATCGGTGCTCTGTGCTGCACGGTTCAATGCCTCTGCTGTAGTCTTGGTGATCTCCTCACCTCTTGAAACTGCATCCAGTGCATCCTGGATAAGTACAGCTGTAGACTTTGCTGCTTCTGCAGACTTCTGTGCAAGATTACCGACTTCATCGGCTACTACTGCAAAGCCCTTTCCGGCCTCGCCTGCTCTTGCAGCCTCGATGGCAGCATTAAGCGCAAGAATATTTGTCTGGAAAGCGATCTCATCGATAGTCTTGATGATATTGCCTATCTCTGTAGACTTCTCAGTGATGTCGGTCATGGCGAGTGTAAGTTCTTCCATACGCTTGTTAGACTCGAGAACAGCTGAACTGCTGTCACGGCATAAGCCGTTGGCGTTTGTAGTCTTCTCGGAAGTCATATGGATTCCGGCATTGATCTTGCTCATTTCATTTGTAAGTTCTTCTACAGAAGATGCCTGCTCGGTAGAACCCTGTGCCAGAGCCTGTGCTCCTGATGCAACCTGTCCTGAACTGCTTTCTACATTCTGTGAAGCCTCACGTATATCCAGCATTGTTGTATTGAGCTGCTCTGTGATGATATTCATTGACTGAAGCATCGGTGCAAACTCACCAACAAAGATATCTGTTTCATTATTTTCTATCTGAAGATTTCCGTTTGCCATTTCCTCAAGCTTATGATCGAGATTCTCGATGATCTGCTGGAAACGGGTGATCATATTGCGCATGCTGTTCACAAGATGACCGATCTCATCATTGAACTTGTAATCCATTTCTGCCTTAAGTATACCGTTGGAGAGATCATCAGCGATTGAAGCCAGCTTCTCCAGAGGCATAAGTGATTTCTTAAGAAGGAATGATAAAAGTCCGAGGAGCATGATAAGTGCAAGGGCCTGGATGATGGACATAACTATCATAAGCTGATGGAGATCCTGCTTGAGCTCCTTTACTGTAACTGCAGTCTGTACCCACCATGTTTCGCTACCTACCTGTACAGGAGTATAGTAACGGCGTACACCTGTGTTCTCACGCATGAATGCCTGTCCTGCACTGAACATATTCTTATAGAATTCTACGGAAGCTGCAGGAAGGAGGTCTGAGAACTGCTTTCCTTCAGAATCCTTGTTGTTTGAATAAATTACATACTGATCGCCTGTATCGAGCTCTACAGTAAGGCTCTGATATGTATCTCTGTCTTCTATAAGCATTGAATCAAATATCTTGGTAGAGATATCAATGCAGACAACGCCGATGAATTTTCCATCTTTAACGATAGGATATGAAGCAGGAATGATGGTATTTCCTGTTACATCGCTTGTGAACGGCTTACCGTAAATTACCTGATTTGTTTCTCCAGCTCTTACGAAATAATCCATATCTTTGAACAGATCATAATCCAGTGTACCAACAGTAAGGTTCTTAAGATCCTCACGTGTTACGAATGGCTCATAATACTTGATGTCCTCGCAGAACATGTATGGATTGAAGAATACACCGGCACCCTCAATGTTCTCATTTGAATCAACGATTGCCCAAAGATCATTTTTGATAACAGTATCTTCGTCTGCACGAATCTCTGTAAGATTTACTGAAGGCTCAATTATACTTGGGTAAAGCTTTTCTCCGGTGTCGTTCTTACTAACCATAGTAAGTACTGAATTAACCAGCGGTTTTGCCAGTACATCGTTTCTCTCTACAATGGAGCGAACCTCGCTGACATTCTTCGCACAGATATCCTGAATGCTGCGGCTGGTCATACGGTTCATGACATCTGTAAATAACAGATCAACTACGAGGTTGAGAACTATGAATGCAACGAGAGTGAAGGCACCGATCACTAAACTGAGACGCTTGTTCAAACGCATGTTTTTATACCAGTTGCCGGACTTCTTTTTGTTTCCTGAT
This sequence comes from Lachnospiraceae bacterium JC7, assembly GCA_000513555.1. Classification (GTDB taxonomy): domain Bacteria; phylum Bacillota; class Clostridia; order Lachnospirales; family Lachnospiraceae; genus Oribacterium. The sequence continues at coordinate 89,668 of ALYD01000007.1, forward strand.
GGTTTTACTGACTTCATAAAACAGAATCCTTTCTTTGAATTACGCACATTTCCTCTATGTGCACCCGCCAAATGCTACTCTATATGTTCGTGACAGATACAGATTTTTCACTACTGATTTTTTATCATCTGTGTGTCACACAAAAAGCGATTTCAGAAGTATAAACAAAATCTAAAAAAAATATAAGTGATTCTATAACTAAAATCGTTGTCTTATTATTCTTTTCTATTGTTCGTTTCCACTAATGCCAAATTAAAAAAACTCCATAACCCGTTATTTTAAGCGGGATATGGAGATAATATACAAAACTGGGGCGCTTCATTAAATGACCCATTACACCGGTGCGGCACCCCTTATCTCAAGTTTCAGCATATTGGGATACTTTGGATCCTCTTTTTTCTTATAGTCTGCATCTGTAACAATACCTTTTATCACTTTTACAGAAAGTTCATCGCCATTTTCCAAAACATCTAATGATTCTCCGTTATAGTTTACCGTGACAGCTGCAGTTTCTTCTGATTCCGAATACTCCACTACCAGATTTATGAAGGGCTTTTCAAGCTTCGGAAGCAGAAGCTGCTCTGTAAGTTCTTCTATGACCAGCTGTATCCGGCTTGAAAGCTTCGGAGCAATTCTGTTTTTATAACTGTACTCCTGCAGTTTACTCATCATTCCACGGAAATCAAAATCATGACTTTCTACCATGAATTCAAAAACCTTCAGCTTTTGTACAAATCTTCGTGTCTTTTCCCGTTTTGGAGAGTCAAAAATTTCATCAGGAGTGCCGTCTTCGTAGATTTCACCTTCATCCATGTAAAATATACGGTTACTTATGGCTCTGGCAAAGGCCATTTCATGGGTCACGATGATAAGTGTCTTTCCTGTCTTTGCAAGGTCTCGTATAACAGACTGAACTTCACCTACCATGGTTGGATCGAGGGCACTGGTTGGCTCATCAAACAGTATGATATCCGGATCCATGGCAAGAGTTCTTGCTATGGCGATACGCTGCTTTTGTCCTCCGGATAATTCATCCGGATAATTCAATGCTTTTTCTGCAAGTCCCACCATCCTTAGAAGCTTCATTCCCTCATTATAAGCTTCCTGTTTTGATTTTCCGAGAAGTTCTACAGGTGAAAACATGATATTCTCGATAACTGTCATATGTCCGAAAAGGTTAAAAGACTGAAACACCATCCCCATCTTTTGCCTGATCTTATTAATATTACATTTAGGTGAAGTAATGTCCACGTCGTCTACCATTATCTGTCCCGACGTCGGATTTTCCAGTAGATTTATACATCTTAACAGGGTACTCTTTCCTGTTCCGGAGGGACCTATTACGGAGATGACATCCCCATCGCGGATCTCCGCGCATACGTCTTTCAGAGGAACAGCATTTGGATATTCCTTTCTTAAATGCCTGATCTTAATCATTTTCCTTTACCCCCTTTAAAATCTGCTGTCTGGTTCTTTGTTTCGGGTTATAGTTCAGTTCCATATGGCTGACCATGAGCCCTATAAGCCATTCAAGCACAAAGTAAATAACGGTTATGGCTATAAGAGGGAAAAATGCTTCATAGGTTCGGCTTCTTACGATGTCTCCCATTTTGGTAAGATCCTGTACTGCTATGTACCCGACAACTGAAGTTGCCTTTATAAGACCAACAATCTCTCCCCTGTAAGCCGGAAGAACATGGGGCAGAGCCTGGGGCAGGATGATCTTGAAAAATGTATCTCTATAGGAATGTCCAAGGGCATAGGCAGCTTCATACTGTCCATTGTCTACGGCTCCAACACCTATTTTCAGAAGACCGAAAACTGATGAAGAAAAGATAAGGGTAAAACCTATAACTGCTACGGCTATACCGCTGATGGAAGCCTTTGCAAATATTATATAGTAAAGAATCATCAGCAGCACAACCACAGGCATTCCCTGCACAAGCCACAGCATGAGCTTTGTAACGGTATTTGCGAAAGCATTACCGTTTCTGCATATGTAAAATACAACAAATCCTAAAGCGGTGCCGAACAGTATGGAAAGAACGGTGATGATCAGAGTGTTTGATATTCCTATCACAAACATCTTCCATCTTGATTCACGTATAAATGTTTTATTGAAGCTGTCTGCTATAGAATCGAGGATTCCGTTTCCGGTAACGTTATCATCTTTCAAAACTGCAAGGACGGTTCCTCCTGTAAAATAGGGCACTGAAAAAAGAATAGATTCTTTTCTTTCCTCTGTGATGGTTAATCCGTCACATCCCATATCACATTTTCCGGATTGAACAGAAGGAAGTATACCGTCAAAATTCATGGGAACGAACTGAAGACCATATCCCTTTTCTATGCAGAAAAGTGTGATCAGCTCAGGATCAAATCCAGAAACTCCGTCGGTAACTATATAACTGAAGGGCTCGTACTGCCCCTCCATGGCAACTTTCAGTGTGCCATTTATAGACGGAAGGCTTTTATAGTCCGGTATTTCCTTATCAGGGTCTTCACTGAACCACTTTTCATTCAGCTTTTGTATGGTACCGTCTGTTTTTGATCTTTCTATGAATTCATTAAACTCATCGCACAGTTTCTGACCTTCAGCTGTTTGGGGAAATACAAAACCAAATTCAAAACTGTCCAGATATTCGGGAAACATGGTTATCTTATCATGCTGAGTCATCTGGATCCTCAAAACAGGTTCATCCGTGGCATAGGCGTCTATTTTATGAGTTTCCAGCGCATTTATCAGATCAGCTCTTGTGTTGAGATATACGATTTTTGCATCAGGAAGTCTTTCCATTACTATTTCGTCAAAAACACTTCCTGTTTGAATTCCGATACGTTTATTATTAAATTCCGATAAAGATTTTTCTCCGTTATTGTTTGCTTTTTCTTCATCTCTTACAAGGACACCTATCTTCTCGGAATAAAGTTCATCAGAGAAAGGAATTGACTCTTTTCTTTCGGAGGTCACATTCAGATTTGCCATGATGCAATCCACATCACCACTTACAGCAGCGTTTATGATGGATCCATAGTCATATATCATAAAGTCCACATCTGCTCCCAGCCATGCGGCAAATCGATATGCAAGTTCTATGTCATAACCATAGATGGTTTCGCCCATAAAATAGCTGTATGGTGGGGCCAGACCTGTGGTCCCCACCACAAGGTGATACTTAGGCTCTTTAGGTAATTCTATGTCCGGCATCTTCTCTTCTTTTAAGATCACCCATCTTTTATACATATCATCCAGAACACCGTTAGCCTTTGTTTCGGAAATAAAACTGTTTAGCTTTTCAGTGAAATCAGGAATCGAAGTCACAGGTGAAATTCCTACGGCAATAGGAATTCCTTCATCCAGGTTCTCCTCCAGGATATGTACACCGACAGCGCCGTTTTCTATGGCATAGGTCAGCTGCATACGGTCATAGACAAAGGCATCTAGTTTTCCCTGCTTAACACTTTCGATTGCTGTTGGGAGAGAATTAAAATGTACATATTCCGCTTCCGGTAATTCTTTCTCAAGACTGAACATGGCAGCTGTTCCAGTCATTACACCGACTTTACACTCCGGATGATTTAGCTGTTCCTTTGATGTGACAGGAGTTTGGGCATAGACATTTCCGGAAAAACAAATAATTAAAAGTGTAAATAGAAGAATTTGAACAAGCTTTCTCATATTCTTTGTCTCCTTTATAAATTACCCGGCAGATTCGCAGACTAACAGTAAAACCTCTATCTCATCATCAATAGGTAGAGGCTTTTTTTTCAAAGTGGCAACTGTAATCAGGGTGAGCATATTTATAAAATCATTATACTAAAAGAAAGCCGTTCCTGGCTGTAGTTTCGAAAAATGTCAAACCTGTCTTCCCATATCTGACATCATCGTAGAAACAGGTGACAGATAGCTATATACACCAAAATATTTTCCGTTAAAAAAGTGGCATGAATCTGAATGTTTTCAAATTCATGCCACTTTTTTGATTAATTATGATCTTTTTTACTTCATCATCGATTTTTAGTATTGTACAAGATACAAAAAATCTTAGCGATTATTAGCTTGCTGATTTTAACGTATTCTCCAGTGTAAGAGTTTTGGAAATCTTCCTCTGGTTCCAAAGTGAGTATATGATTACAAGTATGGCTACTCCCAGGAAAGTCATGGCGATAGGCGAATTAAATATTTCCATGATCTCACCCTTATGGATATTCATAAAGCGTGCATAGTTCTTCTCACACATGGGGCCAAGAATAAGAGTAAGCAGGATCGGCGACAGAGGAAACTCGTACTTGTTCATAATCCAGCCAAATATACCGAAGCCAACACATACTCCCACATCAAAGACATTTTTATTTATTGCATAGGCGCCCAGCAGAGATATGACCAGGATGATAGGATACAGCATAGTCTTCTCAACTGAGACTATTCTGGTGAAAAATCTGACACCGACGCAGCCTACCACCAGCATAGCAAGATTGGCTACCATGAGAGCCGCAAATACTCTGTAGACAATCGGCAGATTGGAGACATACATCATGGGTCCGGGCTGTATACCTTTCATGATAAAGGCACCGAGAAGAACCGCCGTTACCGCGTCTCCGGGAACACCAAGGCTAAGAAGCGGAATCATGGCACCTCCCGAACAGCCGTTGTTGGCTGACTCAGTTGAGGCAACACCGTTTGGTATACCGGTACCCCACAGCTCCGGATGTCTGCTGGCTGACTTATTGGCTCCATAGGATACGAACACCGCGATATCTCCGCCTGCACCGGGAATGGCACCGATAAATGTACCGATGATTGAACCGCTTAAGATATTGGGCCATATCTTCTTAATGGTCTTCATATCAGGAAGCACTCTGTCGATCCTTGCATTGGAGGTGAGCTGCTTCTCCTCTCCCCTCACTATCTTCTCTACGCCGCCTATGACCTCGGCAACAGCAAACATACCAATAAGAGCAGGAATAAAGGCAAAGCCCTCCAAAAGAGATGTTTGCGAGTAGCTGATGAATCGTGCCACTCCGTTAGTGGGGTCAAGACCTACAGTACAGATGAGCATTCCGAAAAAAGCCGATATCATACCCTTGATAACACTTTTGCCGGATATGGAGATGATGACACTGAGTCCGAAAATAGCCAGCATGAACATCTCTCCGGGTCCAAAGCTCATAGCCGCCTTGGCAATTACAGGGGACAGGAAGGTCATGATAAGAGCGCCGATGATTCCTCCACAGAAGGAGGAGAACATCGCCACCGACAGAGCCAGTCCTGCCTGACCGTTTCTGGTCATTGGATAACCATCTATAGTAGTTGCCGCCGCAGAAGGAGTTCCCGGTGTATGAATAAGTATTGCAGAAATTGAGCCTCCGTACATACCTCCGCAGTAGATTCCCAGCAGTAGTCCGATAGCAGGTATGAGATCCATACCAAAGGAGAACGGAACCAGAAGAGCCACACCCATAGTGGCAGTCATACCGGGAATAGCTCCCAGCAAAACACCCCCAAGTGCACCCACAAGAGTCATAAGCAGTACCTGGGGATTTAAGAATACTTCAAGATAGCTTGAAAACAATAAACCGAAATCCATCTTACATCCTCCTTAAATAATCATATCCACAAGATCACGCAGGAAGGTAAGAGGTCCCAATGGGATGTTGACCTTTAGCAGTGTGTAGAAAAGAAGCCACATGCCCAGGGGTACCAATATGGATACCAGTATCATGACCTTCCAGTTGCGCTTACCGATGAGGAACATGATAATCAGGCAGGCCAGAGCAGATACAATCACATATCCCAGTATGCTAAATAGTGCCACAAAGGCGATACAAATGGCAATAACTATGAGTGATGCCTGCATGCCTCTGTCCTTTACGGGATTGAGAATCGGTGCAGGAGCAGCCTCGGGATCGTCATCTTTCATGTTGATGAGTTTCAATGTTGATACGATAAAAAGTATGGCCGAAAAGAACAGCAGACCTATGATCATTATCTTCGGAAAATCAGCGGGTTGGACAAAGTTGCCTTTCACAACCTGGAATCTGGTTGACATAATCCAGCCTACGATCCCGATAAGAAGGAAGACTACGGAACCGATCAGATTTGCGAAGGCCACCGTATTGAATTTGTTTTTCATGGATGTCCTTTCTGTATAAATTAGAGAAATCGAGTAGGGCGTTTCATCTCTACTCGATTATACTATGCTTTACATTCCAAGAGCCTTCATAGCAGCAGCTACATCTGTAGCATTCTGCTTAAGAAAAGCGCCATAGGAATCAGCGTCAAGGTAGCTGATGGTCTGACCTGCATTCTTCATATAAGACTTGAAGTCCTCATTCTCAACAGCCTTGGCACAAGCATCTCTCAAAGTAGCAAGCTGTGCTGCATCAAGTCCTTTTGGAGTTGCTAATCCACGCCATGTGAAATAAGTGGCATTGACGCCCTGTTCCTTACATGTCGGAACATCAGGGAATGCAGGATTACGCTCCTCATCCATGACACCAAGACAAATGAGATCTCCTGATTCGATGAAAGAACGAGCCTCGGCAAGAGATACAGTAACACCGTTAATGAAACCACCGGCTGCATTCTGAACAGCTGTTGCGGCTCCCTCTTCGTAGGTGATCATATGAATATCGATACCGGTCTCCTCCATGAGATAGCCACCGGCAATATGCCAAACTGAAGCATTTGAAGAACCACCCATCTGTACTTCACCGGGATGAGCCTTGCAGTAATCAATAAAAGTCTTAAGATCTGTGATACCGTTTTCTTTAGCCCATGCAGCATTGACTGTAACAGAAGCAGCATCTGTGTTAACACGACACAGCAGATCATAGCTATCGCTGGTGAGCTGGCTTGTGCCAAGCGGGCCATAGGTTGAGAGCTCAAATGTGATCATTCCGATAGTATAACCGTCTTTTTCTGCATTTGCTATGGCCTCATGACCAACAACACCACCACCGCCTGTGCGGTTGTCAACAGTAAAAGTCTGACCAAGTTCTTTGCCAAGAGCATCTGAAAACGCTCTTAAGCAGGAGTCTGTTCCGCCGCCGGCACTCCATGGGCAGATAACAGTCACACCTTTAGAAGGATAACCTGAACCTGACTTCCCTGAACTTCCACACCCCACAATAGCGCCGATTGTCATCACTCCGGTAAGAGCAATGGCAATAATTCTCTTTAAATTTTTCATCTCATTTTCCCTCCTTGAAATAATTGCAAAAGAATTGTGTAAACGCTTACAACAATACAATAGTAAAAAATACGCTCATGGTCAAGATTTACAACAGATTTAATTATTAAATAGATACCTTTGGTAAATATAACCATCGATCGCATATCAGGAAATAAAACAAGCAGAAACAATTGGATTTTTCAACGGTTTCTGCCCACCATAAAATTGATTCTTAAAAAAAGCCATGCTCTGTTATTGCATCGCTCCGCTCTGCAATAACCGTCGCTATAGGCGCCGTATAACGACACAAAAAAATACCATCCTGAATGCAAGCATTCAGATGGTATTTTTTAGGTCGTTGCATGGCTTGTTATTCAAGCTCTTTTACACGGAAATTTCAAACCGTTTTTTCCTGTTCTTTTCGTACTTCTTATGTGTATCATTTGATACGCTTTTCGATATATTCATACCGTTCAAATGCTACTGTACCCAAAGTGTACCCAAAAGGATTATATCACCTCGCATCCATTAACCAAAGGTCATTTCCAATAATTCCTGAGCTGCATCTTTGCTCTTAACACGCATCAGATTATCATCAATCTTTGCCCTCGAAAGTAAATTCATGCTTCCGTACCATACTATTTCATCGTCAATGATGGCAAAATGTTCATGCATATGATCCTGGAGTCTAACCTTTATGCCACAGTTTTCTAATACCTGTACAAGAGCCTTTGTATCTTCAATCTTTTCTTCCGGATAGCCTTCGGGATCAAGTGTAACAACAGTAATCTTCACCCCATTTTCTTGTCTTTGCTTTATAAGCCTTACAAATGCATTTACCTTGGCTTGATTTAATCCCGGACTGGAAATAATGACCTCTTTATTCGCCTCCAGTAAATCTATCTCATACACTTTTTCATATGTATCTATACCAAAAATTGCATTTGCATTTTGCTTTTCGGCAATGACATTATTGCATATTTTGTATCCTATCTTCTTATATGTTCTAAGGCGTTTATGATACATTTTTTCAAGGACACGAATATGAGAATCTACATAGTCGTATATGATAACTTCTGTCTTAGTTTCATAGTCTCGATGGAGGCGCCCGGCAAACTGCTCGATATTTCCTTCAGCTGCCGCAGGCATTGTAAGCATCATTGTATCAAGCCTCGGATAATTGAATCCTTCACCAATATATTTATCTATCGCTACCAGGATGACTGACTCCTCATCCGGAACCGACCGCATTTGCAATCTCATTTCATCCTTGGCTTTTCTACTGCCTCCGCCCTGAAGAAGATAAATATGGTCCGCTTTCCCTTGCAGTCTCTGATACAGAAGATCCGCATGCTCTTTATACTTTGTCAAAACAAGTGGAGTCCTACCATTTTGAACACATTTTTCAACGTCTGCAATAATCTGTTCGTTTCTGGAATCACATTCAATAACCGCTCTGTTTGCTTCGGTAACTTTAAGACCAGATGCACTAACAAGCCTTGTAAATCTCGGATAGACAAAATGATCAATGCCCTGTTTTTCAGCTCTTTCTTTAGCTGTATAGCGGAATCTAATCGGACCGAACTGCATAAATACTTTCTTTTCGAGTCCATCTTCCCTCTTAGGCGTTGCGGTCAATCCATAAACGTACTTTGCTTTTGCCGATCCTATAACATCCTCGACAGTTTGTGCAGCCCCATGGTGACATTCGTCCATAATCACCATTCCATACTGTTCAATAATCGGATTGATATCATCTCCCTTACCCAGAGAAGAGAATATAGCCACATCAATAATCCCCGTCATAGAATTATGTCCGGCATATAGCTTTCCAATTATGCTTTTTCTCTTCTTTACCCTTCCTGTTTTGGTCTTATATTCCGGCAGCTCAGCATTTATATCCAAGAACTTAGTTAAATCCTCTATCCAGTTCTTTTGAATTTCTGTATTATGTACCAGAATAAGGGTATTAGTTTTTCTTTGCGCTATCATATATGCGCCTACAACCGTCTTGCCAAAAGAAGTAGTTGCAGCGAGAATACCATTATCATGTTCCAGAATAGTCGATGCTCCCATCATCTGCTCTTCATATAGTGTTCCATTGAAAGAAACATCCAAAGGTGTTCCGGTGCACCTATTATCTGTCAGCGAAAAAGGAATATCCACCTCATTGAATCTATCAACCACAGAATCAAGCAAGGCGCGAGGAATACAAATATAACCCGAGTCATCGTAACCGCAGAAAACTATTCGCGGTATACCTTTTGTTGCTAATCCCATTGCAGCCTTCTTATAAAAATCCGGATTGCTAAAAGCTGCCATACGCCGCAATGAATTCTGCATTCGTGGTTTCATGTTCTTTGTATTGATGTAAACCTTGTCAGCAATTACAATCTCAACAGCAGACGAAACGTCTTCTTTATACAAGGGATGTTTAGCTTTGTTCCAAGGCTTAGTATCGTTCGAAACCTCAGAATTCGCGTCAAACTCATTGCTAAGAACACCAAGTATTCCTTCTGCTGACCATTCTTTTATTCTTTCTTCTACGATTTCAGAAGAAAGTTTTTTCACCTCTTTTAAACATTCCCATTGATTGGGATATGCATTCCAGTTTTCATCAATAAAAGCGCTATTTCCATACTTCAAAGCCTGTCCTTGTAATGGCAGTGCTACAAGATTACCGAGTCCCGGCTTGCCTGTTTTTGTATTAATCGGTATATGATCCTGAGCCGGAAGCATTCTGTCATAATACATGAAGCTTCTCATATTAACAGACTCAGCGCCTTTAGTTAAAAGAGCAGTCCCGAATCTTCTTGCTGTAACGGCAAGTATCGGCTTTTCGAAGAACATCCAAATATGAGCTCCTTTTCCGGACCGTGAACGTTCAACCAAAACCGGAACATCATTGTTTTCACAGATCTTCCTGAAAGCATTAACCTCTGCCATCCACTCCGAATCAAGGTTTGCTCCATCATCTCCACCGATTTTGTCGTCATGACAATCAAAATCAAATACAAGAAAATTGACTGTTTCATCAGGAAACATCGGATATAATCCTATTACATCGGAGGCATCTTCCCTAGCGCCTATTAAATGCTCGTACAGCACCTGACCGGTCAATTCTTTATACCTCTGGTTCTGACATTCTCCACAATTGAACTGCGGATTATTCTTCTTAGGGCATATTCCATCTTTCCAGAAATTCCAGCATTGCGTATAGTATCCATGTTTTCCGGTTTTCTTGTTAGCCTTTCCGGAACGTTTGCTATATACATCATTCCTACCCTTGAACAAATGATAGTAATACTGGATATGCTGCTTGGTAATAGTAACCGGAAGAATACGGGCTCCTTGATCCTCTTCAAAAGCCAGATTCCTATCTGGAGACAAATCATCTAACTCCTTTGCCTCCCGCTTGTATGAAATCCCAGCGTCATCGAGAAGTCCATGCAAATATTCAATTTCATTTTCAAGTTGACTTATTCTCGATAAGTACTGTTCTTCATTCATAGTATTTACATCCATTAAAATATTTAGTTTCTAAACAAAATGGTTGTCAATTTCGTCCCCGATATTTTTCCCTCAGTATAATCATTCCATAATCGTCTATATTCTTTTCTGTTAATATGTGCAACTAATTCTCCTGCGTCATCACCTAGAAATCCGTGCAAGCCATCATTGATTTTCGCAACTATATACTCAAGGAAGCGAATCCTTAACTCGTCTTCTTGAATCTTTTTGTACAGAATATAACTATCCGAAAGTTTCTCCGTCCCAAACGACCAACCGATCTTTCTTATTGCCCTTAATTCAGCGAGCTTTTTTCTTTCTGAATGATACACGAAATCATAAACAGCTGAATGGTTAGTAATCATATCCATACTTTGGGCAGTAATATCACATTTCGACAGTTTTCTCAAAACACCAGGAAAAAACCTCTTTGAAAAACCCAACTCTTTTATATCAAATACTACAAGTTGGCTTTTCGACATTTGAATATCCTTAACCTCAGAATTTAATCCTTTTCTACAAAATAAGTATTCTTCTCTTGTTCTCTTTTTTATAAAGCCCTCTATTTCAACAATTTCAAAAGATGAAAGCACCTTTGTCATCGTTCCGTCATCATCTTTCTTTGTGGAATATTCGGGATGAATATAAAAATAAGCTTTCCCATATGCCATAAGACTATAGGCAATTCTGCTTATAATCTGTTCAATACTGTCATAAAATCATTACCTCAATTTATACTTCGTATATTTTCCGCCACAGTACTTGTATATCTTTCCTTCACTGACAAGCTTCTTTATTTCAGAATATGCCTGGTCAGGAGTTATCTTTAAAAGCTCTGCAACGTCCTGTTTAGTAATAAATCCATCCTGTGTTTGTGCTAACTTAATGATCATTTCAGGATAAGCAACTTTATCTATACCTGTTTGTCTCACATACTGAATACTTCTATTGTTTTCTTTATACACTTTCACAGAAAGAATATAGGATCTTGATTTACCACTTCCTACGCCTTCCACAAGTCCATCTTCAATCAAGTTTTCTATAGCTCCCAGCAGTTTACCCTCTGCCAAATGAGTCATTTTTGCGATGTGCTCTATCGTAAGTCGTTTTTCATTCTTTAATAATGAAAGAATCATCAAAGCATAAATTGACAATGGTTTTCCTAATCTATTTTGCTCATCTGCAATAAATTTTGTAAAAGTGTCATCTGCTTTTGCTCTTTGAATGAACAACCTAACATTCGTGCTTGTTGTTTCAGAATAGTCAGGCCAAGGTCTTCCGTATATAATAGAACCCTCATATATACGGTCTATACCGCGTCCGGTCTTTTCAGCAAGTCCAATTCGTTTTAATGCATCTGCAAGTGCAGGATTTTTACCATGTGGTTCGACAGTTAGCAAGTTTTCTAATGTCACCCCATCAATAAACCCACCAGGGCTGCTTATAGTCATTCCCTCATCATCGATCAGCACCCTCACAGTTCCCAACATGGTATAATCTCTGTGACAAAAAGCATTAATCAATCCCTCACGAAATGCTGCTTTGTCGAATTCCGGCACAGCAACCCTAAATAAACCATATTCAACTTCTCGTTCAGGATTCCAAGCTTCTGCATATGTTTCGAACTTTTCAAACACCTCAAGCAGAGGAGCTGATGTCTCCGTATTGATTCTAACTTTTGTTCCCTCCAACACCTGAAAAGAAGCTTTTACAGTAGGCATTAACTCCGCTATTCGGTTTTCTTTTCCTAAAATAAGCATCCCGGTAACTGTAGGATAAACTTTTCCGTCTACTTCTGTTGTAAAACGCAGTGCCTTATCTAATTCATCATCTGTTAATGCAAGAAGATTTTTTTCTCCTCCAGGCCTTGTTTGTATAATATTTCTTAATCTGATTCTCTGATTAGAATCAAAATCGTTAATAGAAGCTCCTGCTAACGGTCCGGCAGAAAAATCTAGTAGTGCTAATTCTGACAATCTTGTAACTATTTCGTACGAAAACATTGGGATAACTTCAGGAGTTCCATCGGCCTTCAATCTTCGCTTTAACATCTTTCCCGACCTTGTGGAGACCACCGTCCTGCTTATCGGTATTTCGATCTTAAGTATATCTTTTTCCTCTTCTGTAATTATCTCCGCACGTACAGACACCGACGGTACAGTATTATTAGCCACAAGAGCTGCTACGCCTATTGCATCTTTGTGTATTTTGTTTACCCCTGTTATCTGCCCGTCGTCTTCTACACCCAAATATAAATTTCCGCCTTTGGTATTTGCCATACCAACAATTTCATCTATTAAGTCATTATCCGGATATCTCTTTAAATCACTTTTAAATTCAGTGCTCAAATCCTCTTTATACGGAATTGTTCGCATGTTTAACTCCCTTCTTAATATTGATTTAACTCGATTATAACTCCACAAAGCATTTTTGTCGAGTTAAAGCCGAGTTAAGTTCGAGTTAAAAAACGAAATAACGATTACCTTTGTAGCAAATTCTCAGTTTACCTTATTCAGATTATCCAATTTCCGTTTTATAGTCCTTGCCTCATATAAAAAATAGATAAAATTACCCAACCATATGATGCCGAAACATCTACTGTTTCTGAGACTTCTTCGCCATCAGAATGCTCTCCTGCTGTTCCTAAAGAGCTTGAACAGGTCACAGATACTGAGGAAAGACTTTGTCCTAAATGTGGAAGTAAACTTGTATTGAGAACGGCAAAAAAAGGCAACTATCAAGGTAATCAGTTCTGGGGATGCAGTCGTTTCCCCAAATGTAGGTACATGGAAAACCTTATTCCGAATCAAGATTAATATACTTACCAAGACGGTTCTTGGCTCACAAAATCCTGAACCGTCTTTTTTACTCGCCACTACATTCCCTGTAAAACGGACATGTCAGACAACACTGGCCGCACCTCTTCTCGCGGATTCTCCATCCTCTCCGCAGCCAATAGATAAATCTATGCATCAAAAAACACCTCCCGTAACTGTATATCAGATTTTGGTTCTGACTATACAATAAACGATGAGGTGTCCGTAAAAAATGCCTAATCCTACCTGAAAGTTACTATTCACCGTGATTATAATCTGAACTAAGAATGCCGTAGATATAATAGTCACACCAGGTATTTACCATTCTGCCTTGTCTGATCATGCCTTCTTTTACATAACCGCATTTTTCCAGAATCTTGCATGAAGCAGAATTCCTTACATCAACTTCAGTCCACAATCGTTTTAGTTCTGTATTTTCAAAGCAAAATCTTGTAATGGCAGATAGGCTCTCCGTCCCATATCCTTGCCCATGAACAAATTTGGATAATCTTACAGCTACCTGAGCCATTCTGTCGTGTTCAATCAGATAAATCCAAATATCACCTATTACCTTGTTGTTCCCTTTTTCTGCAATTCCCAGATGAAAGCTCTTTGTTGGTTTTGATTCCTTCTCAAACATGAGTTCCGGATTTTTTTCGGACTTACTGGGGCCTTTACCCCAATATGTATAAATTGATTTATCCGGCATCCATTCATTCAGAGCAGGAACATCACTTGAGGTCATAGGTCGCAAAATCAATCGCTCAGTTTCAATAATCGGCTTATTGTATATATAATCTGCTAGTGCCATACTGTCCCCTTTATCAAAAACTGAATTCTGATTCCCAATCAAAGTCGCCGCTCTCTTCATAAGACTTTGGCCAATGGCTACACCAATTAGGAACCTTCGCATTTTTAACTCTATCAACACTTGGAACATATGGCTTTAGATCCAACACATTTGTTCCATCAAAAGCATCGATGTAATATAAACCTACAATTCCATTTTCTTCATCTACATAAGATATATTTACATTAGATACTGCTATTGGATTAGGCCTTTCAGGAGAATGTAATGCAAATACGCCCAATTTATCAGGCCCTTTCTTATACGGCTTATTTTCAATCAGAATACTTCTATCTGACTCGTTATCACAGCCATCTGCCCACCAAAGCACCTGTACATGACTATATTCGCTCAGACCTTTCAATCCCTCTGAATATTTTGCATCCAGCTTTATACATACCATTTCATCATTGTTATTTATCTTTCCGATGGAAAAGATTTTAATATCGTTCATCTTCTGAACCTCCATTTTCTTTTTCACCGGGCGCCCGATACGTATTATTCTACAAAGTGTTTTTTATACTTCAACCCCTATTTCCATCGACTGTGAATAGTATCACCTGAAATGGTTTGAAATGGTATTTTTCCATCTTTCATCTTCAAAATAGTTGACCTGTACTTCAGTCATTTATATTTATCTTCCAATATTTCGATTACCCGCTGTTACGATGCTTAGACATTTGACACCTCCTAATAGTAAGGTGTCAGCCGCATTGCAGCTGACACCCGTTTTTGTGCTTTGATTAAAGCTCAGGTCCCTTCTTGGACTTGTGCTTAACTACCGGATCTTTCTTTTGTTGCTTGGCAATCTTCTCCTTTTCAGCCTTAAGCTTTGCAAGGGTGGACGGCTTCTCATCGAGATCTGCATCTCTCGCAGTCTCTTTTTCCGCTGCCTTCTCCACATCCCTGTCGGCTGCTCTTACCTCGAATTTCTCCGCAAGTTCGAAGATTCTCGCCTTGGAATCGTAGTGATAGACACTATCGGTGAGCTTATCCTCCGGTGCAACCTGCGTTGCATTGACCTCTTTTACCATCTGCTCCAGAGCCGCCCTGTCGAACTGTCCGTTGTCCTTCACAAGCAAAATCTCGTGGATAGATGAAGGTGAAATATAGAAGTCGCCACCGAGCTTCTCAGTTGCTTCATCCATAAAGTTCTGATAAGCAAGTACGCTGGCTCCCTGCACCTTGTCAGGCACCGAAGCAACATACATAGGCTCATCCGGTGTAGGGAAAAGTCCCATCATCTCAGCCTGCTCAGGTCCAAGCATCTCTGCCATGACCTCTGACATTCCCTGGATTACAGCAGGTCTTACCTCAGGAGCGATAGCCATTGCATCAGCGTGAAGCTGCTCAGCTGTGATACCGTAGCTCTCAAGCATCTTGTTTGTCACAAGGATTGAGCTTCTGCCCTCTTCCGAAGTATCAAGGACGATACGATAAACAATCGCCATATCCTCCATATTTTTATGAGGTACGTTCTCAAGGAACTCAGCATTTCTCTCAGCTGAAACAACCTCCATGGAAAGCTTCTGCTTCATCTGCTCATAATCGCTGATTGCAGCGATATCAAACTCAGGTCTGGCTTCAAGAGCGTTACCAGCCATCTCGGCAGCCCTATCTACAAGATTGTCGTAAGCAGCACCATCCTGATAAGACTCGTAAAGCTTGTCAGCATTGAGGTTCACACCGATGTTGCTGTTCTTAGGCTTTACTGTGAGAGCTTCATAAGTCTCATTCGCCTTGTCCACCTTCTGGGACTCAACAGTTGTGTCACCACCGAATCTCGCATCAAGCTTCTCCTTCACATACTTTGCCAAATTCTCCTTAAAAGTTTCAAAATCCATTTTTCATCCTCTTTTCTATGAATTGTTTTTTTTCTGGACGCAAAAAACGCCAGAACCGGACTTCCATGTCCAGTCTGACGTTTCGCTTATCCTGTATTCTTTTGCAAAAGAAAATGCACCAGGCAGTGATGCATCACTCATGTTCCTTGGCGCATTATAACAATAACATAGATTTTTAGGCTTAAAAATTTACACCGCATAACGTTTAGATAACAAAATATAACAAAACATAACGCGGAGATAACAAATTATAACTGGGCTCTTTATATTGCGATATATCGCATTATTCAGTCACACTAGCTCATCAGATTCATTGACTTTATCTTTATTGATAAGAACTGTGGCAACAGCCACCAGAGCATAACAGACGGCACAGATTCCCAGATAGACGACCATTCCTTCATCTGCCGGCAATGCATCCGTCCCGATGTTGAACAGACCGTCAAGGAAGTTGAACATCTGATGCATTATGATACAGCGAACGTTCCGATCCATCTTGCCGTTTCCAGATCCTGCGGATCATGGATCGTACTCTTTCCTGTATCCATTGTGACTATCTTTTCCATATCCTCTGCGGCAAGTTCAAAGTCAAACACATCGATATTCTGTTTCATGCGTTCCTTCTTCACCGACTTCGGGATAACGATCACATCACGTTGGATCAACCATCTAAGCATGACCTGTCCTGTGGATTTTCCATATTTTTCTCCGATTTCTTTCAGAACAGGCGCATTGAACACATCATTGTTTCCTTCCGCAAAAGGTGCCCATGCCTCATGAGCGATTCCTTCGTTCTTCAAGAAGTCCTCTTCTTCCTTACGCTGGAACCACACATTCGTCTCAATCTGGTTGACCATCGGCTTGATCTCGTTATGAAGAAACAGGTCAAGCAGCCGCTCACTCGGAAAACTGGTCACGCCTATTGCCTTGATGAGGCCTTCTTTGTAAAGATCCTCCATCGCCCTCCATGATCCATAATAATCACCATAAGGCTTGTGGATGAGATACATGTCCAGATAATCCAGTCCCAGTTTCTTCAGGCTCTTCTCGAACGCCCTCTTCGTATTGTCATAACCATGATCCTGCACCCACAGCTTCGTGGTGATAAAAAGCTCTTCTCTTTTTACTCCGCTTGCAGCAACGGCTCTTCCGACTGCTTCCTCATTCAGATAAGTTGCTGCAGTATCGATGCTGCGGTATCCCACTTCGATTGCGTCAAGTACCGCCTGTTCACAAACCTTCTGGTCGTCTATCTGAAACACGCCAAATCCGACCATCGGCATTTTTATCCCATTGGAAAGCACTTTATATTCCATCAAATCCCTCCTTACAATGTGCGGATCCACTGATCCATTGCGTCACTTGTTCGTTCTTTACTTGAAGTCAGGCTTCTCGGAAGCGGCAGTCCCTTGACATACTTTGCACCCTTCAGGCAGCCTCTGAAATCTTCGTCTGCTTTCTCATCATGGTCATAGAATGTCCAGAATGCTGACATCGTCTTCCCTGCGAAATCCATCTGACGGATGAAGGACGTCACGGGATTTGCCATCGTATATCCCCAGATGCCGGTACCAATAAGAATCATGTCATATCCGGATAGATCCGGCATCCCGCCTTTCAGCTCAGGATACTTGTTTTCCTGTCTCTCGACCTGTGCCTCATCCCAGGCTTTCCACATATCATCATTGTATGTTCTTGCAGGGATGATCTCATACAGATCCGCGCTAAGCTTTTCAGCGATCACCTCTGCCATTCGCTTTGTCTGCCCGGACTGCGAATAATAAGCAATCAGAGTCTTCATCTCACACGCCCTCCCGATTACAGATTCTTCTTCAGGAATTCCTCGATCTTATCGAACGGGATATAATTGTTATCGCCGCCGTCATAGAGGTCGCAATGTGTAGCGCCTTCCACCGTGATGAGTTCCTTGCTTGCCGCATTCGTAAGACGATCCATCATCAGAACCGACTGCTGATAGGACCATGCCTGGTCACCGTGAACAAGGAGACACGGCTGCGTCACCTCATCGGAATATGCATAGATATCGTTCGTGTAATGGCTTAAGAAGGTGGTCGGGTTCCATCCGCATCCTGAGTTGATGGAGCGCTTGTGGTAGCCGCGGTCTGTGCGGTAGTAATCATAGTAATCCTTCATGAAATCCGGAGAATTTTCATCAATGTCAGGGACCGTGATCATCACCGGCACATTCTCTCCCTGAGCCAGCTTACTGCGAATCTCATTGAGAGCGCGGCGGCCCTCTACACGTTCTTTGCCATTTGCGAAGGTATCAAACGCTCCCATCGTTGCGCTGACAACCGCTTTCACCCTGGTATCCATTGCTGCAAGCGGGAAAGTATAGCAGCCCCATCCGCATACACCAAGGATCCCGATCCTGTCAGCATCTACCACTTCCAACGCTTCCAGATAATCGATAGCTGATGCGAAATCATCCAGATTGATGTCTGCCGCAGAGATGTTGCGGACACTGCCGCCGGACTCGCCTGTAAAGGAAGGATCAAATACCAGCGTTACAAAGCCACGCTCTGCAAGTGACTGTGCATAGAAACCGCCGGACTGCTCTTTTGTTGCACCATAAGGGCTTGCAACTGCCAGCGCCGGCATACCCTTTTCCGCATCCTTCGGCATATACAGATCCCCTGCCAGGGTGATGCCGAAGCGATTCACAAACTGCACCTTCGCATGGTCAACCTTATCGCTCTTCGGGAAAACCTTGTCCCATTCCTGTGTAAGGTTAAGATTCTCCGTTAACTTTGCCTTGTAAGAAGTATTCAGATTCATAATGATCTCCTTTCTTTGATCCTCCATCTGTCCATGAGGGTTATTGTCCTTTGATGTTCATACTCTACATCAGAGCTATTATGATGTAAAATAGTTATATCAGATGTTTTACCATCACTTATAGACATCTTAAATCCGAAGAAAGGATAAAAAGCACTATGGAAATACGTGTATTGGAATACTATATCGCAATCGTAGATCATAAGAGCATTACACATGCCGCAAATGCCCTGCATATATCTCAGTCCACGCTCTCCCGCCAGATCATGGATATGGAAGAAAGACTTGGCGTTACCTTGTTTGAACGCGGGAAAAGAGAGATCACGCTAACGGAAGATGGGGATTACCTCTACCAGCGCGCAAAAGAGATCGTCCAGCTTGCCGGAGATACGGAAAAGAAGATCCTGGCCGGACAGTCTCTCTCAGGGACAATTCGGATCGGTATAGGCGAAGGTTCTGTAAATGAACTGATTCTGTCTTCCATCCAGCCAGTCATAGCAGAAAATAAAGATGTGGTCCTGGACTATCAGACACTTGCAGCGGATAAAATATTTCATGATATCGACGTGGGACTTCTGGACTTTGGCGTGGTCTGGACAAATGACAACTTGTCCCGTTATGAATTTCTGACTCTGCCATATGAGAATTACTGGGGTGCAGTAGTTCCTGCAGAAGATCCTTTAGCAGAGAAAAAAGAAGTTGTGGCTGCCGATTTGAGACACAGAAGTCTCATTCTCCCCCAACAGTTGGATGTCATCTCTGACTTGAAGAAATATCTGAATGAATATGTGACCGGCGTTCGCGTGACCGGCTACTACGATATGAACTACAATATGATTGCAATGGTAAAAGCAGGAATCGGCACAGCCCTCACTCTGGATAAGCCGGAGTATCAGAATATGACTGAGGTTTCTTTCAAGCCCCTAAGAGCCTTGAAGCCTATCGGCGTCAAACTCATCTGGAAGGCAGACCAAAGACTTACCAGATTGAACCAGACATTCATTGACGCTATAAAAACATCAATAGGATAGTCTTACAATAAACAAAAAAAGCCTGCGGACATCAGGATTTTCCCCCAACACCCGCAGGCTCGATAACGATTCGTTATTCAGTTTACAGTCGCACTGTATACTCCAGCGCGATCCATCCTATCCCACTCTTCAGCTTGCTCCATTTAAACGCTCCGGATCCATCCGATACCGCCACAATGGTATACCCCCCGGAGGTCTGAACTGAACCCTGTCATAGTTCGTTCCCGGTCCTTTCCTGATATTCAGATCACTGATCTTCACCTGTACCAGAAACGGCACCTTCACCGTAGGCTCCGCCGTTTTAGGCTCATACACCACCTTGCCGTCAGCATCGAACACCTTATATCCAGAATTCTGATCTGCACACTTCTTCGCATTGGCAAGAACCTTGTAAGTGCCCTTCTGACTCTTACTATCCGCCCATGTCTTCCTGACACGGTACCACTTGACCGTCTCGCCGCCAGAATCCTTCGCGTCATACTGCGTCAGCTTCCACTTCTCGATATACATTGATGAATGACGGGGAAGCAAGCAAAGTTTTTGTGGGTGACGATGCAGAAATACTTAACAATCCTTCATGGGTTGATGTGCAGATTAAGCAGATTAAACCGGAAGTTATCTGACAGACTGCCATTCCTCTTT